>JANNGR010000276.1:0-14442 GCA_031403955.1 Betaproteobacteria bacterium
GTCGGTTTCTATGTTTCAGGCCAGCTACTTACCGAGGACTATTACGTCTTCAACAAACTCGCCAAGGGATTGATCGGCACCAACAACATCGACACCAACTCTCGTTTGTGCATGAGCAGCGCGGTAGCCGGGTACAAGCAGACCCTGGGAGCGGACGCCCCGCCAGCGTGTTATGAGGATATCGACCATGCGCAATGCATCTTCATCGCCGGAGCCAACCCGGCATTCGCGCACCCGGTGCTGTTCCGGCGCATCGAAGATGCAAAAAAAGCCAATCCGAACCTGAAAATCATACTGGCCGACCCGCGCCGCACCGACAGTGCCGAGATTGCCGATCTACATCTGGCGATCCAACCCGGTACCGATGTGATGTTGTTCAATGGCATGTTGCACATCATGTTGTGGGAAGGTTGGAACAACGCCAGCTACATAGCCACGCACACCACCGGGTTTGACGTGCTGCGAACCGGAGTACGTGACAACACGCCCGACCTGGTGGCGCAAACCTGCGGCATCAGGAAGGAAGATCTGCTTGCGGCAGCAAGGCTGTTTGCCACGTCGCAGGCCACGCTGAGCCTGTATTGCCAGGGCCTGAACCAGTCCAGCAGCGGTACCGCCAAGAATGCCGCGCTCATCAATCTGCATCTGGCCACGGGGCAAATCGGCAAACCCGGCGCCGGGCCGTTTTCACTGACTGGCCAACCGAATGCGATGGGCGGGCGCGAGGTCGGTGGCATGGCCAACCTGCTGTCGGCGCACCGGGACCTGGCCAACCCGGCGCATCGCGCCGAAGTCGCCGCATTGTGGGGCGTGTCCACGGTACCCGAGAAACCCGGCAAGACCGCCGTGGATATGTTCCAGGCCGCTGCCGACGGTGAAATCAAGGCCTTGTGGATCTGCTGCACCAACCCGGCCCAATCGATGCCCGACCAGTCGGTGGTGCGCCGGGCCCTGGAGCGCGCGGAACTGGTGGTGGTGCAGGAAGCATACGCGACGACTGCCACCTGTGCCTATGCCGACCTGTTGTTGCCGGCCACTACCTGGGGCGAAAAGGAAGGTACCGTGACCAACAGCGAACGGCGCATCAGCCGCGTGCGCGCAGCCGTCAGCCCACCGGCTCAGGCCCGGCACGATTGGTCGATCGTGGTGGACTTTGCATTGCGGCTGGAACCATTGCTGGCGCGGTCATCTGACGCGCCAACGTTGTTCCCCTACACCAGTCCCGAATCGATCTGGAACGAACACCGGGAATCCACGCGCGGGCGCGACCTGGACATCACCGGTTTGAGTTACGCGCTGCTGGAGCAGGCCGGCCCAATGCAATGGCCGTTGCGCGAGGGTGAGTCCGGCGGAACAACCCGCCTGTACCAAGACGGGGCGTTTCCCACCCCGGACGGCCGGGCCAGGTTTGTCAACACGGTCTACCGACCGGTCGCCGAGGCGCGTAATGCGCGTTTCCCGTTTTCACTCACCACCGGACGTTTGCGCGACCAGTGGCACGGCATGAGCCGCTCCGGAACGCTGGGGCGCCTGTTCGGTCATGTGCCGGAGCCAACGCTGCAGATGCACCCGCAGGACATGACGCGGCGCTTGCTAAAGGAAGGTGACCTGGTGCATGTGACCAGCCGGCGTGGGTCGATCCTGGTTCCACTGCAATCCAGCACCGAACTTGGCATGAGCCAGGCGTATATCGCGATGCATTGGGGCGAAGAATATCTGAGCGGCTGTTCCAGCACCGGTGAGCGGCTGGCGGGCGTGAACGCACTCACGACATCGGCCTATTGTCCCGACTCCCGACAACCCGAGCTGAAACACGCGGCAGTCAAAATCCTGAAGGCCGAGCTGCCCTGGTCGTTGCTCGCGCTAGCCTGGCTGCCCGAAGACACGGCACTCGCCGCGCAGGACCAACTCCGGGCACTGATGCGGCGATTTCCGTTTGCCGCCTGTGTACCATTTTCCAGCCAGACCGCGCTGATTGGCAGCCGGCAAACACGCAGCGGTGTGTTGTTTCGCTCGGCCGCCCATGAAGCGCCGCCCGATGACCTGCTGGAACAGATCGAAAAAATCCTGCGCCTCGACAGCGCCGATGTGCTGCGTTATGCCGACCGGAAAAAAGGCCAGCGGCGCGCCATCCGGCTGGTGCGAGGCGAAAACGATACAACACTGGAGGGTTTTGTGCTGGCCGGCGACACCCGCGCCGAAGCCTGGATCAAGACCGTGCTGCAGGAGCAACTCGACGCCCGGGCTTACGGCCGTCTGCTATTGCTGCCCGGTGCCAAGGCTCCGGTGGCGGTGCGATCACGCGGAAAAGCCGTCTGCAGTTGCTTCAATGTGACGGAAAACGACATCGCCGCCCACTTCGTCCACGCCACTGGGCCGGCCGATCAGCGCATGGCGTCTTTGCAGGCGGCACTGCAATGTGGCACCAACTGCGGCTCGTGCCTGCCGGAGCTGAAACGCCTGGTACGCGCTTCAACCAGCCACGAACCGGCAGGCGCATAAGCGCGAAACATGCGGCCACCCGGTATCCCGGACAATCCGGCCATGTCGATCGCCAAATACATTAAGGAAATTGGGCGCGGCAAGGATGGCGCGCGCTCCCTGTCGCGCGAACAGGCGGCGGACCTGTTCGGCCAGGTGCTCGACGGCGCGGTGACCGACCTGGAAGTCGGTGGGTTCTGCCTGGCTATGCGCATCAAGGGTGAAACGCCGCAGGAAATGGCTGGATTTCTGGACGCCACCAAGCTGCGTCTGCGGCATGTGCCGGCGGGGCAACGTCCGCCGGTAGTGATCCCGAGCTACAACGGCGCGCGCAAGCTACCGCTGCTGACGCCCTTGCTGGCACTGCTGCTGGCCCGCGAAGGCCTGCCGGTGCTGATACACGGCGCCGCCAGCGAATCAACGCGGGTCTTCACGTCCAGCGTGCTGGAGGCACTGGATATCCCGGCCCGCACGGTGATCGGCCCGGTGTCCGGCGGTGTTGTCGCCTTTATGCCAACCGGATTGTTATGCCCGGGGCTGCAGCGGTTGCTCGACGTGCGTCGCGCGGTTGGCCTGCGCAACCCGGCCCACAGCCTGGTCAAAATCATGAATCCGTGCGCCGGAAAAAGCCTGATCGTCAGCAGCTATACCCACCCGGAATATGCGTTAGCCGTGGCCGCTACGTTTGAACTGGTAGGCGCCGATGCGATGCTGCTGCGCGGCACGGAAGGTGAGGCGGTGGCTGACCCGCGCCGCATGCCGCGAATGGAAGGTTTCATTTCAGGTCAGCGCTTGTTGCTGCAAGAAGCACAGACTGGCGCGTTGGCGTCGGTGCCGGATCTTCCCAAGGAGACCGACCCATCCACAACCGCGCGTTATATTCGCCAGGTCACAGCCGGTACCAGCGCTATTCCAGCACCGATCGCCCGGCAAGTGGCGCATATCTTGCATATGGTCTCGCAATTATGAAACATGGAAAAGTCACATTGGTCGGCGCCGGCCCGGGCGACCCGGAGCTTCTGACCGTGAAAGCGGTCAAGGCAATCCAGAATGCCACGGTGGTATTGGTGGACGACCTTGTCAGTGACGAGATAGTGGGCCTGGCCCGCGGCGGTGCGCGCATCGTGTACGTGGGCAAGAGGGGCGGTTGCAAGTCGACACCGCAGGCCTTCATCCAGAAGTTGATGGTCGCGGCGGCACGCGAGGGTAACGACGTGGTGCGGCTCAAGGGCGGCGACCCGTTCATCTTCGGCCGCGGCGGCGAAGAAGTGGAGTACTTGCGAAGTGCCGGCATCGACGTGACGGTGGTCAATGGCGTCACATCCGGCCTGGCAGCCGCAAGTGCCCTGGGTGTGCCGCTGACCCACCGCGACCACGCCCAGGGCGTGGCCTTTGTAACCGGACACCCGAAACGCGGTGGTGACACAACCGACTGGCGCGCCCTGGCGGCAACTGCCCACAGTGCCAAACTCACGCTGGTGATTTACATGGGCGTGCGCGGCGCCCAACGGGTGCAGGACGAACTGCTGACGGGCTTGCCGGCTAGTACCCCGGTGGTGGTGGTTCAGAACGTATCCCTGCCGGCACAGCGCCATATCGCGACCGAACTTGGCCTATTGGCACAAGCCATCACGCGCGAAAAGATGGTCAGCCCGGCCATCATCGTCGTCGGTGAAGTGATACGCGCCGCCGCGTTGGCGGCCTGCGTCGTACCAGAACATTCCATGGTTGCGTCGGGGCGAACGCGGCATCGTTAAGCCGGGCTCTTTGCCGCGCAGCCAGCCATGCACACGTTCGACGTAGTGGTGATTGGCGCCGGGGCCGCCGGCCTTTTTTGCGCTGGCGTCGCAGGCCAGTTGGGTCTGAGAGTGTTACTCGTCGACCACACCGAAAAAGTGGCCGAGAAAATTCGCATCTCGGGTGGTGGGCGCTGCAACTTCACCAACCTGCACACCACCGCCGCCAACTTCCTGGGCGCCAACCCCGACTTCTGCCGCTCGGCCCTGTCGCGCTACACACCGCGCGACTTTATCGACCTGCTGCAACGCCACCAAATCGGCTATCACGAAAAACACAAGGGCCAGTTGTTTTGCGACCGGTCGGCGCAGGACGTGATAACGATGTTGCTGGCCGAGTGTTCCGCCGGCGGCGTCACGCATTGGCAGACCTGCCCCATCCACACGATTCGCGAAGGCGCTGGCGGCGCTGGTTTTGAACTTGATAACGCGCGCGGAACAATCCATGGTCGCGCGGTGGTAATTGCCAGCGGTGGACTGTCGATACCGAAAATTGGCGCCACCGATTTCGGCTACCGCATTGCGCGCCAGTTCGCCATTCCCGTGATCCAGCCGCGGCCGGCACTCGTGCCGCTGGTGTTTGACCCGGCTGCCTGGGCGCCCTATGCACAACTCTCAGGCCTGTCGTTGCCGGTCGCCATCGAGACCGGCGTAAAGAAAGAAAAAGCAGTGTTCCTGGAGGATCTGTTATTCACCCACCGGGGCCTGAGTGGGCCGGCCGTGCTGCAGATTTCGAGTTATTGGCGTCCCGGTTCAACCATCCGGCTAAACCTCTCGCCCGAGCGCGACCTGCTGCAGACATTACGTGGCGCCAAGGCAGTGTCGCGCAAGCTACTGGTCAATGAATTGGCAAGTCTGGTTCCGGCACGCGTGGCCGAAGCCTGGGTCGGCCAGGACACTTTATGGGGCCATGGTTGGCGGCACCCGGTCAATGAAACCTCCGACAAGGCACTGGCGGCAATAGCCGCTCACCTGGCCCGCTGGGAACTGGTCCCCACCGGCTCCGAGGGTTACGCCAAGGCAGAAGTCACAGCCGGCGGCGTGGACACGCGCGCACTCTCCAGCCAGACCATGGAGTCCAGCCAGGCCGGCTTGTATTTCATTGGTGAGGTGGTCGACGTCACCGGGTGGCTGGGTGGCTACAACTTTCAGTGGGCGTGGGCCAGTGCCTTCGCCTGTGCACACGGTCTGGCGGCGCAGTTGTCGAAGGCGACCCCAAACGCACTATAATCCAAGGCTTTGCTCTAGCCCAGGTGCCCGATCTCGCCTTGGCACATTTTCGGAAATCCCTTAGCCAATGACCACCATCCGTGTAAAAGAAAACGAGCCGTTTGACGTGGCGCTGCGCCGTTTCAAGCGCACCATCGAAAAGCTGGGTTTGTTGACCGACTTGCGCGCGCGCGAGTTCTACGAAAAGCCAACCGCGGAGCGCAAGCGCAAAAAGGCCGCGGCGGTCAAGCGCAATTACAAACGCATCCGCTCCATGCAGTTGCCCAAGAAGTTGTACTGATCTCGCGCACCCGGCGCGGCGCCGGGCCAGAGAAAACTTCATAAACCCGCACCCGGTCACCCGAGCGCGGGTTTTGTGTTTTGGAACAGGAGACAGTGATGCCACTCAAGGAACAGATTACCGAAGACATGAAGTCGGCCATGCGCGCCCGGGACAGTGCGCGCCTGGGCACGATTCGTCTTTTGCTGGCGGCCTGCAAGCAAAAAGAGGTGGACGAACGGGTCACGCTGGACGATGCCGCCGTGATTGGCATCGTCGACAAAATGGTCAAACAGCGCAAGGATTCCATTGCCGCATTCAGCCTTGCGCAACGCCAAGACCTGATGGATCAGGAAAACTATGAATTGACAGTGCTGCTTGGGTATTTACCCCTGCGCATGGACACCGAACAGGTGCAGGCGCAGGTGCAGGCCATCGTGACCGAACTGGCAGCCCAAATTAGGCGCAAGCCGGGCGCCGGCGACATGGGCAAAGTCATGGGCCTGGCGAAAACCCGGCTGGCCGGCAAAGCCGAAATGGCCCACGTGTCAGCGGCCGTCAAGGCGGCACTGGCCAGCTAGTTCCCCAGCGCTTGTCAACCTGACTGCACCTGCGCGGGTGCCTTGTTGCTACTGAACCCTGACGGAGGCGGTCACCGTATCCGCCAGGGCTTTTGCCGGATTCAAGTTGTCGACGAACTCCAGCGTCAGGGTGTATTCGCCGGATGGTGGCGCCAACCATACGTCGGTCTGGCCGTTGCTGAAGTCGATCACGGCATCGGCGCCTTTGCCGCGTGGAACCAGCGTAAGCTTGAAGTGACCGGTGTCCTTCTGCTTTTGAATGGCATGCGCCACATTGAGTCCGGAAGCGTGAAACTGGATGCGAAATGGCGCCTTCACCACATCCCCCTGGACCGCCATGGTGATGCCCCTTTTTACCAGGCTCTTCGGGTCGACTTCGGTCTTCTTGACAACCTTGACGGACACCGGCTTGCTATAAACAAAATGCGGCAAATGCTTGTCGTCAGCCAGCAGCAAACGCAAGCTGTAGTCTCCGGGCGCCAACGTCAGCACGGTCTCCATCTGGCCTTTGCCGAAGTGCATGTATTGTTCGTTGAACGGCAACGGCTGCTTGAAATCAAGCGGCAGATCACGATTGATCAACAAGTGGTGGTGCCCCGATTTGCCCGCGATCGGCGCCGAAATCGGCGCCAGACCCCATCCACTCGTCAAGCCGAACTTGAGCAAAAATGGGGTTTCCAGCCGGTCGTTGTTGTTCAGGTTGACAAAGTAGGCTGGTGCTGTTCCCTGCGGCGGCGGCACCTGCCAGGCATGGATGTTCGGTTGCGGCGGCAGCGGCAATTGCCCGCTGGACTGGGCTTGGGCCGGCGCGAGCCGCGCCAAAAGCGCCAGGCAACAAACCAATGGTGCCCAGCGCTTACGCAGCCCGAAACGCCATGTCGACTTTATGGTGATCAACAATTTATGTCTCCGGAACCACCGCATCTTCTTGTGGTGCGGTTGAACTCCCCTGTTATTTGCCGCCGGCCAGCCGGCTAATCGATCAACTGCCCGCGACTTTCATCTTTCCGATCAGGATCGACCCAACCGTCTTCGCCCCGTAGTTGTATGTGTCCGCGCCGATGGCCTGAATATCCTTGAGCATGTTTTTCATATTGCCGGCGATGGTAATCTCCTGCACCGGATACGCAATCTGGCCGTTTTCAACCCAGAAACCACTCGCGCCTCGGGAGTAGTCGCCAGTCACATAGTTCACGCCCTGGCCCATCAGTTCGGTCACCAGCAGGCCCCGGCCGAGCTTCCTGACCATGGCGTCGAGGTCATCGCCAGCTTTGGTCAGTCGCGAACTAAAGGTCAGGTTGTGCGAGCCGCCGGCATTGCCGGTAGTGCGCATTCCGAGTTTGCGCGCCGTATAGCTGCTCAGGAAGTAACCGCACACGCGACCGGCTTCCACCACCTGGCGCGCCGCCACGCGCACACCTTCGTCATCGAACGGCGAACTGCCCTTGCCGCGTTTGATAAAAGGGTCTTCATGGATATCGATGTGTTTGGGCAGCACCTGCTTGTCCAGCGAGTCCAGCAGGAAGGAACTCTTGCGGTAAAGCGCCCCGCCGCTGATGGCCTGCACGAATGCCCCAAGCAAGCCGGCCGCCAGTGGTGACTCGAACAACACCGGACACTTTCGGGTGGAAATCTTGCGCGCGCCAAGACGGCTCAGGGCACGTTCCGCGGCGTAACGGCCGATACGCTGCGGGCTGGCCATATCCTGCGCGTTGAGCATGGAACTGTACCAGGCGTCGCGTTGCATCGCGTCCCCGGCGCCGGCGATCGGTGACACCGACATGGAGTGCCGCGAACTGGCATAACCACCGCGAAAACCGTGCGTATGGGCATTGAAAAAATGGGACTGCTGCGCCGACACGCCGGCGCCTTCACTGTTGGCGATGCGTTGGTCGGTCGAAAACGCCGCCTCCTCGCAACGAAGGGCGAGTTCCGCCGCTTGTTCACTGGTGATGGCCCAGGGGTGAAACAGGTCAAGGTCGACCGAATTCGCGCCGGCCGGTGCGATGTCGGCCTGATCCGGAAGGCCGGCCATCGGATCTTCAGCCGTGAAGCGCGCAATGTCATATGCTGCCTGAACCGTCTGCTCGATCGCCAACTGCGAAAAATCCGACGTACTGGCATTGCCGCGCCTCCGGCCAACATAGACCGAGACCGAGAGGGCCTTGTCGCGGTTACGTTCGACGTTCTCCAACTCCCCTTTGCGGACCGAGACGCTTAGTCCACAACCCTCGGAGGCTTCGGCGGCCGCATCGGTGGCACCGAGCTTGCTCGCATGCCGCAGCGCCGAGTCAACCAGTTCTTCAAAAAAGGCGCGGCTGTAACTGAAGCCGCTGTCAGCGTGGGACTGGTTTGGTTTCATCTTGCTTCGTTCATGTCGGGGGCTATGATACTTGGCTACCGGTTTCAGAGCCCCTGGGACGGCCCAAGCCCCATTCTTACGATGTCTCGCAAACCAAAAAAAGGCTACTTTGTTTCGGGCCAGTTTGTCGCTGAAGGCAGCGAGCGCGACCTTGAACTCAAGCGTGAACTTAAAGGGACCGACGCACCGAGCCGCACCGATCTCAAACGTGAAAGTTCGGAGCTGCAAAAACTGGGCGAAGACCTGCTCGACTTGCACGACGAACGCATGTCACGCCTGGAATTGCCGGAAAAACTACGCGAGGCGGTCGCGGACGCCAAACGCATCAGCAACTTTGAAGGCAAGCGCCGCCAGATGCAGTTCATCGGCAAGCTGATGCGCCAACTCGACGCTGGCAACCTGGACCATCTGCGCGCTGCGCTGGCCGAACAGCATGGCGGCTCGGCGGCCGATACGCTGGCCCTGCACCAGGCCGAGCAATGGCGCGACCGCCTGATCGTCGACGAGCCGGCATTTGCCGAGTGGATCAGTGTCTACCCGCTGACCGATAGCCAGCAACTACGCGCCCTGATCCGCCAGGCGCGTAAGGACGCCCAGCCGATAAAGCCCGGTGCGGCGCCACGTCACGGTAAAGCCTACCGGGAGTTGTTCCAGATGGCGCGCGCGCAAATGTCCGCCCGACCGGAAAACGAACCATCACCCCATGCAAGCAACACCATTCAGTTTTGATCCGGTACGCATCGGCATCGTGTCTGTCAGTGACCGGGCCTCCACCGGCGTTTATGCAGACCAGGGATTGCCCGCACTCAAGGACTGGCTGACACGCGCCCTGCACAACCCGCTGCAATTTGAAGAGCGGTTGATCCCCGACGAGCAGCAGGAAATCAGCGCCGCACTGATCGCACTGGTGGATGCCGGTTGCTGCCTGGTGTTGACCACCGGCGGCACCGGGCCGGCGCTGCGCGACGTTACTCCGGAAGCGACGCTGGCGATAGCGCACAGGCAAATGCCGGGTTTTGGCGAGCAGATGCGGCAAATCAGCCTGAAATTCGTGCCCACCGCCATCCTGTCACGCCAATGTGCGGTGGTGCGCGGCGCATGCCTGATCATCAACCTGCCCGGTCAGCCTAAGGCGATCGCCGAGACCCTGGAAGGTTTGCGCGGCCAGTCAGGTGAAACCATCGTGCCGGGCATTTTTGCCGCGGTGCCATATTGCGTGGACCTGATCGGTGGCCCGTACATCGAGACCGTCGACGCGGTGTGCAAGGCATTTCGCCCGAAGTCGGCCATCCGGCCTCGGCCCGCCGCCTGAGCGGCTTATTTGCCGACCAACTGCGTCAGTTTGTCGGCCTCGAAAACTTCGGCGCGAGCGGCGTCCGAGGGTACGCAACTGGTTGCTGATCTTTCTTCAGACAAGGTCGCAACCGCCTGCCACAGCAGCGCGATCTGGTGCTCCTGCGACGAAGCGGTATCGATCAGACCACGCATGGCCAGGCTCAGCGGGTCGTCGGTTTGCGTCACGCCGTAAGCTGAAAATCCCATTTTTGTAGCCGCCGCTTCCCGTTTGGTGTCGCTTTCGGCCTCAATGATCCGGGCCGGTATGCCGACCGCCGTTGCACCGGCCGGTACCGGCTTGGTTACCACGGCGTTTGACCCGACCGACGCCCCGTCACCCACCGTAAATCCGCCCAACACCTTGGCGCCGGCCCCCACGACTACGTCACGGCCCAAGGTCGGATGGCGTTTTGCCCCCTTGTACAGCGAGGTTCCGCCCAGCGTGACGCCCTGGTAAATGGTGCAGCCATCGCCGATTTCGGCGGTCTCACCGACCACCACGCCCATCGCATGGTCAAAAAACACACGCTCGCCAATCTTTGCGCCGGGATGAATTTCTATGCCCGTCAACCAGCGCGCGATATGCGACAGAAAACGACCCAGCCACTTGAAACCGTGGATCCAGAGCCAGTGCGCCCGCCGGTGCATCACCAATGCGTGCAAACCCGGATAACAGGTCAATACCTCCCAGGTGCTGCGTGCAGCCGGATCACGGTCAAGAATACATTGGACGTCGGAGCGTATGCGGGAAAACATGGTCAAAGTTTAGCCTTTCGGACGCGCGGCGGCCTGCAGCATGGCTTTGGCGACACCTCTGAGAATATGGATTTCCTCGGGCGTGATAGCCGATCGATTGAGAAGCTGGTTCAGCCGCGGCATCAACTTCCTGGGCGCGTGCGGGTCCAGGTAGCCGATAGCGGTCAGCGCCTGCTCCCAATGCGCCAGCAAGCCGGCCACCTGCCGCGCATCGGCGGCGGCGGCGGCATTGGCGCACGACTGCACCGGGTAACCACCCAAGGCCAGCCGCCATTCGTAGGCTATTACCTGCAGCGCGGCTGCCAGATTGAGCGAACCAAAGGCCGGGTTGGTCGGGAGACAAAGCGCGACATGGCAACGGTAAACATCTTCGTTCGACATGCCGAAACGCTCGGAACCGAACAGGAAGGCGATACCAGCACTGGCGGGAGAATAGCGGCCGCTCTGTGTGTCAGGCCCAGATGTGCTCGACCGGCTAGCGGTCAAGCGCGAAAAATGATCGCGCGGGCTAGTCGTCGGCGGGCCGAAATCCCGCGGCGTCATCACGGTGGCGCACACATGTGCCATGTCTTCCAGGGCCTCGTCCAGCGTAGGCACAATACGCGCCTGGTCCAATACGTCCAGCGCCCCGCTGGCGCGCTGGATGGTTTCCTCCCGGCGCAACACGTTGGCCCAGCGCGGCGCGACCAACACCAGGTCGTGAAAGCCCATCACCTTCATCGCGCGCGCCGCCGCGCCCACATTGCCGGCGTGGCTGGTGTTGATCAAAATGAAACGGGTCTTCATGCGTGGCGATTGTCTCAGCGCGGTATCAGGGCGCCGGATGCAATGCCTTTTCGTGGGAAAATAGGCAGCATGCGGTGGTCATCTACCAGCCGCCAAATGCTCCTGCCGCCAGTCGAGCACAGACCCGAATCCTGTCCCGCACGAACTCCTTAATACCATGACGTCCCCCTTTCTCCATCCGATGATGAACGTGGCCATCAGGGCTGCACGCGCCGCCGGCGCCATCATCAACCGCGCCGCGCTCGACGTCGAGGCGGTGCGCATCTCGCAAAAGCAGGTTAACGATTTCGTGACCGAAGTCGACCATGCGAGCGAACAGACCATCATCGAAACGCTACTGACGTCCTACCCCGGGCATGGCATCCATGCCGAGGAATCCGGCCGCGAACATGGCGCAAAAGATTCGGAGTTCGTCTGGATCATCGATCCGCTGGACGGCACCACCAATTTCATTCACGGCTTTCCGGTCTACTGCGTCAGCATTGCGCTGGCTGTGAGGGGCAAGATCGAGCAGGCGGTTGTTTTCGATCCCAGCCGCAACGACCTGTTCACCGCCACCAAGGGGCGCGGCGCCTATATGAACGACCGCCGCCTGCGCGTCTCCAAACGCATCCGTATGAACGAGTGCCTGATCTCGACCGGATTTCCATTTCGCCCCGGCGATAACTTTGGCAACTATCTGGCGATGATGGGTGAAGTAATGCAACGCACTGCCGGGCTGCGTCGTCCTGGAGCAGCGGCGCTCGACCTGGCTTACGTGGCGGCGGGTTTCACCGACGCCTTCTTCGAGACCGGGTTGCAAGCCTGGGACGTTGCCGCCGGCTCGCTGCTGGTCACCGAAGCCGGTGGCCTGGTGGGCAATTTCACCGGTGAGGCGGATTTCCTGGACCAACAGGAATGCCTGGCAGGCAACCCCAAGATATACGGCCAACTGGTGCCGATCCTTGGCAAGTACAGCAAGTTTGCCAGCGCCGCGGACAAAGCCGCGCGGCAGCCATTTACGCCGGGTTGGAGCGCTGTGGCTTTGGACGCCTCAAGCCCCTAGAACAAGCCCGAAATCTTCCCCTCGTCGTCGATATCGATACGCGACGATGCTGGCTCCCTGGGCAAGCCGGGCATGGTCATGATGTCGCCGCAGATCATCACCACGAACTCGGCGCCGGCTGCCAGCCGGACCTCGCGAATATTGACCATGTGGCCCGAGGGTGCGGCGCGCAGCCGGGGGTCGGTCGAGAAGGAATACTGCGTCTTGGCCACACACACCGGGTAGTGGCCGAAACCCCCGTGTTGCAGTTTGGCAATGCTGGCCCGTACCGCCGAATCGGCCGATATGTCGGCCGCTCCATAAATCTTGATGGCGATGGCCTTCATCTTGTCCCACAAGCTGTCTTCGTCCTGGTAGACAAAACGCATGTTGGCGCTGCCGGACTCGGCCATTTGCACCACCCTATGGGCCAGTTCCTCGGCCCCGGCGGAACCGTCGGCCCAATGCCGCGCCAGCACCACTGGCACGCCCTGCTGATCCATATTGCGGCGCAGCAGGTCCAGCTCCTGCTGCGTATCCGAGGTGAAATGGTTTATCGCCACGACACACGGCAGGCCATAGTGGTGGCGTATGTTGTCCACATGCCGCTCCAGATTCGCCAGCCCTTTTTCCACCGCCGCCAGGTTCGGGTTGTTAAGGTCTTTGGCGTCCACGCCACCGTGGTGTTTTAGCGCGCGCAAGGTCGCGACCACCACCGCCGCGTCGGGACGCAGACCTGACTTGCGGCACTTGATATCGATAAATTTTTCCGCACCCAGGTCGGCGCCAAATCCGGCCTCGGTCACAACATATTCGCCCAGTTTGAGCGCGGCCAGCGTCGCGGTGACGGTATTGCAGCCATGCGCGATATTGGCGAACGGTCCGCCGTGGATGATGGCCGGATTGTTTTCCAGCGTTTGCACCAGGTTGGGCTTGATCGCGTCCTTTAGCAAGGCGGCCATCGCGCCGTGCGCTTGCAGGTCGCTGGCCCGGATCGGCGCCTGATCACGGGTGTAGCCGACGATTATGTTGCCCAGGCGAGTTTTCAGATCCTTGCGCGACGTGGCAAGACAAAAAATAGCCATGACTTCGGACGCCACCACAATGTCGAAGCCGTCTTCGCGCGGAAAGCCATTGCCCGGCCCGCCAAGCGAAATCACGGTCGAGCGCAACGCGCGGTCATTCATGTCCATCACGCGGCGCCACACAATGCGGCGCACGTCGAAACCGAGCGCATTGCCGTGGTGGATGTGGTTGTCCAGCAGCGCTGCCAGCAAATTGTGCGCTAGTGCGATGGCGTTGAAATCTCCGGTGAAATGCAGATTGATGTCTTCCATCGGCACCACCTGCGCATAACCGCCGCCGGCCGCTCCGCCCTTCATGCCGAACACCGGGCCCAGCGACGGTTCGCGCAGCGCGATCACGGCGCGTTTTCCGATCCGGTTCAACGCGTCACCCAGACCGACGGTGGTGGTAGTCTTGCCCTCGCCCGCCGGTGTCGGGCTGATAGCCGTCACCAGTACCAGTTTGCCGTTCGGTCCGGTTTGCTGGTTCAGCCAGGCCAGGTCGATCTTGGCCTTGTAGTGGCCATAAGGCTCCAGCGCGTCGGCCGGAATGCCGAGCCGGTCCCGCGCCATTTGCAGGACCGGTCTGAGGGTTGCTGCCTGCGCAATTTCAATATCCGATCGACCCATGTTGTCTTATATGGATGCCTCCCGGGTAGCAAGAAGAATTTGTGTTGCGGTGCGAAGAAGTCGGCTGCGTCCTTATATTCGGCCTTGATTGCGTGGTCCGCCTGGTTTCCCAGACTCGCCCGCTGGCCCCGATGCATA
>JANNGR010000277.1:0-18684 GCA_031403955.1 Betaproteobacteria bacterium
TGCCCGAAACGTTGCCGGTGACGTAGACCTCGCCGTGTGAATCTTCACCGAAGCCCAACACCGCTATGTTCGGCGCATTGCTGGGGGTAATGAAGAACTCGCGAATGGCGCGAAGATTGCGACTGCTGCTGTTGGCGTTGAAGTGAAAAAGTCGGCCGTAATCGTGCGGCCCGCTGGGAAATTTGAACAAGCGCGAATAGTCACCAAAGACATAGTGACCGCGCAGATCGGGGAGTCGGGTGCCGCGATAGACAAAGCCGCCGATGACCGAATGCCCTTCTTGGTGCGTGTCGTACTGCGCGATCGGATCGATCAACCCTGGTGGGACGGGGCGGCCCGGCACCGGGGTCAGTTGCGCGGCACCGTCGGCGTTATCGCGAGGGTCGAAATACAAGGTTCCCTCCTTGATGTTCCAGCCGTAGTTGCCGCCACGCACGATCATATTCACTTCCTCGATGTCGTTTTGTCCGGCGTCACCGGTGAAGAGCCGGCCGGTGCCGCGATCGAATGAAATGCGATACGGGTTGCGCAGGCCGTAAGCGAAAATCTCGCCCAACGCGCCCGGCTTGCCCACGAACGGGTTGTCCCTTGGAATTCCGTACTCCTGGCCCGGTGAGCGGGTGTTGACGTCGATCCGGTGCATCTTGCCAAACGGCACGCCGAGATTTTGCGCATTGCCGTTCAAACCGTGCCCCTGAATGGGGCCATTGATGAAGGGTTGGCCATCCCGATCGTCGGCACCTCCACCGTCGCCGAGGCCGAAATAGAGCATGCCGTCCGGCCCGAAGGCAATGTCACCGCCGTTATGGTTGATCTGCGGCCAGCTCAGGCGCCAGATGACGCGGGCGCCGCCAATAGATCCGCCCAAATTGCGCAGCTCCACGATGATGTTCTGATGCGACGGCGCGACACCTGCGGGTAAGGTGCTTGGCAACGTCGGCGCGCCAGCCGTCGGAACGGACATGTAGATATAGAACAAGCCGTTTTGTTGATAGCGCGGATGGAACGCCAAACCGGTTAAACCACGCTCGTCGTACGAGTTGGGTCCAAATATCCCTAACGGCACCAAATCCGCCGACACATCCAGGAAGGGCACTTGACCCGCCGGCTCCGATACATCGACGGGCAAGGTTTGCCCAGGACCGACGTTGATTCGCCAGACCTTTCCGGGTTGATCCACCACGTACAAGTTGTTCGGCTCGCCTGGCGCGGCGACGCCTTTGACGGGCGACACCAGCCCTTTCACGATCGGCTCCAGCGTGATGAGTGCGCCACTGCGCGTGATCGGCGCGAAGGCGGTTTTGTCGTACGGTGCGAATACCGGGTGCGCAACTACTGCCAAGGGCACGGCGAGGGTGGCCGTGGCCATGACGATGCGGCCTAGCCACATGGCAGATGAGCGTTTGAAGCACATGCAAGTCTCCTTTAAGTTTATTTGAGCAAAACGGTAACGGGAAGCGCCTTCGAGTACGTCGATACGATCACGCAGTGCGAATCCGACTTAGACCTGGCGTGACTTCGGCGCCGCGTTGTCGAGGGAATGCAGTCGACATCTGGGAACTCTGAGCCGAAAAATGAGTGTATCAGCGGCCTCCGCACGACGCAAGCGCACGGAAGAACTATTTCGTGCCTGGGAGGAATTTTTTGGTACCGATTGGTAACGTACCTGCTCGCAGCGGATGCATGAAATCCTCAGTGGCGTCCGGGAAAGCTGCGCGGCAAGGGTGGGTACCGATGGGTAGACCTGCCTACTTGCTAGCCCTGCCCGTTCTCCACAAATACCGCTGAACATGTTTGCGCGCGGCGTTTATCGTGGCCGCCGCGGAAGTTCAAAGCCAGATCAAGCGCACGTTGTCCGGGCCCGATTCGATCGAGATTGTCCGAATGCGCTTATCCGTTATATCGCGCAAGAAGCGCTCGACCATGTTGAGCCTGCATTCCACTGCGATGCAACAATCGCGCCCGACCCGCCAACCGCGGCGCCGGCGACGAAACCAATGCCGCATGCGGCGGACCCAGGCGCCGGCCGGCGCCGACATACGCAGGCTGCGACCACCGACCAAAGGCGTAATGCGTGCCGCCTTGGCGAACGCACTGCATCGCCAGCGCGTGACCTGCGATTCATGCACTGGCCTCCCCGGCCCAGTTGACCATCTGGTGCCAGCGCGAATCAATGACCAAGCTAACCCGCGCTATATTGCCGTCCGGTCAGTAGCAATTGCAGAAAAGAACTGTGCTGCACACGGGCGCGGCGCCGATGCGGCACGAAATTTGGCGTTAATGCGCGGAGGTCCAAGGCACAACACGCGGGTCACCGCCGCAATGTAAATTTTTTTGACACTCAATTGGTTTTACATGCTTGCGGCAGCGCATGTCAGCGGTCAATGACCGTCCATTCGGTGCATCCCGGACGGGCGCCGAACCGACACAAAAGTTTGCGCACTTCAAGTGGTTTTCATTGGCGTCTATTGGTTACACTCACCAACAAGTACCCGCATTTCACGCTGTCGCGGAAGTCGTACCCAGCATGCCAGGGGCGACGCAGGCGACAAAGACCAATGCCGCGTCCAGCGGGCCAGGCGCGGGGAGTGACCGGTATGCGCAGGCTGCAACCACCGATTGAAAACGCGCTTCGTGCTGCGGTGGTAAGTGCGCTGCATCGCTCCGGTGAAATGCGATTCATGCACCGCCTGGACGCCGTCTTGCTGGTCAGCCTCGGCCACAGTTGCTACGAAGTGGCGCGCTGGTTCGGCGAGAACGCGCGCAGCGTTGAACGCTGGGTGCATGCCTATGAGCTGCATGGCCCTGACGGACTACACGAGCATCCGCATGCCGGACGCCCGACCCAGTTGACGCCGCAACAATCACAACACTTGGCACCGGAACTGGCTGGCGAGCCAGGCGCGAGTGGCTATCCGCAACTGCGCTGGAGCGGGAAGCTGCTCGCAAGGCATGTCGAGCTCAAGTACGGCGTGCACTTGAGTTTGCGCCACTGCCAGCGGCTGCTGCGCGACGCGAAGGACTGACCCTGGTGCAAGAGTTCGCTGGCCAGGAATAACCAAGCCGGAACGCCGCTACACCGAGCGCTTGGCAGATTTTCAGGCCTGGTCAGCGCGGCTTGGCCGGCTGGCAATTGGCCTGCGCGTTGGCGATCAGGGGCAGCACCTGGCCGGCGTTGTCCGCGCGGCTGATCAGCGACAAACACAGCATGGACAGCAACAGCGGCGCTTGTTGCGGGCCAACGTTGGCGAGTGCTTGGCACAACGCGCTGTAAGTTTGGTCAAGGTCCAGGTCGGTCATGTCCATACTCCGGAAACATCGATTGCCGTTGCCACTGCTGCGCCGCCCAACCCACTCCAACGCCCCAACACATAAGCATCAGGCCGCACCAGTACCAGGGCCTGATCAATACTCTGCACGAGCCCGTAGCGCTGCCAGGCCTGGACGCAACTGCCAGGCACCGGCAACAGCGTGATGCCGCGTGTGCGCAAACTTTCCAGGCCACCCGGCATGGCGTTGCGGGCGAACACCAGGCATACAAAGTCGGCGCCAAAATGGCTGCTCAGATGCCGGCCATCGGCTAACACGGCATCCGGTGCCGGTGCGCCCGGCGTGGCGAGCGCGTTCGCCCACACACCTGGCTGCTCGGGCAGGTTCAGCGGTGAACCGGCGTAACAGATGGGTGCCGACTGGCGCGGATTGATCAGCGGGCGCACCGTAACGTCGGTGAGCGCAAGGCGCAACGTGGCTTCACGCATCAACCGGAAAGCGAAGTTGGGTGGCGCCATGAATTCGGTGCTGCTGGCCCCGTAGGCCATGTTCTCGTGCGCCGCGTGTACACGCTCGACCGAATAGGAATCCAGCAAACCATCGGGCGAACTGCCGTTGATCACACGTGCCAGTTTCCAGGCCAGGTTGCCTGCATCGTCCAGCCCCGAGTTCAGCCCGCGCACGCCAAAAATCGGCACCAGGTGCGCCGCATCGCCGGCAAGAAAAACCCGCCCGTGGCGGTAACTTTCCAAGGTCAGGCATTTGGCGTTGTAGATCGAGATCCACAGCGGCTCCCAGGGTGCGTCTTCGCCGATCATGGACAGATGGCTTTGTACCCGGGGTAATACGCTCTCGGGCTTCACCGCTTCGGCCGGGTCTTCGTCCGCGCGAATCTGGTAGTCGATGCGCCACACATCTTCAGGCTGGCGGTGCATCAGAATGGTCGATCCGGGGTTGCTGGGAGGGTCGAACCAGGCCAGCCGTTCGACTGCCCGGCTGGTCTTTTGCCGGATGTCGACGATCACGTATTTGCCATCGTATTGGGTGCCCTTCAGTTGCAGGCCCAAGTGCTCGCGCACGGTGCTGCGGCCGCCATCGCAGGCCACGACCCAGTCCGCGCGCACGGTTTGCGCGCCTATCGGGGTCAACACACTCACATCGGCCCCAGCCGCATCCGGCCGCAGCGCGGTGACGCGGCTGTTCCAGCGCACATCGACCAACGGACCGTAAGTTAGCGCTGCCTGGTGCGCGTATTGCTCGACAAAATACTGCTGGATGTTGAGCATCGGCGCAAAACGCTGCGCTGGCTCCGACGGCATCTCGAAATGCAACACTTCGGTGTCGCGGTAGTAGCTGCGCCCGCCGACCCAGGACAGGCCCTTGGCGACCAGTGGCACGTCGGCGCCAACCCAGCCAAGGATTTCCTGCGAACGGCGCGACACGCAGATCGCCCGGCTGCCGGTGCAATAGGTCTGGTCGGCTTCAACCACCAGGCTGGCTACTTGGTGGCGCGCCAATAACGCCGCCAGAGTCAGTCCCACCGGGCCGCCGCCGGCAATCAGAACCGGAACATGGTTTGGCAAAGGTGGTGGGTTATTTAGCATGGCGTAGGCATCGGTATCACCGCAACGCGCTTCCGGCCAGGTCGAAGAGCTCAGTCTTCAAGTGCGGTTTACCCGTGGCGAGCAGCCAACGTTCCAAGGCGCGATCTTTGTCGCTGGCATAAGCAGTGGTTGCATTTTCTGAAATGTGAACGCTGCCAGCTTGAATGCGAATTAACCGCGCAACATTGCCGCTCATCGTCTGAACGATGAACCCGCGATACCCGAGGTTGCCGGACAGGCTATTGGCCGAGACCTGCAGCAGCCTGGCGAGTCGCTTGGCAAAGTTATCTGCCTCGCCGTCCGTCAAGACCCAAGACGGATTGGGCATGCCCGAAAAAATATCGAGTTCTACCTCAAATTGCATCGACATCGCCTATGCGCCGGCCAGCCAATATTGTCAACAAACTAGGCCACGAAGGCGGTCGAATTGTTCTGGTAAAAGTAGCCACAGAAATCGGTGTAACCACCACGGCAAATGTTGTTGGGCGCATAACCTTTGCCATTGAACTGGTAGATGGCGTGTCCACAATCGTCGGTGTATTTGGCTGGTGTTCCTCCGGGCTTGTGCCCCCACCACCAATAGGGCCCGCCAGTCACAAGGCGATAGAAGTGATAGTCAAAGTTTGGCCATATCACCATCACAATCGTCAGGCCGTTTGGCTGGCAACCATCTTTCCAGCCATCCGCGCGCAAGCCAGATGTCACGCCGGCGCAAGTGATTGACGTAGCCGGGTTGCCGCCACGCCGGCCCGGCAAAGCGAAACGCACACCGGCCAGGTGATTACTGGCGAAGCAATAACAGTTGTTGCGCGTCACATGCGCCGGATTGTTAAACAAACTGGCATTGGGATTGAAATAATTGGACCCACACGCCCACCAGGTTGCTCCCCTCGGGGTCGCTTTCGCGCCAGGTTTGTAGGGGGTTTGCGCGGCGACCTCAGCCGCCTTGATGCGCTTGGTGCTGAGATTTGCCGTGCCTGGGTGGGCAGTGCCGCGCGGCGTATGCACCAGCGCCACGCCGCGTGAAACAACTTCTTGCACCTCGTCAGCGATGCGCGCGCCCTGACGGTCCGCGGTCTTCATCAACCAATCGGCGGCTGAATCCCGCTTGGTTATCTTGCTGCCGATACGGAACTCGTCCGGGAACGGAATGCGCCTGGCGGACATGGCCTTGTCCCATGCACCTTGGTCGGACTTGATGCGCCGGACGATCAGGCCACGATAACCAAGGCCGAATTGCTCGCCTGGCGTCATAACCGGTGAGATCTGGTTTGGTTCGGCGTTGAGTAGTTCAAACAGCGTCTTCTCCTGACGCGTCGAGACGACCCAAGTGGGATTTGGCATACCAGAGAAAATGTCGAGCTCGATTTCCAACATGACAGTCTCCTTGTTTCCTGAAAGTAAAAGGCACAGGGGTGGATTGGAAATTCAATCATCCCAGGCCAAGGTTGTCAACCTGAGCAGGTCTGCCGGCACGGACTGATAAAGTGCAGCCATCACTTGAAAGACCTGCCCATGCCGACCTTCAGCACCCTGCGCATAGACCAGGACGACGCCCATCCGCGGATTGCCCGGCTGCTGTTGAACCGGCCCGGGAAACTAAACGCCATCAACGACGCAACGCCGCGCGAAATCCGGGCTGCGGTGGAATGGGCAAATGCCGAACCTGAAGTACACGTGATCGTCGTTGAAGGCGCCGGCAAGGGTTTTTGTGGCGGCTACGATCTGACGCATTTCGGGGCCAGCGAGATCGACCACCCCTGCCAGCAGGAGCGTTTGCCGTGGGATCCGATGGCCGACTATGCGTTCATGAAACGCAACACCGAAGACTTCATGAGTTTGTGGCGCAGCGCCAAACCGACCATCGCCAAGGTGCATGGTTATGCGGCCGCCGGCGGTAGTGACATCGCGCTGTGCTGCGACCTGCTGGTGATGGCCGACGACGCGCGCATCGGCTACATGCCCACACGCGTCTGGGGTTGCCCGACCACCGCCATGTGGACCTATCGCCTGGGACCCGCGCGCGCCAAACAGATTATGTTCACCGGCGACACGATCGATGGCAAAAAGGCGTTGGCCTGGGGACTGGCCAACGAGAGTGTGCCGCTGGACCAACTGGAGGCCACCACGATGCAGCTAGCCCTGCGTGTTGCTGGCGTACCCAGCTCGCACCTTGCCATGCACAAGATGGTGGTGAACCAGGTCATGCTGAGCATGGGGCTGGAGCAAAGCCAGCAAATGGCCACCGTGTTTGACGGCATCACGCGCCACAACCCGGAAGGCCTGTGGTTCCGGCGTTATGCGCAGGAGAACGGCTTCAAGGCCGCGGTTGAATGGCGCGACAGCGGGCGGCCAATACCCGAAGGCGATGAAGCGCGCGAGCTGGTGCGCCAGATGGAACTCCATCGCACCCAGCGCGGCTGATGCTGAACTTTCTTCCTGCCGTGCTGGTGGGCGCCATCGCCTGCGTATTGATGGTGCTAAACGCATTGTTCTGGGTGCCGTTATTGCTGGTTTTTTCGCTGCTGAAGCTGCTGATCCCGATTCCCGCCGTGCGACGCGCGATCGCGCCGGTGTTGCTGCGAATTGCCGAGTCGTGGATTTGGTGCAACAGCGCCTGGATGGCACTCACCCAGCGCACCACCTGGGACGTGGCGGGGCTCGATGGCCTGGACCCGCATAGCTGGTACATGGTCACCAGCAACCACCAGTCGTGGGTCGACATTCTGGTGCTGCAGCACCTGCTCAACCGGCGCATTCCGCTGCTGAAGTTTTTTCTAAAGCAGCAGTTGATCTGGGTTCCGGTGATGGGGCTTGCATGGTGGGCGCTGGACTTCCCGTTCATGCGCCGGCACAGCGAGGAGTTTCTGAAGCTGCACCCCGAGATGCGCGGAAAAGACCAGGAAACAACCCGCAAGGCATGCGAGAAATTCGCGCTGGTGCCCACCAGCGTGATGAATTTCACCGAAGGCACCCGCTTCAGACCAGCCAAACACCAGCGCCAGCAGTCGCCCTATTTGCACCTGCTCAAACCCAAGGCGGGCGGCATGGCGCTGGCGCTAAACGCCATGGGCGGCAAGTTCAAGGCCATTTTGGATATCACGATTGTTTACCCGGACGGCACACCGACGTTCTGGCATTTCCTGCAAGGGGAACTGAAACGCGTCATCGTGCGGGCCAGGTTGTTGCCGATACCGCAACATCTGATTGGCGCCGACTACAGCGGCGACGCAGCGGTGCGCGCGGCGTTTCAGACCTGGGTGCAACAGTTGTGGCGCGAGAAAGACGCCGAAATCACGGAACTTCTCAAGCCGGGCTGAGCTTCAGTGCGCTGCGGCATCGCCCCACAGTTGCTTCAGCCGCGCGTCGCGCCCGCAACCGGTGCGGTAGAGTTTGTAACGCACCGGATTCTTCATGTAGTAGTCCTGGTGGTAGTCCTCGGCCGGGTAAAACGCGCCGGCCAGCACCACTTCGGTCACGATCGGGTCTTTGAAAGGCTTGGACTTCTCCAGCGCGGCGCGCGACGCCGTGGCTATCTGGAGCTGCTTTGCATCTTGCGCGAAGATCGCGCTGCGGTAGGGTGACCCGGCATCACAGAACTGGCGGTCTTTGGTGGTTGGGTCGATGGTGCGCCAAAAGTGTTTCACCAGTTGTTCGTAGCTCACTTTGGCCGGGTCGAAGACCAATTCCACCGCCTCGGCGTGCCCGGTGGTATCCGCCGACACCTGCTCGTAATTCGGGTTCACCGTTTTGCCACCGGTATAACCCGACGTCGTGGAAATCACGCCGGGCACCTTGTCGAAATCGGCCTCCACACACCAGAAGCAGCCACCCGCGAAGATGGCCTTCGCATTTGGTCCGGCAGCCAGGCCCAGGGCGCAGAAGCCACCCAGTGCGGTAGCGGCGGCGATGCGACGCAGCAAGAGAAATCGGGTGTTGGTGGTCATGGCAGGTCCAATCGGATAAGGAGTCAAAATGGGGATTGCAACTTGGTCGGGTGTTGCGTCACATTCTTACTGCATTGTCCGGGTTGGTCCATACGTCATGAAAACAGACCTGCTTTTTCGAGGTGGATTGGTAGTCGACGGCACCGGGGCTGCAGCGCGCAACGCGGACGTCGGCGTGTTCGAGGGGCGTATTGTGTTTGTCGGCGACGGTTCGGGCGCACCGGCCAGCAGGGTCATCGACGCCAGCGGCCTGGTAGTGGCGCCGGGCTTCATCGACATCCACACCCACTCCGACCTGAGCCTGCTGATCGACGGTCGCGGCCAGAGCAAGGTGCACCAGGGCGTGACCACCGAAGTGACCGGCAATTGTGGTTTCTCGCCCTTCCCGATCAACCCGGCCAACATGCAACTGCACCAGGACCTGCTGGCCGGTATCGGCGACGATGCGCTGGAGTTGTCGTGGGTCGATCTGGAGGGTTACCGGCAGGTGGCCGAGACACGTGGCATCGCCATCAACATCGCCCCGCTGATCGGGCACGGGGCGCTGCGTATCGCGGCGATGGGTGTCTCAAGCAGCCCGGCGAGTACGCAACAACTGGCGAAGATGCAAACCCTGCTGGGACAAATGCTGGACCAGGGCGCTTACGGCATGAGCACCGGGCTGACCTATGTGCCGTCGCGTTACGCGCCCACCAGTGAACTGCTGTCAATGTGCGAAACATTGGCCGCGCGCCGACGGATCTACGCGTCACACGCGCGTGACAAGGACCTGGACGGCGATGACCATCGTTACGGCCCGCTAAACGAGGCTTTGCATCTGGGCCGTGCAACCGGTGTCAAGGTGCAGTATTCCCACGCGGCCATCAATACGCCGTCTGAATGGGGCAGCGCCGGCGCGTGGACAAGCCGGTTTGAAACCGCGGTGCAGCAAGGCGTGGACGCTGCGTTCGATGTTTACCCGTATGACGCGTCCAGTTCCGCGCTGACGCAATACCTGCCGGCCTGGGTGCAGGAAGGCGGTGTGGCGGCGATGCGTGAGCGCCTGTCGGATGCGCAGGAGATGGCGCGGGCCGAAGCCGACCTGGCGCAGGGCTGGTCGGCCAACCGCATTCCGTGGTTATGGGACCGGGTGGTGCTGGCCCGCACCGACGGAGTGCTGGGTGCAACGGAAGGCAAGACGATCGAAGCGGCAGCCACGCAGGCCGGCATGACGCCATCTCGTTATGTGCTGGAGTTATGCCGGGAAGGCGGCAACCGCATCATGGTGGTGCTGTTTTACCGCACCGAAGACGACATGCGCACTTTCCTGAAATGCCGCCACGCGTTAGTCGGGTCCGACGGCTCGGCGATCGCGTTCGAACAGGGCAGCCGGCAGCCGCACCCGCGCAACTTTGGCGCCAGCGTGCGCGTGCTGGGGCGTTTTGTGCGCGACCTGGCCGATCTGGACCTGGCCACCGCCATCGCCAAGATGACCGGCGGTGTCGCGGCCAGGCTGCGCATGGCTGACCGCGGAACGCTGGCGCCGGGCATGGCGGCCGACATCGTGGTTTTTGATGCGCGGGAAGTGCGCGACCGCGGTACCTACCTGGTGCCGTGCCAGAAGGCCAGCGGCGTGATGCATGTACTCGTCAACGGTGAACTGGTAGTGACCGACGGCGAACAGACACCAGCACGCCCGGGACGTGTGCTGAGGGCGTTATGACCGGCGCATCGCGTCCCTTGCCCAAGTGGCTCGACCTTGGGGGACAAGTCGCCGTGGTAAGCGGGGGCGGCACCCACCTCGGACTGGCCATGGCCACGGCCCTGGGTGAACTGGGCTGCAGCGTCTACCTGCTGGGGCGCCGGCGTGAGGTGGTGCAGTCCAGTGCCGCGCAGATGCAGGCCAAAGGCCTGTCGGCGTTTGCCGTCAGCGCCGACGCTGCCGATGAACCTGCGATCGGACAACTCGTGCAGGAGATCGTGCAGCGGCATGGCCGGCTCGACGTGATGGTATGTAATGCGGGCGGCTCGCTTGGCGGGGCGATGGCGCCGAACATTTCGGTCGCGGACCTGGAAGCGACGATGCGCCTGAATGTAAGCACCACGCTGGTCTGCGCTCAGGCCGCCGCGCGCGTGATGATGGCCAGCCAACGCGGTGCCATCATCACCGTGGGCTCGATCCACAGCACGCTGGGTAGCGACCCGCGCCTGTACGCGCCTGAGTTCCGGCGCTCGTCGCAGTCCTACCATGCGTCCAAAGGCGCCATCCTCAACCTGACGCGCGCGCTGGCCTGTGAACTGGCGCAACACGGCATCACGGTCAACTGCATCAGCCCGGGGCAGATACCCAAGGCTGGTATCGATCCGGCAACAGCCGAAAACTTTCGCAACATGGTGCCGTTGGGCCGGCTCGGATTGCCTGCGGACCTGAACGCCGCCATTGCGCTGTTCGCGTCACCAGCCGGGCGCTGGATCACCGGGCAAAACCTGACGGTGGATGGGGGTTGGTCGGCTTGGTGAGGACGAGTTATCTTTCATCAGTGATTCGACTTTGATCCCCGGTCCGGCAGGGCATGCCCACAAACACTGCAGCGCAGCCGCGATGCCACGCTTGTTCAATCAAACGGATTGATCAACTGAACGCCCGTGCCAACAAAGTCAGCCACGTTACGAGTCACCACAGTCATGCCGTGTTCGAGCGCGGTGGCTGCCATCATGGCATCACGGTCAGAACGCGGACTTGGCACATGCATCGCTGCGCACAAGGTCGCGGTGTTATCCGTGAAAGGCAGAATGCGGCCGGCAAAAGTCGCCCGCACGCCGGTCAGCCAAACGCGCAGCGCTCCGCCCTGCGACGGTGTCCTGCGCTCCAGGGCCATCACGCCTTGTTCCAGTTCTAGGATGCTGATCGCCGACATGAAAAGCCGACTGGCTGGCTGGGCTGCTGCCCATGACCGCACTTGCGCCGACTGTTTGGCCTTGCCCTGGCGCAGTTCGGAAATTACGTTTGTGTCGAGAACGTACATTGCCTGCGCGTCTCAACCGAGCTTGGCAGGGCGAAACTTGACCTTCAGGCGAGGTGGTTCGAACTCGATGCCCACACCACCTTCCAATCTACCGGCTGAGCCACTCGGAATTGCATCCATAACATCCAATAGCGACTCTTCCCGCTGCCCTGCAAGGTGGTAATAGTCTTCAATTTTGAGCAGTGCGAAGGCGGGACGCCCGCGGTCGGTGATGAACACCGGACCCTTCTGCGCAGCGCGTTTGGCTGCGCTCACATCGCGGGTGAAATTGCGGCTGGAATAGGTGTGAACGGACATGTTTCCTCATTCCTTGATCGACGCATAAGCTGGCATTTGTACATCCGATGATGGCTAATGTTTGTATGTTATGACATTTGTGTTTTTGAGTCAAACTTGGTCAGCCTGCCAAACCGTTTAACTTGGTATTTGAATCGCGCAGGCCGGCGGCTACCCGCTATTCAGGAGTGATGCCGGCCGCCTTCACCACCTTGCTCCATTTTTCGCGGTCGGCGAATCCCCGGCGCGAGGGTCTATCGCCATCGCTGAAAAGCAGTCGCGCAATACGCATGTCCCGGCTGCCAGGCCCCGGGACATGTGATTGCGGCTAGAAGTTGCGCCAATTTTGGCGTCGCCTGCGGCGCACTTGAACTTGGCGCAAACGCGCGGCCCCTAAATCGGTACGGATTCGATCACGCTGTACGGGTCACCCAGTGCCTGCAAGCGGGAGATGCGTAGCTTCGCAGTGTCAAGCAGTTGCCGATACTGCGTTTCCGTGCGCTCACGACCGCCTGTGCCGACCAACATGTTGAGGTCGGATCGCGCAATTCCCTGATCGCGCGGCGAATCACAAAAGTGCTCTGGCGCGATGCGCTCGATGACGAACAGTCTGGCGTGCGGTGCCATCACGCGTCGGCAATTGCGAAGAATTTCCACTGCCAGGTCATCATCCCAATCGTGCAGAACACTCTTGAGCAGATACGCATCCGCTGCCGCGGGAACAGCGTCGAAGAAGCTGCCTGTGACCAGCGTGCAACGACCTTCGACGCCGGCGGCGGCCAGGCGGTTGCCGGCGGCGCTGGTCGCGTGCGCGAGGTCGAACAAGATGCCGCGCAAGCAGGGGTGTCCAGAGAGGATCGCTGCGATCAGTTCTCCGTAACCGCCACCCACGTCGACAATGAGGCGCATGCCGGACCAGTCCACGTTTTGGGCGACGGCCAAGGCGACTGGCTGGGTCAGGTCGACCATCGCACGATTGAACAATTGTGCCCCTTGCGCATCGCTTTCGAGATGGTGGAAGCCATCGAAACCGCTTGCCTGCTTGCGAATGCTGTCGCCAGTGCGAACGCTCTGCACCAGGCGACCCCAAGTCGCCCAGGACCGGGTGCCGCAAAACTCGGCCCAAGCCGCGAGCGAGCCGGGAACATCCGCACGTAATAGCGCACCCACCGAAGTGAGCTCGAACAGCCCGTCGGCCGGTTCGGTCAACACGCCGATGCTGGTCAACGCGCGTAGCAGTCGAGTGAGTGACGGCCCATGGCAGTGCGTGGCTTGCGCCAGCGCGTGCGCGGTTTGCGGTCCATCGCGCAGCAGTTCGGGCAGGCGCAGCTGGTTGGCCACCGATATCGCTTGCGTAGTCCAGTTCGCGTGGATGAGCGCGAGCAGCCGCGCCCGCGGGTCGACGTTTTGCGCTGCCGTGGCAAATGATGATTCAGGCGGTGTCATGGCGAAATCCTTTCGCTTTGCAGCGCGCTGCGTCACTCGAGCTTGATGCCAGCTTCGCGAATCACCCTGCTCCATTTCGCGTGCTCGGCGCGAATGGCGGCGGCGAATACGTCGGGCGGATCGGCGCGGGCATCGGCACCGAACTCGGCGAACCAAGCGCGGGCCTCGGGGGTCGCGAGAATGCCGCTGATGTCCCGATAGAGCAGCGCCACGATAGTCTTTGGTGTGGCCGCGGGCACGGCAATGCCGACCCAGCCCTGAAACTCGGCCCCCGCCAAACCGGCCTCGGCCATCGTCGGCACATCGGGCAGCGACGCAACTCTTTGCGGGCCGGTGACTGCCAGCGCGCGCAGACGGCCAGCCTTCACCTGCGGCAACTGCACGGTCAAGCCTTCGATCGAGTAGCTGATGTGGCCCGCGATTAGGTCGGACACGGCTTGCCCGCCACCCTTGTAAGGCACATGCACGGTGTCGATCCCCGCCGCGCGCTTGAACAACTCGCCGGCCAGGTGCGGCGGTGTTCCGATGCCGGGCGATCCGAAGTTGAACTGGCCTGGCTTCGCCTTGGCCAGTTGCACCAGCTCGGCGACCGTGTTGGCGCGTACGTCGGGATGCACCGCAAGCAGCAGGGGGCCGACCCCGAGGTAAGTAATCGGCGCAAAGTCGCCGAGCGGGTCGTAGCCGGGACGGCTGTACAAGTGCGGGTTGACAGTCATGACACCCTGGTGAATGATGGTCAAGGTGTAGCCGTCCGGAGCACTGCGGGCACCCATTTCCATGCCGAGGTTGCCCCCGGCACCGGGTTTGTTCTCGACGATGACGCTTTGGCCGAGCTGCGGCGCCAGGCGCTCGGCCAACCAGCGCGCCCGGATGTCGGTCACGCCACCGGTACCGCCCGGCACGAGGACGCGAACCGGCTTGGCGGGCCACGGCGGTTCTTGGGCGGCGGCCGGCAAATGGAGGGTGGCGACTAGGCCGAATACGAGCAAGGCCATCAGGCGGTTGATGGTGTTCATGCGGTTCATACGGTGCCCCTGCCCGGTGGTTCGGGTTGCCACGACTTTAGGCGCGCGCCTGCTGTAATGGAATATTCCGGTGGTTGCAGCCGGCTGCAACCGTTGGTTCAAGCTCGATGGAGGTATTTGATGGACAAGCTTCGGGCATTGCAATATTTTGCGGCCGCCGCCGCCGAGAAGAGTTTGTCGGGAGCGGCCCGCGGGTTCGGTGTCAGCGTCACCGCTGTCGCCAAGCTGATCAACGCGCTCGAAAGGGGCCTGGGTGCCAAGCTGTTCGACCGCACGGCGCGGGGTTTGACGCTGACCGCCGAAGGGACGCGGTATCTCGAAGCGTGTGCGCCGGCGCTGGCGCAACTCGACGAAGCGGAAGAGCGGCTGCGCGCATCGACGCTGCTGCCGAAAGGCACCGTGGTGGTCGGCGTTCAGCATGTCATCGCACGCGGATGTTTGACGGCTGCGCTGCCGCGCTTCCACGCACGCTACCCGGACATCGAGTTCGATGTCCGCGATTTCCAGCGCGTGGCCGACGAGCAGGTCCGTGGTGTCGATGTGATGCTGGTCCTCGGCTGGCCGAAGGCGGAAGAGCTGGTTCTGCGCCGCATTGCCGCCGGCCGCTTTATCGTCGTCGCCTCTCCGGCCTATTGGGCGGAGCACGGCATGCCGCGGCGCCCGAAGGATCTAGAGCGGCACGCGTGCCTGCCGATCCGTGCTGTCGATGGCACGGTGATGGACGCGTGGTCCTTCACGCGAGGTGCGGAGCGGGAGTCGGTGGTAGCGCGCGGCTGGCTGACCACCAGCAATGCCCATCGCGACCTGGTAATCGAGCTGGCCGTGGCGGGACATGGCGTCATTCGGATTCTGGATTGGACCAACCTGCCCGAACTCGCCTGCGGCTCATTGGTCAGAGCACTGGAAGACTGGGAGTCGACGGAAGCGCCGCCCGTGAACCTGCTTTATCGCGCGAGCGCGCGCCGCATACCGCGCGTGCGGCTGTTCGTCGACTTTGCGACCGAACTGTTTCGCGAACTGGATCAAGTGCGCGGGCAACAGGTGATTGGCACCGAACGGCCGCAGTGGCTTTGGCGGCACTATGGGCGGGCGTCGGCACAGGTGCGCTAATTTAGGCATGTTTGCCGTAGGGACACAGCGCATGCGGTGTCTCAACCCCACCGCGCTGGGCCTGTCGGTCTGCTTCCCACACCGCGCGCGACGCCAGCAGGTGCTGGCGCATGGCGGGAGCCAGCGAGCGCGGCAGCATCAGCACGCGATCCTTATTGCCGTTGGCTTGCCGAACAATGATGACGTGGCGAGCAAAATCCACATACTTGACTCGAAGGGGATTACCTTCCATCAGGCGCATGCCGGTGCCGTACAACAGGCGCGCCAGCAGAGCGGTTTCACCTTCCATCTGGGCCAGCACGCCGGCCACCCCGTCCAGGGTCAAGACGCCGGGAATGCGTCGCTTGTTGGCGGGGCGGTTGATGTTGTTCATCCAGGGTAAGTCGATGCCCAACACTTCCCGGTATAAAAACAGCAAAGCGCTCAGAGCCTGATTGTGGGTCGAGGTGGATACCTTGCGCTGCGTGGCCAGCATGGTGAGAAACGCCTCGATCTCGGGCGCGCCCATGTCGCGCGGATGCTGCATTGGCCCGCTGCGCCCATGCCAGCGAATGAAAAACTTCACCCAGTGCAGGTTTACCTTCTCGGTGCTCAGGCTATAGTGCAAATACCGAATGCGTTCGCGCATCTGGTCTAGCAGGCAATGAGAAGCTGATTCCGTCACCCGACCCGAGCTGCCAGGAGCTATTGATGGAGATACGACAACGACATCGCGGCCGATTGATCGACCACATTGGGTTGGTCGTTCAGGATCTGGCTGCAAGCAAGGCCTTCTACAGCGCCGTCTTCGGCGTGCTGAACATCCCTATTGGGGGCTCTGATGAGCGCAACTTCTGGGCAGATGAACTGTTCTTTGCGACGCTTGACAGCGAGGATGTGCAAGGGGAACCGACCGGACGCCATCACCTAGCGTTCCAGGCGCAAGACCGAGCTATGGTGGACGCATTCCACCAGGCCGCATTGGCGCATGGTGGCAGGGACAACGGCGCTCCCGGCGAACGCTCCTACCACCCTGGCTACTACGCGGCGTTTGTCCTAGATCCGGATGGCAACAATATCGAAGCCGTGTTTCACGGTGAGTCCGAGCGGAGTGCGGCTTCGGTGCGAATCGAGTACCGCATTGCCAGTGCGGCCTAACCAGCACCGAGGTGCCCCGTGCGGCCTCTCGTAAGAAGCACCTACCAAGTGCTTGATCTTCAATGAGTTTTTGGCCAGGCACCGAACTGCGCGCCGTTGCGAAACTGCTTGAAGTCACCCACGGTGGCCACCACCGCAGATGCGGTGACTGGCCACACGCCCGTGAGTCGTTCGGCCTGGCGCACCGGCTCATTGCTCTTCAGATGTGCAGCGATGCGCTCGTCACACCAGGCCAGACGGGTATCCAATTCCTGCCACTGCGTCTGGGCGCGTTGCAGCGCCAGGCGGGCCAGGCCACCGAGCTCGTTGGTGGCATCCTCGATGACATCGGGAAGGGCTTGACGCAGCACGGCGGGCTTTTAGTTGCGACATAACTTGAGTACAGGTTTGTCTCCTCTGAAACTGCGTTTTGCGCGAACACCAGCCCGAACTCGGCCAGCAGGCCGCGAATGCGGTTGGTGCAGGCAATGCGTTCTTCCTTGAACCCTTCGCGCAGGCGGTGGATGCACAACATGCTTTGCTGCTCGACGGTCTTGATCGGCACGAAGTGCATCTGCGGTCGGCTGGCGGCCTCGCAGATGGCAGCAGCGTCGTTGGCGTCGTTCTTGCGCAGAAGGCGATGACGCAGATGAACGGTGCTCAAGCACATCCATGCCCACATCCAGACGCTGCAACGCGAATTGGCCGAGATTGACGACTACCCGCTGGCTGCCATGCAGCCTTACGCATTGGCGCACGGCCTGCTGCAGACCATTCCCGGCATCGACGAGATCGGGGCGGCGATGATCCTCATCGAGATCGGCGTCACAAGCGACCCACAGCGCCCATCGGAGCCGTGTAGCCGTATACTGGACACAACGACAGGAGCAGACTATGAACGACCGCGTTCTTGAACTCGCTGAACAAACCAAGTCACTGTCCGCAGAACAGCGTGTACGGCTGCTAGACCTCGTACTTGAGTCCCTTGAAGTCGATGAACCGACACAGACTGACGCGGCATGGGCCGCAGAAATCGAACGACGCGTCGGGGCGCATGAACGGGGCGAAGGCAAGCTCTACGATCTGGAGGACTTCATGGCTGAGGCGGCAAAGATCGCACCTTGAAGCCAAGACCGATTCAACTGCGCGAAGAAGCTCGGGCAGAACTGCTCCACGAGGTGGGCTACCACGAGTCCATGCGCAAATGCCAAGGAAAGTTGTTCCGTGACGCAGTCAAGGCCACAGCGCTTCTGATCCGCCGGTTTCCAACAGCCAGCACCCTCGGTCCTGCGGGTACAAAGAAGGCCAAGGTGAGGGGCTTCCCGTTCACTGTCGTGTACGGGAACGAAGCCGACTCGGTCGTTGTGTTTGCAATTGCGCCGGATAGCAAGCAAGAAGGCTATTGGCTTCCCCGCACCAAGTGATGCCAACCCCTCGGTCGAGGCGAGGCCCAACGGCCTGCCATTCTGAACGCCCTGCTGAACTGAATGCTCGCCAATGACATCGACCCGGCCGGATCGAAGCGCTGACTTCTCGAGTGAGCCAGGTCAGGTGCGCGCCTCAGGCGATCTAGGCTTCGAGGAACGGCTGACGCGCGAGATCCTCCAGAGCGAACGCACCCGCATGCTGATTCTCGCCGGGTTGTCGGGCTGGCTGGTGGTCGTCTTCCCGATGTACGCCCTTGGGTCGGGGATCTTCGGAACCGCGTGGGCCCTGCAAGTCGTTGCCGTCATCATTCTGCTGGCCAGCTACGAGCTGGCCATCCGTCAGGTCGTCGGCCGCCGGCTCGAGCAGGGCAAGACCCTGCCGCGGCGGCTGCGATTCTTGAACGCGTTTGTCGAGACCAGCGTCCCGAGCATCCTCATTCTGCTCGGTTCGCGCCAGG
>JANNGR010000278.1:0-1699 GCA_031403955.1 Betaproteobacteria bacterium
GAGTTGGCCAACGATCACCGCCAACCCCGCTGCAGGGCCGGTAACTTGAAGAGTGCAACCGGCGATTAAGCCCACCACCAACCCGCCGATGATGCCGGAAATGATCCCCACCGCCGCCGCTTTCTCTGGTGGAACGCCGGAGGCAATGGCGATTCCCATGCACAGCGGCAATGCCACGAGGAAGACGACGAGGGACGCAAGGACGTCTTGCTTGAAGGAATTGACGTTCTCCGTCATCGGCTTGTCGTTCGCCATCTTGGTCCTTCCGAGAGCGGTCGTCTCAGATGTTGCGTGTGTGCCTGCGGGCCGTCGATTCGGTCGCTGGAGGGTTGTACTTTGCCAGTGGGACGAACTGCCCCGATGCCAATTCGTAGGCGAACACCTCGCCGGTTTCGATCTTGTACACCCAGCCGTGCAAGTACAGGTCGCCCCGCACGAGCCGGGACGCCACGGCGGGCAGCGTCCTCAGATTCTCAAGCTGCACCAGCACGTTTTCCTCAACGGTCGCCGTCAGAAGGCGAACTCCGTCCAGATGGCCGTAGTTCTCGCGGACGATGCGGCGCGTCGTTTCGGCGTGCGACAGCCACGATGAGACGGCCGGGAGCGAGGCGACCTGGTCCGGCTCGAGCAATCCCTTGATCGCCCCGCAGTGGGAGTGGCCGCAGATGATGATGTCTTTGATCCCGAGACCGGCCACGGCAAACTCGATGGTCGCGGCCTCACCCCCAGTGCCCGCGCCGTGCGGCGGGATAATGTTCCCGGCGTTGCGAAGAATGAACAGGTCGCCCGGCTGAGACTTGGTGAGCAAGGTCGGGTCGATGCGGGAGTCGGAACAGGTGATGAACAGGGTTTCGGGATTCTGGCCCTTCGCCAGATGCTCGAACAACCCTTGCAGCGGGCGGAAGTTCTGGCTCTGGAATTGGTGGACGCCCTCGATCAACTTTTGCATTGCATTCTCCCTTCGGGTTAAATGTCCCGGAAATCAGTGCGTTCCGTTATCCGCGGCCCAAGCGACCCGCGTTTTCTTTATCGCCTTATGCAGTTCCGCGGTGGCCGCGCTGTCCTCGAGGAAGCGCATGGCCTCGGTCAACCAAGTCGCCAACTCGGGTTGCCGCAGGTGGTAGAAGACCTGCCGACCCTGGCGCCGTTCACTCACCAGACGATGGGCCCGCAAGGTCATCAAGTGCTGGGATACCCCGGCATGGCTAATCCCCAGGACGGCCTGAATCGATTTCACGTCGCGCTCCCTGTCGCGCAGTTCTTCGACGATCCGAATGCGGTTGGGGTGCGCCAAGACACCCAGCAGTTCCGCCAGCTCCTTGGCCACGATGGCACGGTACGGCACGGGGCACGCCCTCCCGAGAGGTTATATTCAAATATTTGAATATCTCGACATTTGAAGTTTAAGGCGGGCGAGCGGAATTGTCAACCCTGCTTTGATGAGGAAAACCGATTGACAGCCCGATTGGTAAGGGTCGGTTACCAGCCCGGACGAGGGGCGTTCGGTCGCGAGCGATCCGTGCGACGCTTGATGGAAATGAATCCCTCTGTCCCGAATTACATTCAGGACCGCATCTTCGAGGAAAACCATTCCGCGGCCAGTGGTCCGTGGGGGGCATGTCCGTTGTCCCGACCGATCCGGTAGAAGTTCGTCGAAGCGTTCACGTCCGGATCACTTCTTCTCCGCGAAGGCGTACAG
>JANNGR010000279.1:0-4097 GCA_031403955.1 Betaproteobacteria bacterium
TTTTTATGGCGGCACCGCTTATTACAACAGCCTGATGTCGGGTGGCAAGACCTTCACCGACCCCGGTTTTGTCAAGGGCATCGAGGAGGTGGTGGCGCTAAAGGAGTACATGCCGCAAAACCAGATGGGTGTGGGCGAGAACGAAAGCCGCACATTGTTTGCCGCAGGCATGGCGGCGTATTACTTCACCGGCACCTGGAACATCGACACCATCAAGGAACTGAATCCAAAAGTCGAATTCGACATAATGCCGGCGCCACCGCTGGTGGCCGGCGGGCCAAGTTTTGTTGCGACTTTCGCCGACGGCAACTATGCCATCAACGCCAAGACCACCAAACGCGAGGCCGCGTTGAAGTTCCTGAATTTCCTGGCCAGCAAGGAGTTCGGCCAGAAATTCACCCATGAACTGCAACAGATGTCGGCGGTGCCGGGCGTGAAGGCGACCAATCCGGTGCTGCTTTCCTTCGGCGAGCAGACCGCCAAATATGGCACGCCGTTCCTGATGCTGGTAGGTTTTCGTTACCAGAACCCGAATGGCTCGGTGATGCTGCGCGACGGCATTCAAAAGCTGATGCAGGGGCAGGGCACGCCGGCATCCCTGGCGGCGGAGATCCAGACTGGCCTGGCGACCTGGCACAAGCCGCTGCAGAAATAGCCACAGGAAGCGACCGTGGCAACCCGCAACACCCTCTGGATTACGCTGTTCACGGCGCCGGCCATCGCGATGATGGCGCTGTTCATGTTGTGGCCCGCGCTGTCGGCGCTGGGTTACAGCCTGTACGACTGGAACGCCTTCACCCGGGGCGAGTTCGTCGGGCTGAAGCACTTCCTGCGGCTTACTGAACCGCCCTACCGAGGTGAGTTTCTTGCCGCTTTGTGGCACAACACGGTCACCTTCCTTGCGGTGCTGACGGTGCAAAACGCGCTGGCGCTGCTGCTGGCTTTCGGGTTGTACCGCAAGCCGCGCGGCTTCGCGTTTTTTCGCGCCACGGTGTTTCTGCCGGTGATCCTGTCGCTGGTGATCACCGGTTATCTGTGGCAACTTTTCCTGCATCCGCTGTTCGGGCCGCTGACGAAATTTGCCATGGGTACTTTCAACCTGGATGAGTTCGCGCCGCTCGGCGACAGCCGCCTGGCGCTGGCCACCGCGATCATCATCTCGATCTGGCGCAACGTCGGTTTTCCGACGCTGGTGTTCCTGGCCGGCATGAATGCCATTCCCGACGAAATCTACAAAGCCGCCGAGCTGGATGGCGCGAGCGACTGGCAGACCTTTACACGCATCACGCTTCCCAACCTCGGGCCGTCGTTCACGATCGTCGTCATCCTGTCCTTTATCGGGGCGTTTGAATGGTTCGAATTGCCGTTCGTGATCGGAGGCGCCACCGGCAACCCGGGCAACTCGCTCGACACCATGGCGCTGATGTTCTACCGCCTGTCTTTTGGCGACGGCGCGTCTCCGGTTACCGACCTCGGGCTGGGCGCAGCGGTGAGCGTGGTGCTGTTCATCATCGTCCTGATCGGCTCCAAATTTGGCGCCGACTTTCTGCGCAAGCGCGAGGTGCAGCAATGAACACGGCGGTCCTGAAAAAACACACCCCGCTCACGGTACTGTTGATGGGGCTGTTGATTCTGAACACCATCGGCGTCGTGGTGCCGCTGCTGGTGGCGCTGGTCTCGTCGTTCAAGTCGACGGCCGAGATAATGAACGAGCCGTTTGGACTGCCGCAATCCTGGAACCTGACCAATTTCGCGCAGGTACTGGGCGAGGGCAACTTCGCCATTTACTTCCGCAACTCGGTGCTGGTCACCGTCGGTTCGGAAGTAATCATCCTGACCTTGTCGGCGATGGCCGGTTATGCGCTTGGGCGCTACCGGTTCAGGCTAAACGCCGCGCTGTATACGCTGATTCTCATGGGGCTGATGATCCCCGCCAAGTTGTTGTTGGTGCCCTTGTTCCTGCAGCTAAAACAGATGGACTTGCTGGACAGCTTGTGGGGGCTGATACTGGTGTACGCGGCGGGCGGCATTCCGGCCGGGGTGTTCATCATGACCGGATTCTTCCGGGCTTTGCCCAACGCGCTGGAAGCAGCGGCGCGTATCGACGGCGCGAGCGACTGGACGATTTTCCACCGCATCATGTTGCCGCTGGTGCGGCCACAATTGGCGATCGTGGCCATCTACACCTCGATACCGATCTGGAACGACTTCCTGCTGCCGATTGTTTTTATCTCCAGCCCGAATCTGAAGACGGTGCCACAGGGCTTGTCGGTATTTTTCGGTGAACACGCGGTCAACATGGGTGCGTTGTTTGCCGGGCTAACCATCTCGGCGCTGCCGCTGGTGGCGCTCTACCTGGTGCTCTCCGAGCAATTCATCAAGGGTCTTACCGCTGGCGCCGTCAAGGGTTGACCGAGGCAATCATCCACCATGACAAGTAACACCGAATCTCCCAATCCGCAACATGCGGAACTGGACCGGTATCCGGTCGAGCAACTCGTCGACGCGTTTGTTGACGACCAGATCAACGCCGTAAATGCGGTGCGCGCGAGCCGCGCCGATTTGGCGCGCGCGGTTCGTGCCGCCGTGCCCCGGCTGGCCGCGGGCGGGCGCCTGATTTATGTCGGCGCCGGCACCTCGGGCCGTCTCGGCCTGCAGGATTCGGTGGAGTTGTACCCGACTTTTTCCTGGCCGCCGGAACGTGCCATCGCGCTGCTGGCCGGCGGCGCACGCGCCATTACCGAAGCGGTGGAAGGGGCGGAGGACGACCTCGAACAAGGCGCTGCCGACCTGCTGGCGGTGTTACCAAAGCCCAACGACGTGGTGCTGGCGCTGGCGGCGTCGGGGCGTACGCCGTATGTGCTGGGCGCGCTGCGTTGCGCGCGCGCGGCGGGTGCCTTGACGATCGGCCTGGCCAACAACCCGCATAGCCCGGTTGCGGAGCAGGCCGACATCGGCATCACGCTCGACACCGGCGCCGAGGTGATCTCCGGCAGCACGCGGTTGAAGGCCGGTACGGCGCAGAAGATCGCCCTGAACAGTTTCTCCAGCGCGGTCATGGTCGGTCTCAACAAGGTCTACGGCAACCTGATGGTCGACCTCAGGCCAACCAATACCAAGCTGCGCCAGCGCTCCCTCGACCTGACGATGCGCGCCACCGGTGCTAGCGAAGACCTGGCGCGCGAGACGCTGGACGCCTGTGGCTTCCAGATCAAGGTGGCGATCGTGGCCCTGAAGCGCAACATCGACGTGAAAAAGGCCGAGTCTCTGCTCCTTGCAGTAGCCGGCAGCGTGCGCCGCGCCATCGAAGACTGACCCCTCGAAAACCAAATGCGCGGAGTATCGCCATGCAAGCACTGAAGATACGCAATGTTGCCAAGAGTTTTGGCGCCACACACATTCTCAAGGACATCAACATCGAGATCGACCCGGGCGAGTTCCTGATCCTGGTCGGCCCGTCTGGCTGCGGCAAGTCCACCTTGCTCAACTGCCTGGCCGGGCTGGAGGAAGTGTCGAGCGGCGAGATCTGGATGGGCGAACGTATGGTCAACACCGTCTCGCCCAAGGACCGCGATATAGCGATGGTGTTCCAGAGTTACGCGCTGTATCCCAACATGGATGTGCGCGGAAACATATCTTTTGGCATGGAAATGCGCCGCGTACCCAAGGCCGAGCAGGAAGCCAAGATAACCGAGGTGGCGCGCATGTTGCAGATGGAACATCTGCTCGACCGCAAGCCCGGACAGTTATCCGGTGGCCAGCGCCAGCGTGTTGCGATGGGCCGCGCGCTGGCGCGTAGTCCCAGCATGTTCCTGTTTGACGAGCCTTTGTCCAACCTCGACGCCAAGCTGCGCGTGGAGATGCGCGCCGAAATCAAGCTGCTGCACCAGCGCACGCGTATTACCTCGGTCTACGTCACACACGACCAGATCGAGGCCATGACGCTCGGAACCCGTATTGCGATCATGAAAGACGGCGTGATACAGCAGTTCGGTACCCCGCAGGACCTTTACCAGCGCCCGGCAAACCTGTTTGTAGCCGGGTTTATCGGTAGCCCGTCGATGAATTTCATACCGGTGACGATCCGCCGCCAGGGC
>JANNGR010000280.1:0-28416 GCA_031403955.1 Betaproteobacteria bacterium
CTGGAACAGCACCTCTCCCATCAATACAAACAGTGGAATCGGCGTCAATGAAAAAGACGACACCGCCACCATCGTGTTGCGCGCCAATTGGTCGATACCCGCGATACCGCCCATGTAAAGCATGGCCCCCAATACATTCAGAGTAAGGAATGCGATCGCAACCGGCAGGCCAAGAAGGAGCATGAACATGATGCCGCCCATCAGCAGGCCAAGACTCTCGATCCAGTTCATGGAGTTTTTCTCAATTAGGCAACAGCAAATGCCGCTCTTCTTCAACCCGCCGAGACGGCTTCGTCGCGCAGTTGGCGCGGACCGGTGGCGAGCCGGTAGAGGCGAAACACGAACTCAAGCATCAACAATACAAATGTGAGGGGTATCGGGATCATCAACCACCACTCGGGGAAGGAAAGGGTTTTGAGTACCATGTTGCCATTCGCTCGGCTGGCCAGCAAAATCCGCAATCCCGCCACGGCGAGCGTGGCGCAAACAGCGATACCCACCAAATCCACCAACCACTCCATTAGCCATCCCAGGTGGGTTGGCAAGGCACGCAGGACCAGGTCAAGGCGCACATGTTTACCCCAGCGCAAAAGCCAGGGCGCCGCAAGAAAGGTTGACACGTACAGGATGTACTCGCTCACCTCGTTGGCCCAGGGCACCGAGCCCAGGCCGAACGTTCGCAAACCGACATCCGTGCAGATCATCAGCATCATGACGAACAGCAAGGCGCACCCGAGCAGGGCCAGCGCATCAAGAACCAAACCGAACAGATCGTTCAGGCGACGCATGGGAAGACCTGTGTCCCGCGCCCGTTATTTGGTCAAGAGCGTGCGCAGCTTGGGGCCATGTTCGGGGCTGCGTTTGATCAAGGCCGCCCAAACCGATTCGTTGGCCTTGGCCAGGTAGTCCTGCCCCTCTTTGCCGGTGAACGTGATGGCCTCGATGCCAGCGGCCGCGTGGCGCTTCTTTTCGTCTTCGATCAGCTTGGGGTTCGCCAAGTTCAGGTCTTCCATCCAGATCGCCATCTTGTTCAGGAACGCGCGCTGGGGGTCGGTCATTTTTTTCCAGGTGTTCAGGTTCACCAGCACGCCGACCTCGACCGAATAGAAGCCGGGGTCAACACGGTACTTGGTCTGCTTCTCGATGCCCACATCGAACAAGCCGATCACCGGCCAGCCGTACCCATCGAGCAATCCACGCTCCAGCGCCGTGTACACCTCGCCCGGCGGAATGGTCAGCAGCGACTGGGCGTTGAGGGACTCCAGGAACGGGCGGTAGAGCGGAATTACCCGCATGCGCAGGCCTGTCAGGTCCGGCTTGGTGATAGGTTTGCGCAGGAATATGTTGATCGGCAAGGCGTCGACCGAGCGTCCCAGGTACTCGACGTTTAGCTTTTCGTTCCACAGCTTGTTGATGTACTCGTGGGCACCGTTCTTGCGCAACTCCTGCGCGCTCAGCGTGCTCAGCGACAAGGCATCACTTTCGGGCAGCACGGTGGTGTAGAAGCCGCCTGCCACGTTGGCCATGTCGGCGACGCCACTCTTTACCGCGTTGGCGACCTCGAACGGGGGCATGACTTTCGCGCCGCCGCCAAGATTGTTGATTTGAACCAGCCCCTTGCCCTCGGCATTGACCTTGGCAACGAACTTCTCGAAATTGAGCGAGAAATAGTTGTTGTCGGGCCAGGCGCCGATCGCTTTCAGCGTGATCTCCTGGGCGTGGGTGGTCGCTGCACCCAGGGATGCCATCAGGCAGACCAGGAGCATCGCCATACGTTTGGATTGGGAGTGTGATTTCATAACGTGTTTCCTTTGAAAAGTGAACGGGAGTGAATTCGTTGCCGATGGTTTAACTCTATGCCCACCATCAGGGGCTATTTTTCCGCGTACCGGCCTTTGACTCGTCCAGCATGCGGCCGACCAGACTGGTGCTGACCCGGCCCGCAACGAAATCGGGATGGGCCATAACGTAACGCAGGAACTCGATAGTCGTGCCGATGCCGGTCACATGAAAACGCGCCAGCGCCTGGCCCATGCGCGCCAACGCCTCGGCCCGATCCGATCCGTACACGATCAGCTTGCCGATCATGGAGTCGTAGTACGGTGGCACCGCGTACCCGGCGTGGCAATGGCTGTCGACCCGGATGTTGGGACCCTGCGGCGGAGACCAGACGTCGATGCGGCCCGGGCTGGGCCGGAAGCCTTCGTTCGGCACTTCGGCGTTGATGCGGCACTCGATGGCGTGTCCGCGAAACACGATGTCCTGCTGGCGCCAGCGCAAGGCCTCGCCGCGTGCCACGCGAATCTGCTCTTGTACCAGGTCAATGCCGGTCACCATCTCGCTGACCGGATGTTCGACCTGGATACGCGTGTTCATCTCGAGAAAATAGAATTTCTTCTGGTCTTCGTCGTAGATGAACTCGACCGTGCCCGCGTTCTCGTATCCGATACTGCGCACAAGTGTTACGCCCGCTTCGCGAATCGCCTCGCGCAGCGGCTCAGTGATGGCCGGCGCCGGGGATTCTTCCACCAGCTTCTGGTGCCGGCGCTGCAAAGAGCAGTCTCGCTCACCGAGATGGATGACATTGCCGAAACTGTCGCCGAGCACCTGCACTTCGACATGGCGCGCGTTCGATATATAACGTTCGAGGTAGAGGCTGTCGTCACCAAAAGCGGCCTTCGCCTCGGCGCTGGCCGACTCGAACATACGCTGCAATTGCCCGGCCTCGGTGACGATCTTCATGCCACGCCCGCCACCACCCGCCGCGGCCTTCAGGATCACCGGAAAGCCCACGCGCTGCGCGACCTGGGCCGCCTCCTGGTACGAAAACACTTTCTCGGAACCGGGCAAAAGCGGCAAACCGAAGGCCTTGGCCCGCTTGCGGGCCTCGATCTTGTTGCCCATGTCCCGAATGTGGTCGGGCTTGGGTCCGACGAAGGTAAGCCCTGCATCGGCGCAGGCCTGCGCCAGTTCTGGCGACTCCGACAGGAAACCATAACCGGGATGCACCGCGTCCGCACCGCACCCCTTGGCGGCGGTGATGATGGCGCCTACGTTCAGGTAGCTCTTGGCCGACAGGGCCGGGCCGATGCATACGGTACGGTCCGCGGTACGGGCCGGCAGGCTGTCACGATCAGCCACCGAGGCGGCAAGCACCGTTTCGATGCCCATCTGCTGGCAGGCGCGGATGACGCGCAGCGCTATCTCGCCCCGATTGGCGACCAGGACGCGATTCACTGTCAAGCAGAAGCTCCCTTGGCAGCGCCGGCACTGGCCAGGCGCACCCGGAACAGCGCGGTGCCGTATTCGAGGAATTCGCCGGCCGGCGCGCAGATCTCGGTGATGGTTCCGCGCACACCGGCCTGCACGGTGTTGAAGAGTTTCATGACTTCGATCAGACCTACGACGGTGTCCTCCTCGATCTCGCTGCCAACCGTCACGAAAGGTGGTGCGCCGGGTTCGGGCTGGGGATAAAAGCGGCCCATTAGTGGGGCCGGGATCACCACGGTGCCTTGCTGGTCAACCGGCTGGGACGGCGCCGGGGTTGCGGCTGGCGGAGTTGCGGCAGGGCTGGATGGGGCGCGCGGCGCGGTGGCCGCTGCGGCGGCTACTGAGCTCAGCGGCGCAGGTTGCGAGCTGGAAAGCCCCGCACCGCCCTTGCTGATCGTGACCTTGACGCTGCCCGCGTCAATCTGGAGAAAGTCCAGCGTCGAGCGATCGAGCGTCTCAATGAGTAGCGATATCTGCCGGACCTCATCGTCCGTCAATCCGTCAATTGTCCTGTCCACAATGGTCTCCTGTATTGCTGTTATGCCGGGGCCGGTACCGAGCGTCCAAGCTGGACCACCATGCCGTTCTTCTCGATGCGCACCTGACCGAAGTTCTTTTTCTTTCCCAGAGCCTCGATCAGGCGCACCAGGGGTTGGTTGGCGTCCAGACTCGCACCCTGCCGGGGTGCGGCGCGCATCGCCTGGGTCTCGTCGATGCCAGCGAAATAACGCAGCAGCATTTCGTCGTCGTTCGCGCCACCGCCGCCAAACTGGGCCCTGAACTCCGCCAGTGTGGTCTGCGGCGGTACCCAGGCGCCAACTTCGCGGGCCCGTGGCCGCGACACAATGCGATCGCGCACGTTCGGGTCGACGGCGTCGCGTTCGGCCGCGCCCCAGATGCCCAGCGCGTATTGGAGGATCTGGTCGCTGACCTCCTTGTAGCGCTCGCCCAACATCACATTGAAAACCGCCTGCACGCCGACGAACTGCGAGTAAGGCGTCACCATGATTGGGTAACCCAGATCGCGGCGCACCCGCTTTACCTCTTCGATCACCTCGGGCAGACGATCCAGCATGCCGGCCTGGGCCAACTGGTGCCGGAAATTCGAGATCATCCCGCCGGGCACCTGGTGCGCGTAATGCGACTCGGTGTATTCCAGCGGCGCGCCGATCGCCAGTCCGTCACGCCGCGCTATTCGCATCAGGTGTTCGGAAATCTGGGTCACAGCGTCCAGATTGATCGAAGGCTCGAAGCCCAGCTCGCGGGCGTTTTGCGCCACGTTGAAAACCGATGGATTGGAGGAGGCGTTGGCCAGCGGCGGCGTGGCGGTGTTGACGATGCTGAACCCTTGCTTGATCGCCTCCAGCACACACAAAGGTCCGAGGCCGGTGTTGCAGTGGGTGTGGAATTCCACCGGAATAGTGCCGGCCTCGGCCAGCACGACCGGCGCTAGCGTGCGCGTGCGCTCGGGTGTGAGCAGGCCGCCCGGGTCTTTGAAGCAGATCCGCGTCGGGCGCAGCAGTGCTGCCGCGCGCGCCAGCTTGCGGTAGTAGTCGTCGGTGTAGATTGGGGCGATCGAGTAAATCAGGTTGACGATCGATTCGAGTCCGGCCCGGTTGGCATTGACCACCAGGCGTTCCCAGTTGGCGCTGGTGTTGGAAGGGTCGGAAATACGTACCTGCCGCACGCCGTTGGCCGCCAGACGTTCGACAAAAAGCCGGTCGATCTCCGGAGCGGAGTATTCAAAAGTCAAATGCCGCGAGGTGATGACGCGTAGCGGCGTTGCCGGGCACGCCGCGGAAACGCGCCGCACTCGCTCCCAGGGGTCGTCTTTCAAGTCTCGCACCATCTTCTTGAAGAAAGCCACGTCCAGGATTTCCATCGCCTGGTAACCGGCGCGGTCAAATTGGTCGATGACCGGCAGGATCATGTCGGTGCGCAGCGCGCCCGCCCACAGGCTGGTATTGCCGTCGCGCAGCGTGGTATCGACAAAATGCAGCGGTTTCATGGTCAGTGGCCTTTATCGTTTCGGGGGCATTTCGCCGACATACGGCACCATCTCCTGCGCCATCATTCCGATGCGGTAGGCGGTCGGGTTGGTCTGCTCTTCATAGAGGTGCCCTACCACTCCGGGGGTACGCGATATGGCGGCAAAACCGCGCATGATGCGCCACGGCACGCCGAGTTCACCGAGCAGGGCCGCGATTCCGGCGGTGGCGTTGATGGTGATGTGTTTGCCCAAGTTGGCATCGACCGCTTTGGCCAGGCAGCGTAGCGCCGCGACATGCCGGCCTGACAGGCCTTCGCGTTCAGCCACTTGAAGCAGCTTCAGCGTGCGCGGGTCCTCGGGCCGAAAGTCTGGGTGGCCGAAGCCTGGAATCGATTGTTTTGCCAACCGGTAGCCGGCCACCATCGCGCTGGCCACAACGTCGGCATCCGGTGCCGCGACGATTGCTTCCAGGTTGCGGCCAATCTCCTCCATCACGCCGCCAAACTGGCTGCCCAGGCCCAGGATGCCAGCAGCGATCGCGCCCTGGATCGACTCCGGCGAAGCCATGTAGACCGATCGCGCCCCGACCGACGCCATGACGCCATGGTCGACCAGGGTAACCAGTACCGCATCCAGCACGCGAACCTGCGCCGGTGTCGGCATCTGTCCGAGGATGTGCAGGTAAATCATCTGCGTAAAACTCACCTCGCCGATCAAATCATCGACCAGACTCTTGCCACGGATGGTCGCCCCCTTCTCGTCGAAGGTCGAGATGCGGGTGGAGAGTGCTGGGGTCTTCATGGGACTGTCGCGGAAGTTTGTGCGGCGGGATGAATCGCCCCACTGCGGATCATGGAATCAACACTCGCGGCGTCAAACCCGAGTTCACGCAGGATTTCCGCGCTGTGTTCGCCCAGCATCGGTGGAGCACGATCACCGGCGCCACGTTCCCCGTCGTACAGCACCGGGCGCTGGGTGTTGGCCACGTCGCCCTGCACCGGGTGGTGCAGCGTCGTGAAGATCTGGTTGTGCTGAACCTGCGGATCGGCATAGACTTCGTCCAGCGTGGCCACCGGCGCGTGGGGAATGTCGTGCTCGACCAGCCGCGTGACCCAGTCCGGCAGGGACCGCGTACTGAAGGCTGCCTGCAACTCGGCTGTGAGGGCTTCGTAATGGGTCTGGCGTGCCATGACGCTGGAGAACCTAGGTTCATCGGCCAGCTCGGGGCGCCCGATCGCAACCGTCAGCGCCTTGAAGAACTTGTCTACCGAAGCCAGGTGCAGCGCGATCAGCTTGCCGTCGGCGCAGCGCAGCGCGTAGGACTGCGAGGCCCTGGGGCGGCTGATGGGGCCCGGCACCGTGCCGTCGGCAAAGAAGGAGGCGAACGCCGCGGCACCAAAGGCGATCATGCTGTCGAGCATCGCGACTTCGACCCGGCGACCGATGCCGGTGCGCCCTCGCTCGACCAGCGCACCCAGTATGCCGTAAGCGGCGTAGATCGCGCTGACCGTGTCGGCCACCGCCGGGCCGACGATGCGCGGCTGCGCGGGGTCCATGGTCTGGCTCAGGTAACCACTGAGGGCTTGCGCGACCGTGTCGTAACAGGGCCGGTCAACATAAGGGCCGGAGCTTCCGAAACCGGTGATCGAACAATAGACCAAGCGTGGATTGATGGCGTGCAACTGGGACCAGCCGAAACCGAGTTTGTCCAGCACGCCGGGCCGGTAGTTTTCCACCAGCACGTCGGCGTGCAACGCCAGACGTTCGAACACCGCTGCCGCCTCGGGCGACTTCAGGTTCAGCGCCAGGCTGCGCTTGCGCGCGTTGTAGGTATGGAAATGCGGGCTGTAGAGCGAGCCCTGGTAACCGCGAAATGGATCTCCGCCACCCGGCTGCTCTATCTTGACAACGTCGGCGCCCAGGTCGGCCAGCAGCATGCTGGCGCAGGGCCCGGTGATGAAGGTGCCGAGCTCGACGACGCGGATGCCTTCAAGCACGCGTGCCATCAGCCACCCCGGTAAAACCATTCAAGCCCGTCAACGGGAGCGACCACACGCAAGAGTCCATGCCTTAAGCCCTTTGTCCAAGTTGATCGATCGAGGTCGAATCGGCTATCTGCAAACCGCAACCACTTTTTAGCGCGGTGACGACGAAACATGGACAATGTAGCAGCGAAGTCGATAGTTGATCAAGATCGATTGTTGAATCGATATGAAATTGGGACCGGGCCTTGAGAGGCGGGCCGGGCCCGCCATGTGCACGTCAACGCGCATGCGCCGGTGCGGACCGTCGAGCTGGCAAGAAGCGGTCGTCAAAGGAGGGCGCGTGACGGTTGCCCCCACCGGACAACGCCACTACTGGCCGTTAGATTGAAATATCGGAAGTTGACGCTGGGCGCCTGGTTTTTTTGGGACAGACGCCGGAGGCGAGCCAGTGCGGGCGACGGCGGCATTGACGGTTTTGGAATACTTCAAGTCAACCCGAGTCACGCCATCCAGAACTTCCGCCTGTTTTCCGCGCCATTCAAGAATGGGCTGCGGACTGATTCGAGGCGCGGACGATAGGTTGCAGGCCCGGTTGCCGTGGGTTATTCCTTTGGTAACATTCCTTTTGGAAAGGCCAAGTTCAGCAAAGTCCAGCGGGACGGGAAATTTGCCTTCCCCTGCAATACCAGGCATTGGCATGTGGTTGACAACATGTGGTGTCTGCATAATCTTCCCATCATGCCCAGGGTCTCTCAACCCGCGGAAAGCGCGCAATGAAATATGTCAATTTAGGCAAGTCCGGGTTAAAGGTCAGTCAACTGTGCCTCGGTTGCATGAGTTATGGCGCGCCGGGCAATGGTCGCCAGCCGTGGTCGCTGGGCGAGAACGACGCGCGGCCGTTTTTCCGGCGGGCGGCTGAGAGCGGCATCAACTTTTTTGACACCGCTGATGTCTATTCATGGGGCGCGAGCGAAGAATTGACCGGCAAACTGGTCACGGAAACGATGCCGCGCAACCAGGCCGTGATCGCCACCAAGGTCATGAACGAGACCGGCCCAAACCCTGGCCCCAATGACACCGGACTGTCGCGCAAGCACATCATGGATGCGATCGATGCAAGTTTGCACCGGCTCGGCACCGACTATGTCGACCTCTACATAATCCACCGCTTCGATCGGGAAACGCCGATGGAGGAAACGATGGAAGCACTGCACGACACCGTCAAGGCCGGCAAGGTGCGTTATATCGGTGCGTCGACGATGTATGCGTACCAGTTCGCGAGTTTGCAGTACACGGCGGAAATCAACGGCTGGACAAAGTTTGTTTCGATGCAGAATTTGTACAACATGGTATGGCGCGAAGAAGAACGCGACATGAACGCGTATTGCCAGCAGACCGGTGTCGGTCTCACGCCATGGGCGCCCTTGGCCGGTGGCTTTCTTGCAACCGATTGGCGCAAAACCGCGAATCAACATTCCGTTCGTGCCAGGTCCGGCAATTCCTACTCCACCAAGGCCTACGGCACGCCGCAGGACTACCGCGTGCTGGACGTGTTGGCCGAGGTGTCGGCGCGACTTGCGGTGCCGATGGCACAGGTTGCGCTGGCGTGGTTGCTGACCCGTGCGGCGGTGAGCGCACCCATCATCGGCGCGACCAAGCTGCCACAACTCGACGATGCCCTGGCCGCGCTCGAGCTGAATCTGTCCGCTGCCGACCAGCAAGCGCTGACCGAAGCGTATACGCCCAATCGCCAGCTCGGGATGCTGCGGTAGCCGTGCTTTGCACTTCACTGGCGTCCCCGCTAGCAGATGTTTGCACCATCATTGAGCATCCAATCTTGTATCCAAGTTGCGAGGCAAGGAGTGTGCCAGCCTATCCGGCCGGGCGCTCCGCTTATCTGCAAGGACGGATCGGCGTACCCGTCACGGAGTCATCAGTGAATCGCCGCGTACATGATTTCATTTTCGGTCACCGTGTTGGCGCCAGCCCAGTTTGGTGAGCAAACCGGTGTAAAGATTGTGCGCGACGGGCATGGTTTCAAAAAACACATCCAGTTGGCCGTGATTGCGTAGAAAGAGCAAGCCGAATCATTTGCCGCGCGCAGCGCGCTTTGAGGGCTCCTTGGCTCCAATCGGGACCATCGTCGGCGCCAGTTCCTTGGCAATGGCTTTGAAGTTTTTCGCCCAGTTTCTTGCCCCGGCTTTTTGGGCCCCCAATGAAATGGCAAGAGCTTCAAAATCGTTCGCGGCGCTCAATGCTTGGTCAATGCCGTCGTTGGCCACGGCTTGGGGCAGGCCTAGCTTCTCGGAAAAGCTCAACAAGTGGGCGCGATTGACGCCTATTCCAACGTCCGATACTGTCATGGTGTGCCAGCCAAAAGGGCCTTGGTTGGGGCATAGATCAAATGCGGGCGACAGCTCCCACTTGCCTTGCTGGTCCATGCAGAACGCGAAATTTTTGCTGTGGTCGTCTCTCATCGAGAGGGCCACGTTGAAACAGGCCTGGCGATAAATCCTCTCGCCTTCCGGGGTTCCAGAAAGCTTCGCTGACACCAGGGCCAGATGGTGGTAGTCGAGCTTGGGAACGTGGAAATCGTCGTTCAACAGCGCGGCCAAGCTTTGCATGAACACGCGGCCGCCACCTGGAAGGCGGTCAAAGCGCTCGACCGCCAGCGCCGCTCCCTTGGGATGGAACAGCAAGCGGCCGCGCGCCGCTTTCACTCCATACTTCGCCGCCAATTCAAGGCAAGCCGCCTCATAGAACGGCTCATTTTTGTCGCCTCTTGCCGGTGCGAATTTCACCAGGCAAGGGACGAAGCCGGAGGGGATTTTGGGGCTGTCGCCCAAAATGACTTTTTTGCCGTCATCACTCACAGCCGCGCAAAACTTGGGCCTTGCGCCGTGTGCCGATCCACCGGCTTTAATCGCGGTCTCTGGAATGTCCTTGAAATTTTCAACGTCAGCTTTGGCGGCGTGGACGCCCAACTCGGAGATGTCCATTAGCTGACGGCTGTCGCCTTCGAAAATGCCGGGCTCGTAGGTCAAAGCCCCTATGCCGCGCTCACCGACCCATGCCAGGCGATGCAAGGGCGTGACGCGATCTAGGCTAAATCCCGCGGACACCAGCGACTTATTCATTAGCCTGAGGCCAAAGCCATCAGGAATCGAGTCGTTGAGCATCCCGTGCAAGCCCCCAAAAGGCTTGGGCTCGGCCATGAGAACGCCTTTGAGCAAGGGCAAATGAAGCGGCGACAGCGAGTAGCCCGCCTTGTGAGCATCCTCGCTCCACTCAAAGGCCGCAACTTTTTGGCTTGGTACCCAGAGGCATTCGCCCAGATGAAGGGGCGTCGAGCCTTGCCCGAAGTTCAAATGAACTTGCAGCCTCTGGTTTTTTGTCATGCTTTGATTCGCACGCGGGTGGTTTCAATGCGCGCGGCTTCAATGCGCTCGATCTCGTCAAGGCTTTGCGGCTTGGGCTGGCAGCTGTCCAAAATTCCGCTTGTCATGCCCAGCGCGCGCGCCACGCGCAGGAAGGTGACGAGCTCAACCTTGCCGCCGCTTTCCAGGTTCTTGATCGCTTGCAGGCTGGCTTCGCTCAACTGGGCCAAATCCTTTTGGCGCAAGCCACGCGCGGCGCGGGCCAGACGCATGTTTTTGCCAATTTCCGAAGCCAACTCAAAAGGGGTCGCCAATTCGTGAATCATATATTTCAAGAAAGCTACTAAATCTACAATATTATTATAATAGCGTTTATAAAATCTACAAGGCCCAAGACCACTGAGCCTTTTCGATGTGCCCACGAGCTACCTTGTCTGATGGGTTCGACAAAAATCTGAAGCGAAGTTGGCCCCATTTCACGGAAAGTCGATTGATCGGTACCCTGGCAGGCGGGTGGTGACGCTTCTGATGTCCGCTTTTGGGCAAACGCTCAAATGTCCGGACCTGGTCGTTATGAATCGCTTTCCATGACGGTCATGGAGCTAAACCGCTAATGCGGTAGTTTGGACGCCGCCGCCAGGCGTGTGTTGGTCGCGCACATTTGCATTTCGCTCCCGTTTCGGAACGATGGAGTTGCTGCTGGCAACGCTTCATCCCTTCAATCCGTACCGGAGCATTGCCATGACACCGCTATGCCAACGCATGCTCGAGGACATGAGCATTCGCAATTTCTCGGAGTCTCCGTCCTGACATTTCAATTTTCAGATTCTTGCTTCAGTCATGGCGTCATCGACACGTTTACGTTTTTGAGTTGGGTGAACTCAAACAACTCTTCCTTGCACTCTTCGCGTCCGACTCCCGACTGTTTGTATCCTCCAAAAGGCGCCCCGGTGAAATGCGCCGAACAGTCATTGATCCACACGTAGCCGGCTTGCACACGTGCTGCCGCCTGGTGCGCCGTCACGATATCGCGCGTCCAGATCGACGCTGTTAGACCGAATTCGACTTCATTGACCGCCGCGAATAGTTCGTCCGGTTCGTTCCAGCGAAAAACCGAAAGTACCGGGCCGAAGATCTCTTCGCGCGCAATCGTCATGGATCGGGTGACGTGTGTAAATATGGTCGGCTCGATGAAGAGGCCGCGTGCCAGACGCGGGCCGGGTGGATGCTGGCCGCCACAGGCGAGCACCGCCCCTTCGCGCTGGGCGGTCTGGATGTAGTTCAGCGTTCGCTGGTACTGCGCCTGGTTGACCATGGCACCCATGGTGGTCCCCAGGTCGGTGGCAATACCGGGGCTATGCGCGGCCTTGACGCGCGCTACCAGTGCCTCCACAAAACGGTCATGTAGTGAGTCGTGCAGGAACAGGCGGCTGGTCGAGCCACATGACTGGCCGCACCAGGTGAAGTTCATGCCGCGGACGGCACCATCGACCGCGCGCTCAAAGTTGGCGTCGGGGTAGACCATCATGGCGTTCTTGCCGCCGAGTTCCAGCAGTGTGCGTTTCAAGGTGTCGCCGGCCGCCTTCCATACCGCCTTGCCTGCCGCTATGCTGCCAATCAACCCGACGGCCGCAACCCCCGGATGGGCTACCAGCGCCGCGCCGGATTCACGGCCGCCAACGACGCAGTTCAGCACTCCCGGTGGAAACAGGTCTTGCAGTAACTCCATCAGGCGAATGGTGGAAAGCGGCGCCTGCTCCGGCGGCTTGACGACCACCGTGTTGCCAGCCGCGAGCGGCGCGGCGATCTTGCCGGCCGCAAACATGAAGGGGTGGTTGAACGGAAAAATCCGCGCTACCACTCCGAGTGGCTCGCGCAGGGTGTAGTTCAGCGACCCGTTGGCAGTGGGGATGGTTTCGCCCTTGATCTCCAGCACCAGGCCGGCAAAGTATTCCAGCTGGGTGGCCGCGATTTCAGCATCGAAAACCATCGCCTTGACTGGGTTGCCACAGTTGGCAGCGTCGATCAAGGCGAGGTCCTGGGCATGGACGCGGATGCGCGCAGCGGCCTCACGCAGGAGGCGCCCCCGTTCCAGCGGCGGTGTTCTGGCCCACGATGGGAAGGCTCTGACCGCCGACGTGACGGCAGCATCCACTTCGGCGGCGCCGCCCGACAAGACTTCCGCCAGCAATTCGCCGGTCGACGGATTGAACGTGTGCAGCACCTGGGCACCGGCGGGGTTATGCCATTGCCCGCCCCAGTACAGGCCGCGCTGCCTCGGCAACACCCCGGCAACCCGGTGCGAAAGGTCTTGATCGCACGCGTTATGGACGGCGGAAGCGGTCGTTTTCAGATCGGGCGAACTCATGGTGGTCACTCATGCTATTGAAATTGGAGCGGTCCGGAATCGGTAGGGCATGCCTGCGTCAGGGGACGGCCGGACTGGATACAGGACGGCGGTCCCGCAGGTGGCGCAGGTAGTCCAGCGTGTCCTGCAGCGAGACCACATCGGCATACTTCGCGTCCAGATCAAAAAGGCTTTGCGCGTGGGCTGCCGCCGATCGGTCCCCTACGCCTTCACGCACGACCATCGGTCGAAAACCGGTCTGACAGGCATCGACCGCAGTGGCGCGCACGCACCCGCTGGTCGTGCAACCGGCCATGACCAGGGTGTCGGCGCCATGCGCCAAAAGCCGGGGAACCAGGTCCGTGCCAAAGAAACAGGATGCATATTTCTTCACCAGCAGTGTGTCGTTGGCGCGAAACCCCAGCCTCTCGTCCACGCGAACACCGTCACTTCCGGCAACAAGGGTCGAGACCCCCTTTTGTTTCAGGGCCCAGATTCCGGCGTCTTTTTGGCCCACGGCGTCATACGCGACGCTGGAAAAAATGATCGGCACATCGGCATCGCGTGCCGCCTGAAGCAGCGCCTTCGTAGCTTCAATCTGCTCGTCCAGATTGGCCCCCAGCATCATGGACGGGTTGGTGAAGGCATTGATCATGTCGATCACCAGCACCACGGGTCGAGCGCCAAATCCGATGCGCAGCCCAAAGCCGCGCTGCCTGAAAAATTCCTGCTCCTGGGCGGTGCTCATGCGCTTGCCTGGCAGCTGCACGACGGATTGGCGTTGAAGACGACGCAGTCTGCGTTTTGCACGTCGGCCGATTGCGCTGGCAACTGCATCAGGGGTCTCCAATTTTTTGTGCGTCAAATGCGCAAGTGGTGGTGAAACTGGGTACAGTCTATTTTTTGTGGGACAGAGAATCAATCTCGATTCAACAATCGATCAATATCAAGTGAAGCGGCGACCATGACCTCTACCCAACTATTGCCGGACAGCCAGCCGTCCGACCTGTTGAGCGCGCGCGAGGCCTGCGAGATCCTCCAGATCAAGGCGGCAACGCTGTACACCTACGTGAGCCGGGGGCTGCTTCACCCGTCGACCCATACCGGCAAGAAAGCCAGCCGTTACCTGCGCGAGGAAGTGGAGCGCTTGCGCTCGCGCAGCGACGCGCGCATGGGGCATGGCGCGGTGGCGGCCACGGCGATGCGTTGGGGGCAACCGGTTATCGGCACCAGCATTACCGAAATTACGTCCGATGGCCCGCGTTACCGCGGACATCTGGCCACCGACCTGGTGCGTCATCCAGGCCAGTTCGAAAGTGTTGCCGAGCTCTTGTGGTCGGGCGTGCTGCCCGACGAAAAGCACAATTGGCCAGCGGCGCCGATGCGCGCGAACGTCGGTCGTGCGCTGACCGGGATGGGTATTGAGCTGAACAGCAACATCCGGATGATGCGGGTGTTTGCCGTGGCCGCCACAGCCCTCGGCGGGGTCTCGCTGGCCGAAGAAGTTCGAACCGGATCGATTACGCAGTATTCCAGGGAGATGATTTTTGCGTTTGCCGGGTGTTGTGGGCTATTGGGTCAGTCAGGGCGGTTCGTCGCACCCATCGGCGACAAGCCGATCGCCGAGCACATCCTGGCAGCACTCGGTGTGGATGCGACGCCGGAACTGGCGCATGTATTGAATGCAGCGCTGATTGTGGGGGCGGACCATGAATTGGCTTCGCCGACATTTGCCGCGCGTATCGCGGCATCAGCGGGTGCCGGACTACACGCCTGTGTGGTGGCGGCATTGGCGACGCAGACTGGCGCACTGCTTGCCGGTGGCTGCGACAAGACAGAAGATGTGATGCGCGGCCTGGGCTCGGTCGCGCAACTCAAGGCGCGCGTCGTCGAAGCCGAGCGAAACCGTGCCCGCTTGCCGGGTTTTGGCCTGCAGCTTTATCCCCGAGGGGATCCGCGTGCAAACCTGCTGATCGAACTGGCGAAGCGAAACGCGAAGCAGTCACGACAGACCGATCTGGTATTCCGGTTCATCGAGGAGGTTGAAAAGCAACTCGGCGTTCACCCCAACATCGAGGCCGGCCTGGGTGCGCTGTGCGTGACCTGGGGATTGCCGCCACGCACGGCCAGCGCAATCTGGGGCGTTGGCCGGGCAGCCGGATGGATCGCCCACATCCTGGAGCAAAGACTGGCCGGATTTGCGTTACGCCCCCGGGGCCAGTTCCAGCCGGCGTTCCAGTAGTGCCGGTGGCTGGCGCTAAAGGGCACCTATGCCGCGCGTCGCGCAGGCGCCAGTTTCCGCGCCGCTCGTTGCGTGATGGCGGTCGAGGTTTTCTTCGGCGCGGCGCCGGTGTTTTTCCTGGGAGCCGTGGCCGGCTTGCGCGCCGGCCAGAAATACTGGCCTGCAATGTTCTGCCACAGGTCCAGCACGTGCGCAAACCGGACCGGATCGCTTTGCCACAACATGCGAATCGCCAGTCCGCGCACGATACTGTTGGTGATCCAGACCAGATCGTTGGCATCCTCGGGCGTATAACCTTCGGCCTGCAGGGCCTCGCACCAGGCTTGTTCGACCGGCAGCCGGTAGGTGCGCGCCACCGATGCGGCCTGGTCCCCCAGGCTCGAGCCTTTGCCGGCTCCGATAATGACATCGAGCGTCATGAAAAAGTCGTCATGCATGAACAGGCTGGTGCTGTCTTCGATGATGGCCCCAACAATATTGCTGCCCGAACGTAAACGATCCACACGGTCCAGGGCGCGCTCCTTGACGCGGCTGAACATATGTTCGACGGCCTCCAGCGCCAACACATCCTTGGTCGGGAAATGGTGCGTCTGCGCGCCGCGCGACACACATGCGACCTTCGCCACTTCCGCCGTCCGAAACCCCGCATAACCGCGCAGCTTGAGTACCTTGATGGCAGCATCCAGCACGCGCCGGCGCATTTCGTCGCTTCGCTCAGCCTGGGTTTTCCGGGTCTTCTCGCTGGTCATGTTCGTTCTGAAGCCAATACAGTCAAAGTTGAAAATAACACACTTGGGTGTTCCCCACACCGTGCGCCGGCAACGACACACCCAACCGGCGATCGCCAAACAACTGCTTGCACCGAGAAGTGTTTGCCATTAAACTAACAAACAGACTGTACGGCTTGTAAGTTGCATGGCACAAGAATACGATTCGTTCGGATAGCGGCAAATAGGCGCGTGCCGTGAAAGCTCCTGGCGCCGCAATCGACTGAAACCATTGTGTAAGGAGTTCGTCATGGACCAACAGGTCATCAAGTGGGGGCATACGTATACCAATACATCGATCGCCGGCCTGGTAGGTGATGGTCGGGTGCATTCCCGCGTCTATACCGACCCCGCCATTTTCGAACTGGAGATGGAGCGCATTTTTTCGACCGCCTGGATTTACGTCGGCCACGAGAGTGAAGTGCCCAAGGCCGGTGACTACCAGATGCGCTCCATCGGCCGCACTCCGGTGCTGATGGTGCGAGGCGTCGACAGATCGGTGCGGGTGCTGATAAACCGTTGCCGGCATCGTGGCGCGCAGGTGTGCGAAACCGAATCGGGCAATACCAGGTTTTTCCAGTGCTGGTACCACGGCTGGACTTATGACAGCACCGGAGCGCTGGTGTCGGTGACCGGCAAGGAAGGTTATGGTGACCGCCTCAATATGAAGGAAATGGGCTTGAGCCCGGCACCCCGGATCGGCTCGTACCGCGGCTTCGTTTTCGCGAGCCTGGCCAAAGAGGGTGAATCGCTCGAAACCTTCCTGGGCAATGCCGGTCCCATCATGGACTTGCTGGTAGACGCTTCGCCAACCGGAGTAATCTACGCCGATGGCGGCGCGCACAAGACGGAGTACCTTGGCAACTGGAAACTGGTCGGCATGGACGGCTACCACCCCCATTTCGTGCACGCGTCGGTATTTGCCGCCATGCACCGCAACCCCGAAGCCGGCATCGGCGCGACGCACCGCGAGGATCCGTTCGAGGACACGGCCAGGACCCGCACGCTTGATTTCGGCCATGGGCACGCGATGCTCGACTTCCGCAAGCACCGCATCAACCACTACGAACCGCACGCCGAATTCCTGAAGAAAACCAAGGGCGGGGCCGAGTACATCGAGGCCATGCACAAGGCTTATGGCAACGAGCGCGCACGGCTGCTGATCAGCCTTGGCGGCGACCCGCATCTGGGTATTTTTCCGAACATGCAACTGATCGGCAACCAGATCCGCATCATGACACCGCTGGCTTGCGGCGTGACCCAGGTGACGATGACCGCTGTGCGGCTCGGCGGTGTCAGCGAAGAAATAAATGCAATGCGTATGCGCCAACACGAGTCCTTTTATGGCCCGGCGGGCGCCGGTTCACCCGACGACGCGGAGATCTTCGAGCGTGTGCAGCGCGGTATGGCGGCTGAAGTCAACCCCTGGGTCGAAATCTCGCGCGGCATGGACCGTGAGCAACTTGATGCGGACGGCAACACAGTCGGCTTGATCAGCGATGAAGTTCCCCAGCGCGGAATGATGCGTTACTGGTCCGAACTGATGACCCGATCTACCGCCACTGAACGGAGCGTGGCATGAGCCGCCGGGCCGCTCCCAAGGCGCATACCGCAGTGCACGGCGCGAAGGAACTCAAGTGACTAGCGCCAACCCATCCGAGTGGCGCCAACTGCGCGAAGTCGAGCTCCTGCTGTACCGCGAGGCCGAACTTGCCGACGCCAATCTTTACAAGGAGTGGTTCACGCTGTGGGCAAAGGAGTTGCTGTATTGGGTGCCATGCAACGCCGATGACATCAATCCGGCGCGCCATATCTCGCTGATTTACGACGACCGGCCAGCGTTGGAAGAACGCCTGTTCCGCCTCGGCACCAAACATGCACACGCGCAACGTCCCCAGTCAAAACTGACGCGCCTGGTCTCCAACATCGTGCTAGCGGACTACGACGCGTCGCGCGGCGGCTCGGTAACCGCACGTTTCATGGCGGTTGAGATGCGTCGCGACCGCCCAACCATCTGGACCGGCCGCACGCGCCATTTGCTGGTACGCGAGGAAAGCCAGTTGCGCATCAAGGAGAAACACGTGTTTCTGGTCAACAACGACGCGCCGATGGGCAACATGACGTTCGTCATCTAGACACCTATTGGCAATCAATAAGGGAACCTCACCATGACCGCAGTTACCGAAGCCGCCACCAGCAAGTTTGCCAGGATCCACGAAAAAGGCCTGCAGCTGCAACTGCATTACAACGAAGCGGGCCAGGGCGAGACCGTGATCATGCTGCATGGAGGCGGCCCCGGGTCCAGCGGCTGGAGCAATTTCAGCCGCAACATCGATGCCTTCGTCGACAAGGGTTATCGCGTGATCCTGATGGATTGCCCCGGCTTCAACAAGTCCGACACGCTTTATGTCACCGAGCCGCGTGGACTGGTGAACGCGCGCGCGGTCAAGGGACTGATGGATGTTCTCGACATCCGCCAGGCCCACCTGGTGGGCAACTCGCTGGGTGGCATTACGTCACTGTCGTTTGCGCTGGAGTATCCGGAGCGCCTGGGCAAACAGGTTCTGATGGGTCCCGGTGGCCTCGGGCCGAGTCTGTTCCAGGCGATGCCGATGGAAGGCATAAAGTTGTTATTGAACCTCTACCGTGACCCCACGCTTGAAAACCTAAAGCGCATGATTCAGGTGTTCGTCTACGACCCCGCTCGCATTACGGACGACCTGTTGAACGGCCGTTTTGAGAACATGCTGCGCAACCCGGAACATCTGAAGAACTTTGCCGATGGGTTTGCCAAGGATCCCACCACACTCACGAAAGACCTGTCGCCTCGTCTGGGCGAGATCAAGGCCGACACGCTGGTGATCTGGGGCCGCGACGACCGTTTTGTGCCGCTTGACCACGGCATCAAGCTGGCCTGGGCATTGCCTAGCGCGCAACTGCATATTTTCAGCAAGTGTGGCCATTGGGCGCAGTGGGAACACGCCGACCCGTTCAATCGCCTGGTACTGGACTTTCTGGCGCATTGAGCGCTGCATGTTCCACCATCAATTAAAGGAGAAACCGTGAAACTCAACTTTCTGCTGCGTTGTGCTGGCGCTGCCGTGCTGGCACTGACGGTCGCTGCCATTGCGCAGGCCCAGGACTACCCGTCGCGCGCCGTCAAAATAATCGTGCCCTATGCGCCAGGCGGCCAGGCTGACAGCGCGGTGCGCATTGTCGCCAACGCGCTCACCCAGCAACTGGGGCAGCCGTTCGTGGTCGAAAATATTGGCGGCTCCAGCGGCATCAGCGCGATCCAGACCGCCATCAAGGCTGCGCCAGACGGCTACACGCTGGTCTACAGCGACGCCGGGCACTGGGCGATCAATCCGGCGCTGTACACCAGCAGGTTGCCGTACGACACCTTGCGCGATCTGCTGCCGATTGGCCTGTTCGGCAACTCCGCCCTGTTCCTGGTGGCACCGGCATCCTTGCCCGCCAATAACCTGCAGGAGCTGATTGCGCTCGTGAAGGCCAAGCCGGACTTCTACAGCTATGCTTCTTCCGGCATTGGAAGTCCGCACCACCTGACGATGGAGGATTTCAAGGCCGCACTGGGTTTGAAAATCCTGCATGTTCCCTATAAGGGCACCGGGCAGTCGGTGCCGGCCATCGTCGCTGGCCAGGTATCGATGGGTATTGCCGCATTGACATCGGTGGCCGGTTTTGTGAAAGACGGGCGTATCAAGCTGATTGCGGTGAATTCCAGGAAACCCTCCAGCTTCGCGCCGAATGTACCGCCGATGGCTGACGCCGGTGTGGCCGATTTCGACCATCTGGGTGGACTCGGGCTGTTAGCTCCGCTCGGCACGCCGCGCTCGGTCATCGACAAACTCTCGGCAGCCATCACCAAGGCCGTGGCCGCACCCGATACAGTGAATCGTTTCGCGACCATCGGGCTGGAGCCGGTCGGCAATTCATCACCCGAGCGCATGGCTGAATTCATTCGCGAAGACAAGCCGAAATATGCGCGCATCGTCAAGGTCTCGGGTGCCACGGCGGAGTGACGCTTGTAGACCCAGACCCAACCCGCAATTAGTCCGAGCCATCATGTCTGAACTACGTTACAAGCGGCTGGCCTATGTCGCGTTGCGGGTCAGTGACCTGCAACGCTCGGCGACTTTCCTCCAGGAAGTGATCGGTCTTGCGCCAGGCGCTCCGGCGCCGCTTGGCCAGCGTTATTTCCGTTCCAGCAACGACCATCACAACCTGCTACTGGTGCAGGCCGACGCGCCGGGTCTTGAACGGGTGGCCTTCGAGATGGAGTCGGAACAGGCGCTCGACCGCGCGTTATCCCATCTCACGTCATTGGGCCTGGCGCCGGTGGAAGTCACAACGGCTGAATGTTTGGCCTTGGGCCAGCAACGCACGATTCGATTTGTCGAGAGCAACAGCGGCTTGACGATTGAATTGACCGCCGGCATGGATACCCTCGCCACGCCATACCAACCCACGGTGACAAAAATCGTACGGCTCGGCCATATCGTTGTCGGCACCAGCCGGCCGAAGGAGGCCGTCGAGTTTTTTGTCAACCAGATGAATTTCAGGGTATCGGACATCATCGACGGCGCCGTAACTTTCATGCGCTGTTTTCCGAACCCACTACACCACAGTTTTGCCATCGCCGCGGCACCGGAAAACCGGTTGCACCATGTCAATTTCATGGTCACCGACCTGGACGATGTCGGTAGCGCGTTGCACCGTCTGAAGCGTAGCGAAGTGCCGATTGTGTACGGCCCGGGCCGCCATCCGCCGTCGGGCAGTGTTTTTCTTTACTTCCTCGATCCGGACGGCATGACGTTCGAATTCAGCTACGGCATGGAGGAGTTTGCCGAGGGCCTGGAGCGTGGCCCGCGCACGCTGCCGCTGCGCGCGGAGTCGTTCGACTACTGGGGCGCCGCGGCGCCGGATCGGCGCTTCGCCTCGGTCGGCAAGATCGCGGCTTAACAAGGAGAACGATTTGAGTAACAGCGATCCGGAAATTGGCCGCTCGGTTGTCGCGGCCGGACTGAAGACGAACTACATCGAGGATGGCTCCGGTTCTCCCATCATCCTGGTACATGGATCTGGCCCCGGTGTGACTGCCTATGCCAACTGGCGCTTCACGGTTCCGGAGCTGGCAAAAAAATTCAGGGTGCTCGCGCCCGATATCGCCGGCTTCGGTTACACCGAACGTAAGCCGGGGGTTGAATACAACCTCGACTTCTGGGTTGCGCACCTGATCGGTTTTATGGATGTGCTGGGTATCAAGAAGGCCGGTTTCGTTGGCAACTCATTCGGCGGCGGCTTGACGCTGGCGCTGGCCGCGCGGCATCCTGATCGGGTGGATCGTTTTGTGCTTATGGGTTCTGCCGGAACCGAGTTCCAGCTCACTCCCGGCCTGGACGCGGTGTGGGGTTATGAGCCGTCGGTCGAGGGAATGCGTGCTCTGGTTCACTCATTCGCTTACGACAGCGCCTTCATTACCGACGAGCTGGTGCGTTCACGTTATGAAGCCAGCATACGCCCCGGCTTCCACGAGACCTATTCCCAAATGTTCGCGACACCGCGCCAGCCACGCATCAGCATGCTGGCGACGCCTGAATCCGACATCCGCGCCATCGCACACCGGGCCTTGATCGTGCATGGACGTGACGACAACATAATTCCCCTGTCGGCCAGCCTGCGTTTGTTTGCGCTGCTCCAGCACTCTGACCTGCACGTGTTTGGCGAGTGCGGCCACTGGACGCAGATCGAGCGCAAAGACCGTTTTGTGGCGCTTGTTTCCGAGTTTTTTTCGCGCTAAAGAGTACCGCTGATGCCCAAATTGCCCCTGATAGCCGCAGTCATCGGCGACCCGGCTGGCGTTGGGCCGGAGGTGTGTGTCAAGGCCATTGCGAGTGGTGAACTGGCCGCTTTGTGCCATCCCTTGCTGATCGGTGACACCGGCGTGGTGCGGCGGGCGGCTGCTGTCAGCGGGGTTGCCCTGCCGGTTGAACGGATTGACTCGCTCCAGCAACTGGTGCCCGGATCACCGGCGATTCAGGTACTTGACAACGGTGGATTCCAGGTCTCGGGCTGCCGCTTTGGTGAAGCATCGGCAGCTTGCGGAACAGCGGTGCTGAACTGGATTCGAATTGGCGGTGAACTGGGCGCGCAAGGAAGGATTCAAGGGCTGGTTATGGGTCCGGTGGACAGTGAATCCCTTAAGCTGACCGGCCGCATGCCCGACATCGACGCCCTACAGCCCCCTGGTACTTTCATGTTGCGCATGACCGGTGTCTTACGCGTGGTTCCCTTGAGCGAACATGTCCGTCTCGCGCGTGCAGTTGAGCTCGTCACTCCCGAACTGGTTCTGCATGTGGTGCGTCTGGTGCATGACAACCTGAGCCGGTGGGGCATATCCCGGCCGCGCATCGCGGTGGCGGGCATTAACCCGCATGCGATGTTCCCCGAGGATCGTGAGCGCATAACGCCGGCGATCGATTCGGCGCGCGCGTTGGGTATCGACGCACAGGGCCCGATGGTGCCGGATGCCGTGTTTCGCATGGCGATCGAGGGCCGTTTCGATGCGGTTGTCACGATGTACCACGACCAGGGGCAGATACCCGTCAAGACGGTCGGATTCCAGGGCGCGTGCACGGTTTATCTGGGCCTGCCCTACGTCATGCTAAATGTGCCGCACGGCAGCGCTTTCGACATAGCGGGCAAAGGCGTGGCCCAGCATTTGAGCATGCTGGCGGCGCTCAAGACCGCGGCCAGCCTGGCCTCTGGGCGCGGAGTGTTGACGCCATGAAAATGGTTGCGCTGGTCACCGGCGGCAGCGCGGGTCTGGGCCAGGACATAGCCCGCGCATTGCAACGTGATGGCTACCAGGTTTTGGTGTGCGCGCGACGCGCTGACCGGCTCGCCACCATGGCGACAGACGGTAGTCGGACTATGCAAGTTTGCTGCAGGCGCGTGCCGATGAGTTCCCGCTGCGCCGCGTGGGCGAGCCTGAAGATGTGAGCGAAATGGTTTCCTTCCTGGTATCGCCGCGCGCCGCGTGGATGACGGGTGTCTGTATTCCGATCGACGGTGGTGCGCTGCTGCGCTGAGCCAGGAAAAAAGTGCCATGACCCAATCTGCCGCCCTGGGCGCTGACACGCCGGCAATCGATATCCATACCCATTTCGTGCCGCAACGTCTGGCGACGCGGCCGGGCCGGGCGCAGGAAGACACCTGGCCGTCGATGGCGTCCGCGCAGTCGTGTTCTCATCGCCACGTTATGATCGCCGGCAGCATCTATCGCACCGTCACCGATCAATGCTGGGATGGGCCACGGCGGATCGCGGACATGGCGCCGATGGGCATCACACACCAGGTGTTGTCGCCGATGCCCGAACTGCTGTCGTACTGGATGCCGGCCGTTGATGCGCAAGTCTTGTTGCGCGACATAAACGAACAGATGGCACAACTGGTTGCCACTTGTCCAACCCAGTTTTCGGCCTTGGCCGCCGTGCCATTGCAGGATGTGGACCTGGCGATCACCGAACTCGAATACGCCAAACACACCCTGCTGTTGGCCGGTGTTGAAATCGGCAGCAATATCAACGGCAGACCGATCGGAGCGCCCGAGTTCGATCCATTTTTCGAGGCTGCGGCGCGGCTGGGCATGCCGGTGTTCGTGCATGCCATTCGACCGGCCGGCATGGAGCGCCTGATCGGACCGGCCGTATTGGAACAAGCGCTGGGGTTTCCGAACGAAATTGGAGCTGCCGCCGCATCCGCGATTACCGGCAATATGCTGGTACGGCACCCCACGCTGCGGATTGCGTTCAGCCATGGTGGTGGCTCGCTGGCCATGTTGTTGCCGCGGCTGCAACACGCCTGGCGCGTGTTTGCGGTATTGCGCGAGACGATGCGGATTGCGCCCGAGGACCAGGCGCGGCAACTGTTTTATGACACACTGGTCTACGACAGCAAAACGTTGCGTTATCTGGTCGAGAGGTTCGGCGCCGAGCGCTTGATGGTGGGCACCGACTATCCGTTCTCGATTCTGGAGACCGACCCGCTCGGGCGACTTGCCGAGGCCGGATTCGACCCGCAAACCCGCGCGCGCTTGCGCCACGACAACGCGGCCAATTTCCTGTCCGGCCACGCGGCGAGGTTTGCGCCCAGCTGAATTTCGAAAGGTTAACTGTCCATGATGAACGACGAACTTACCCAGCGCCTGGGCAACGAATTACACGACGCGCTGGTCGCCCGCAGGACCGTGGAGCCGCTGACGGCGCGCCATGCCGACATCACGGTAGCAGACGCCTACCGCATCCAGCACCACATGATTGGCCGGCGCCTGGCCGAGGGCCAGACGGTGGTCGGCAAGAAAATTGGTGTCACGTCCAAAGTTGTGATGCAGATGCTCGGCGTGTCCCAGCCGGACTTTGGCTACCTTCTCTCGGGCATGATCGCCGACCAGGTTTCAGCCGTGCCATTCGACTCGTTGATCCAGCCCAAAGCCGAAGGTGAGATCGCCTTCGTGCTAAAGCGCGACCTGCAAGGGCCCCACGTCACGAATGCCGATGTGCTGGCGGCGACCGAAGGCGTGATGGCCTGTTTCGAAATCGTCGACTCGCGCATTGACAACTGGAAGATTCGTATCGAAGACACGGTTGCCGACAACGCATCGTCGGGCGTATTCGTCTTGGGCAGCACGCTGATCGACCCGCGGCGCGTTGACCTGAACCTGTGTGGCATGGTGCTGGAAAAAAATGGAGAACTGGTAGCCACCGGCGCGGGCGCCGCCGCGCTCGGCTCGCCGGTGAATGCGGTGGCCTGGCTGGCGAATGCGCTGGGCCGCTTCGGCATTTCCCTGAAGGCTGGTGAAGTTATCCTTTCCGGTTCGCTGGCGGCCATGATTCCGGTGCAGCGGGGTGACCGCTTCCGGATGCAAATCGGTGGTATCGGCGACTGCAGTGTGCGTTTTGAGTAAGCCGCAATTTCTTCAGGTGTCGTCGATGTCCGATCAGACCCGCAGGGTAGCCGTCTGCGCAACAAGCGCGCTAGCGCCAGGCTCGGCCATCAAGCTCGTGGTGCCAGGTTGTCCGTCAGTGGCGGTGTTCAATGTGGAGGGTGAGTTTTTTGCCATCGATGACACTTGCACCCATGGCGAGGCATCATTGTCCGAGGGGGAGCTGTTTGGAGACGATGTGGTGTGCCCGTTTCACTCGGGAACCTTTTGCGTGCGCACCGGCGAAGCCACAGGTTACCCGGCCGTTCAACCGGTCCGGGTCTACCGCATCGTCGTCGAAGGTGATACGCTGTTCGCTGAAATCCCGGCGGCGAACAACTCGGGATTGAATCGGACCTAGTAGTCCGTTTCATCAAAGGCATTACGAAATGAAACCGGTGGATTTTTTCGCCAGGCTAGGCGTAGACCCGCAGCCGCACTGGCAGTGCGGCAAGGGGCTGCAACGACGCATGGCGGAAAAAGCCGCGGTTTCATGTAATGATTTTGGTGAAACGGACTACTAGTGGTGGACCTTCCATTGCCATTTGCCCAGCATGAAGGCGGCCGTATTGCTTCCCGCCGCGTGGTATTCGCTGAAAATTGGCCGCTCTGCCTCTAGCGCTTCGGCCGCGATCTCAAACACGGTTCTCCGCAAAGCCGTCCGGCCGCCGGAGTCAGGCGACAATTCCAGCTGCGATTTCGCTCCACCACCGTCATCGCCTGTGCGCAACTGGTTCGCAATCAGGCTAAGTGACGAAATCCCGAGCCGTTACTGCCTGAAGATCCGATGCTGGCGCGTATTCAACAATTTTTGGTGTTGTCTGTTCTGGCCTGCGCGGTCTCGTGGTTGGCGGTATTCTGGAAGCATTCCGCGCTCGCCGCGCTGGTGGGCTTCTGCTTCATCCTGCTTCTGTATTGCGGGGCGTTGGCGCTGCAATTCGTGTGGCTTACCAACATCAACCGGCACGATCCGGCACCCCGGCCATCCTCAGGCCAACTGGTGCGGGCGTGGTTGGTCGAAACAATTGCCGCCGCACGCGTTTTCTACTGGTGGCAACCTTTTCGCTCCAATGCGATTTCGGACCTGACCAGAATACTGGCTGATGGCGAATGTCAAAGGGGAGTTGTATTGCTGCACGGGTTTGTCTGCAACCGTGGCTTGTGGACCCTGTGGTTGCGCGTCTTGCGACATCGCGGCATCCCGTTTGTGGCGGTCAATCTTGAGCCGGTCTTCGCCTCCATTGATGCATACGTGCCGATGGTGGAGCGAGCGATCGTTGAAATATCGCGGACTACCGGCAAACCTCCCCTGCTGGTGTGCCACAGCATGGGAGGGTTGGTGGCGCGGGCCTGGCTACGTGCCGGTGCAGGTGACGATCGGGTCCACCAGATTGTCACCATCGGCTCGCCGCACCATGGAACCGCAATCGGCAATCTTGGGTCCATTTCTCACTTTGTCGTCAACGGACAACAGATGAGGTTTCACAGCCACTGGTTGAGAGAACTTGCGCGACAGGAATCGCCTGGTCGCACCAAGCGATTCACTTGCTTCTATTCAAATTGCGACAACATCGTCATGCCCGCTACGTCTGCCACGTTAACAGGAGCGGACAATCGATTGGTGCCTGGCGTGCCACACCTGGCGTTGGTCCTGGATGCGACGGTAATGGAGCAATCGCTGGCGATGCTTTGACGCAGACCGTTGTGGCGCCACTTTGCGGCCATTGTGCAGCCGGCCAATCGAGCGACGGTAGCGCAGCACAACGCTGGCCAAGTTTCAGAGGTTGGGCTGGTTGTAACCGGATGTTCAACCCCAGCGCAGCGTCGCATTAGCCGAAGTTGCGTTCTACCAACTGTTGGCCGCTATCGGAAATACGATTCGGGTTGGTTAATCTAGGGAAAACCCCTATATTGAAGATATGAGTGAACCCAAAGACTGGATTCCGGCCGCAGCTTTAGCGGACGAACAGGCACTGAACATTGCGTCAGGTGGTACCGATGTGTCGCGCCGCGCGGATAACGCACCGCTCATGGTGCCAATTCGCTCGCTTGGCAGCAATCACCGCGAGCGCATTGCTGTGCACCTGATGCGGCTTGATCCCCAAGACCGGTACCTTCGATTTGGTTATGCCGCCAGCGACGAACATATTCAGCGCTACGTAGATAGCCTGGATTTTGCTCGCGACGAAATTTTTGGTATCTACAACCGCAAGCTGGAACTGATCGCCATGGCGCATCTGGCCTACCCGGCCGAGAAGAGTTACCCGTCTTGCGCCGAGTTTGGCGTGTCGGTGCTGAAGGCGGCGCGTGGAAGGGGCTTTGGTGCCCGCTTGTTTGACCGTGCTGCGATGCACGCGCGAAACGACGGCATCACGCAAATGTTTATCCACGCTTTGAGCGAGAACACCGCAATGCTCAAGATCGCACGCAGCGCGGGCGCCATCGTTGAACGTGACGGGTCTGAGTCGGAGGCTTACCTGCGTTTGCCGGCTGCAACGCTAGACTCGCGCATCACGGAAATTGTGCAGGAGCAACTTGGCCAAGCGGATTACCGCATGAAATCCCAGGCCAAACAGTTTTGGAGTTTTCTGGAAGCATTGCAGGCCGCGCGCCGCGCCCCGCCAGCGCACAACAAACCGGTACCAGACGCCGAACCATCGACCGATCGGCGGGATTGTTCCTAACAATCCGCTATCCTTCAGGGTTCCAAACAACGGTGTGCCCTGCCCACTCTGTCCGTGTCTGACACCCAACCCGCGCGACTTGCCGACAAGGAGGACAAGCGCACTTTTCTGCAAAAGCTCGCGGAATTCATTCATCCCGGACCCGACTCGAAAGCGGAACTGATCGAAACGCTGGCCGACGCTGAAGACAACAATGTTATTGGCGCCGAATCCCGTGTGATGCTTGAGGGGGTCATCCGCATGGCGGATATGTCCGCCGGCGACGTCATGGTGCCTGCCACACGAATGGATCTCGTCAATATCGACGCCGCGCCGGACGAACTGCTGCAGGTGGTAATCAACACCGCGCACTCGCGTTTCCCGGTCTATGACGGTGATCGTGAGGACATCATCGGCATCTTGATGGCCAAGGACTTGCTGAAATTGCAGCGCGCGCCCGAGTTCAATATCCGCGCCCTGTTGAGACCGGCGGTCTTTGTTCCCGAGAGCAAGGGATTGAACGACCTGTTGCGAGAGTTTCGTGGCAACCGCAATCACCTGGCGATAGTGATCGATGAGTTCGGGCGGGTTGCCGGGCTGATTACGATTGAAGACGTACTGGAACAAATCGTCGGTGAGATCGAAGACGAGTTCGATATCGCGGAGGACGAGGGCGACATATTCGGCCTGGCCGACCGCACCTACCGCGTCAGTGGCGACACTCCGATTGAGCGGGTCGAAGATGCATTCGGCGTCAAACTGGTCGAA
>JANNGR010000281.1:0-28575 GCA_031403955.1 Betaproteobacteria bacterium
TACATGGAGAACGATGAAAGCATTGAATCGATTGTTGCCAGCGGGATTGCGCGCTCCGATGTGGAACGGGTGACCAAACTGATAAAAATCAATGAATACAAGCGCCGCCAGGCGCCCATAGGCATCCGCGTCACCCACCGCAGCTTTGGCAAGGACTGGCGGTACCCGATTACCAGCAAGTTTCGGCAGTGAATTGAGCAGCGATGGCGCCGTGCGACGCCATCGCGACCCGGATTGGCGCTATCCTTGGCAAACCGGAAAGCGCAATTTCCGCGACCAGCGCGGGCACCCATACCCATCCGATCGGTTTTTCACGCATTTGGAAAGATAAACTGAACATGAAGCAGATCACCGCCATTGTCAAACCGTTCAAACTGGAAGAAGTCCGCGAGGCGCTGGCCGAGTGCGGCGTGACCGGTCTGACGGTTACTGAGGTCAAGGGTTTTGGGCGTCAGAAAGGCCATACCGAGCTGTATCGCGGAGCCGAGTACGTGGTCGACTTCCTGCCAAAGGTCAAGGTCGAGGTGGTCGTCAAGACCGATGAAGTCGAACGTTGCGTCGACGCGATCGTCAAGGCCGCCCGTACCGGCAAGATTGGTGACGGCAAGATTTTCGTCACGTCGGTCGAACGCGTGGTGCGCATCCGGACTGGGGAAGAGGACGAAACCGCCGTTTGACCCGGCTTCGATCCGGGTTCGGCTGCAGGGTTCTAGATCGATTCCAGCCGCGGCGCGCTCGTCATGCCAGCCGCCTGAATCAGATCGGGCAACAGGAGCTGCGGTTCGGAACCGGTCTGGATCAGTTCCATCTGCCAGTTTTCCATGAAGTGTTGGTCGACACTGGAGCGCAGAAAACTGAGTAGAGCGTCGTAATATCCGGCCACGTTGAGAAGCCCGATTGGCTTGTTGTGGTAGTCCAGTTGGCGCCAGGTCCAGACTTCAAAAAGCTCCTCGAATGTGCCAATGCCACCCGGCAGCGCGAGAAACACATCGGCGCGCTGTGCCATCAACCGTTTGCGTTCATGCATGGTTGTGACGACATGCAGTTCGGTGCAAGCGTGGTGTACCCACTCCCTCTCAACCAGCGCGCTTGGAATGATGCCCACCACCCGCCCGCCCGCCTGCAAGGTGGCGTCGGCCAGCACTCCCATCAAGCCGCTCTTGCCGCCACCATAAACCAGTTGTCCGCCATGTTTGCCAATCCAGGAGCCGGTGGCAACCGCCGCCGCCGAAAAGTCAGGTGATGCACCAGACCTGGAGCCGCAATAGACGCAAACTGAAAACGCGGGATTCATGACGTGAATCTTTGCCAAAGGGCAGTGCCCCAGATGCCGCAACACAACAACAGACTCAAAAGCACGGCGGCGCTTCCCATGTCCTTGGCGCGTTTCGACAGGTCGTGCCACTCCGGCCCGACACGGTCAATCGCAGTCTCAATGCCGGTGTTGAGCAATTCGACTATCAGGACGATCACAACCGATCCTGCAAGCAGCGCGCTTTCGACCCAGCTTTGACCGAGCCACAACGCAAGTGGCAGCAGCAACAGGGCCGCCAGCGCCTCCTGCCGGAATGCGGTTTCGCCCCAGCCAGCTCGCAGACCTTCGAAGGAATAAAGGGTTGCGTGCCACATACGATTCAGGCCGGTGCGCGATTTTTGGAGATTGGCGCTTGGGCCGGCGCTTGGCTTGGGTTGCGAAAATGGCATTGCGCGATTGTCGCGCAGGATCTGCGCCGGGAGATCAGAGGTTATGCCTGCTCAGGAGCTTTGATCGGCAATACGCATCAGCGTAAGGACTGGGTACTGGACACCAGGCGGGTGCCAATCCAGGCGTCGTGCCAAAATTGCTGCTGCGGATGAAAGCGGCTCAGAATCGCCCAGATTGCGACCCAGCCCAAGACAATCACCAGTGACTCACCGCCGGAAAGACTGAATGGGGCGATCGCTGCCAGGGGTGGCACAAACCATGCCCAACTGACCAGATAACGCAACAGGGCCCGCTGTTGTGTGACCGGCTTGCCGTTCGCATTGACGAGCCTGATGCCCCAGGTTTTCATTGCCAAGGTTTGGCCCTTGGCCCAGAACCAGGTGAAGTAGATTCCAAAAATGACAAACAAGAAGGCCTGAAGTGCATTGCGGTTGTCCAGCGCATTGCGCGTCTGACTTAGTGTCCCGAACAAATAGCCGGCAATGAAAACCACCCCAAACAACAGCATACCCTCGTAAAGCCAGCAAGCCATGCGCCGGGAAAGAGGCGGGGCAAACAGGACCTGGGCCGGTACGCCCCCACCGTCAAGTGAGGCTCCGGAAGGAACAAACTTGGAAGCCACCAGCGTCGCAAGTTAGGGGCGTTCCACCGGCGCCGACGCCGCAGTGGCACTCTTCGGACGCAACGCGCCAGCAAAGCCGGTTCGCGGTGCGGAAGACGCCGGTGCAAGGTGGCCGGGTTCAGACCGGGTGATTGGTACAGCGGCCAGCTTGTTGGGCGCGATCGGCGTCACGGCTGGGGCCGCGCCTGGGGCTTTGGGTCTGGCCCCGGCGGCGAGTTGCTTCTTCTGTTCCGGGCTCAATGCCTGGTAGGCTTCCCATTGCACTTTTTTTTCCTCGGTTGACAGGCTTTTGGTTTGGGCAAAATTGAGCCGCGCCTGGCTGCGTTGTTCCGGGCTGAGCGCCGCCCACTCGGTCATGCGACCGTGTAGCGTCGTCCGTTCCGACGCCGACAAACTGGCGTAATTTCCCGACAACGCGATCCATTTGCGTTTTTGAGTTTCGCTGATGCCGCTCCAGGCAGGCGCCAGCGGTCGCAATGCGACTTGTTGTGCCGGCGTCAGTTCGGACCAGTCAGGTTTCGTTGTGCGGATTTGATTTTGAACTTTGGCCGGACCAGGTTTGGCCAGGCCAGGCGCCGTCGGCTGGGCAAATGCCGTTGAGCCACCAAACGCAAGCAGCAACAGGAGGAGTCTCAGTCCGAAGGATCCTGGGTTTGCCGACCAAATACTGCCAAGTCTTCGCCATGACGCTAAAGGCATGCTTGATATCAATTTACGGCGCCTCTTTGCGGCCAATGTTTATGAATTGGACAAAACCAGGATCCGCGTACGCAGCCGGCGGCAAGTCATCGACCAGCAGTGCTACATCAACGACTGCAATTTCGTTGGCAATGTTTTCGTTTTGGATGGCGTTGATCGCTACCAGACCAACGGCCAACGCCAGCAGCGGCAACACCGACGCAATGCGACCCCACCAGTTCAAGCCTTCGTCACCAAAGCCAAGCGTCGCCGAACCACCTGACGCCAGTACCGGGCTCGCTTCCATCAGCTGGTGCACCTTACGCTTGGCCACGGCCTGGGTCCGGGCGACGCGCAAGCGCTCGGAAATGTCGTGCGGCAGGTCGCTCGTCGCGGCGGACAGCCGTGCAGCTATTTTCAGGCCGTACCGGTCCTGCAGAATTTCCGCTTGATATTGATGTGAGTTGGTCATAATGTGATTCCCTTGGCCCGCAGGGCTTTGCTCAGGGCTTGAACCGCCCGCGAGCAGTGCGTCTTGACACTGCCTTCCGAACAGCCCATGGCCGCAGCCGTTTCAGCAACGTCCATTTCCTCCCAGTAACGCATCACGAAGGCTTCTCGTTGACGTCCGGGCAGTTGCTGTATCTCCAATTCGATGCCTCGAAGAATCTGGGCGCGCCGGGTTGAATCTTCAGGACTTTCGCTGTGTTGCGACTCTTCCAGCCCGGAATAAGTTTCCAACAGATCAAAATCCCCGTCTTCCCCCGCGGATTCGAAGTCGCTCATATTGGAGAAAAGCGCATTTCGGGTTTTACTACGCCGAAACCAGTCCAAAGTGCAATTGACCAGGATTCTCTGGAACAACATGGGTAGCTCGGCGGCCGGTTTGTCACCGTAGTGCTCGGCCAGTTTCATCATGCTGTCTTGCACGATGTCCAGCGCAGACTCTTCATTGCGGACGTGGTATATCGAACGCTTGAATGCCCGCTTCTCGACGCCTTTCAGAAAGTCGGAAAGTTCTTGTTCGGTTGCCAAATTGGGTCGACCGGGTAGGAATGGCGGAAGATACCTTGTTTTGATCCCACTGTATCTGCTCTTGATGCGTGATCTCGGCAAATTATGGCATTGGCCCAAGGCTTTTTTTCTGCCGCCGGCATGAATTGCAATTGCTGCAGTGTGATAATCAAAGCCGCAATTCAAACCGCAAACGGGTCTTGGTCTGGCGCAAAATTCGATGCGCCTGTGGCTTTGACCTTAAGTTCCGACGCGACTCCACAAGGGTTTGCGAAGGGGCACCCAAGGTGTTTCGTTAGAGAAATTCACAAAGGTTCATCATGGAAATTTCCAAAGCCGAGCTTGCATCGGCAGTCGCGGCAACGGCTGCCATCACGCCGCGTTCTACCGATCCGCAGCCTGCTGAACTCCGTGGGGCCGAGATATTGGTCAAAGCCCTGCAGGCCGAAGGTGTCCAATATGTCTGGGGTTATCCCGGCGGCGCGGTGCTGCATATTTACGACGCTTTTTACAAGCAGGACTCCATTCAGCATATTTTGGTGCGTCACGAGCAGGCGGCCGTACATGCCGCGGACGGTTACGCGCGCGCAACCGGCGAAGTTGGCGTGGCGCTCGTCACCTCGGGGCCCGGTGTCACCAACGCGGTGACAGGGATCGCCACCGCGTATATGGACAGTATCCCGATGGTGATAGTGACCGGCCAGGTGCCAACCCATGCGATTGGCCTGGACGCGTTTCAGGAATGCGACACGGTTGGCATCACGCGGCCCATCGTCAAGCACAATTTTTTGGTCAAGGACGTCCGCGACATGGCGGAGGTTATGAAAAAGGCGTTTCACATTGCCCGTACTGGCCGCCCCGGGCCGGTGGTGGTCGATATCCCCAAGGACGTGTCATTCAAAAAGACGCTGTATGGGGGGTATCCAAAATCGATAACGATGCGCTCCTACAACCCGGTCCGCAAAGGCCACGGGGGACAGATTCGCAAGGCGCTCCAGTTACTGTTGACGGCGAAGCGCCCTTATGTCTACACCGGAGGGGGCGTAGTGATAAGCAACGCTGCATCCGAATTGCGCACCCTGGTGGATATGCTCGGGTGTCCCTGCACCAATACCTTGATGGGCTTGGGCGCTTATCCTGCCAGCGACCGCAAGTTTTTGGGCATGTTGGGCATGCACGGAACGATAGAGGCGAACAACGCGATGCAGAATTGCGACGTATTGCTGGCGGTCGGCGCCCGGTTCGATGACCGGGTGATTGGGAACCCGAAGCATTTCGCGCAAAACGAGCGCAAGATTATTCATATCGACATTGACCCTTCGAGCATTTCCAAACGCGTCAAAGTCGACATCCCGATTGTCGGTGACGTTAAAGATGTGCTGACCGAAATGATCTCGATGATCCAGGAGAGCAGCATTAGGCCCGATGCGAACGCGCTGGCCGCCTGGTGGGAGACGATTGAGGGCTGGCGCAAACGCGACTGCCTTAAGTATGACCACGGCAAAGGGGACGTCATCAAGCCCCAGTATGTGGTCGAGACGCTCTGGAAAATGACCAGGGATGTTGACGCGTACATCACCTCGGACGTTGGGCAGCACCAGATGTGGGCGGCCCAGTACTACCGGTTCGACCAGCCGCGCCGCTGGATCAATTCCGGTGGCCTGGGCACCATGGGGGTTGGTATCCCCTACGCGATGGGAATAAAGCTTGCCAAACCTGACAGTGAAGTGTTTTGCATTACCGGTGAAGGCTCGGTGCAGATGTGTATTCAGGAGTTGTCGACTTGCCTGCAATACAACACGCCGATCAAGATCGTTTCTCTCAATAACCGCTACCTTGGCATGGTGCGCCAGTGGCAGGAGATCGATTACGAAGGGCGTTACAGCCACAGTTACATGGATGCGTTGCCCAATTTCGTCAAGCTGGCGGAGGCTTACGGGCACGTCGGTATGTTGATCGAGAAACCGCAAGACGTGGAGCCGGCACTGCGTGAGGCGCGCAAGCTAAAAGACAGAACCGTATTCATGGATTTCCGCACCGACCCGACCGAGAACGTTTTTCCGATGGTCAAGCCCGGCATGGGTATTACCGAGATGCTGCTCGGATCGGAGGATTTGTGAGACCTTGCGGGACAGACCGCCGCCGCGCAGCGGCAAGCTCTGTCCCCAACATTCTTAGACCTTGCGGGACAGACCGCCGCCGCGCAGCGGCAAGCTGCGTCCCCTACATATATTGATGCGTCTATTGCTTGCCGAGTCTGGTTGTTACCGCAACCAGGGTAGGGCGGCGAAAAGAGGAATCCAGATGAAACATATCATTGCAGTTTTGCTTGAAAATGAGCCCGGAGCGTTGTCGCGTGTCGTTGGTCTTTTTTCGGCACGCGGTTACAACATTGAATCTTTGACGGTGGCGCCGACCGAGGACTCCAGTCTGTCGCGCATGACGATTCAGACCACCGGTTCCGACGATGTGATCGAACAGATCACGAAACACCTCAATCGCCTTATCGAGGTGGTCAAAGTAGTGGACCTTACGGAAGGAGCCTACACCGAACGTGAGTTGATGATGGTCAAGGTGCGTGCCGTTGGCAAGGAACGCGAGGAGATGAAACGCATGGCCGATATTTTTCGCGGGCGCATCATCGACGTTACCGAGAAGAGTTACACCATTGAACTGACCGGCGTGCAGTCAAAAAATGACGCGTTCTTGGAAGCCATCGAGCGCAGCGCGATTCTTGAAACAGTGCGTACCGGCTCCAGTGGCATTGGTCGTGGCGAGCGAGTTTTGCGGGTCTGATTTTTTAAGGAGAAGAAATTGAAAGTTTATTACGACAAGGATTGTGATTTGAGCCTGATCAAGGGCAAGACAGTGGCAATCATTGGGTACGGCAGCCAGGGGCATGCGCACGCGCAGAACTTGAACGACAGTGGCGTGAAAGTAGTGGTTGGCCTTCGCAAGGGCGGCGCTTCCTGGCCCAAGGTCGAAAAGGCTGGCTTGAAAGTGGCGGAAGTCGCCGACGCGGTGAAGACGGCGGACGTCGTAATGATTCTGTTGCCCGACGAGCAGATCGGTACCGTGTACACGAACGATGTCGAACCCAACATCAAATCCGGCGCATCACTGGTTTTCGCACATGGATTCAATGTGCATTACGGACTGGTCACGCCGCGCGCGGACTTGGACGTCTGGATGGTCGCGCCCAAGGCCCCTGGGCACACCGTGCGACATACCTACACTCAGGGTGGCGGCGTGCCACACCTGATAGCGATTGCCCAGGATAAATCCGGCCGCACGCGAGACCTCGCGCTGAGCTACGCCATGGCCAACGGTGGCGGCAAGGCCGGAATCATTGAAACCAACTTCCGCGAAGAAACCGAGACCGACCTGTTCGGTGAGCAAGCGGTCTTGTGCGGAGGAACGGTCGAACTCATCAAGGCCGGTTTCGAAACCCTGGTCGAAGCCGGTTATGCCCCTGAAATGGCGTACTTTGAGTGTTTGCACGAACTCAAGCTGATTGTTGACATGATTTACGAGGGTGGCATTGCCAACATGAATTACTCGATTTCCAACAATGCCGAATATGGCGAATACGTCACCGGCCCGAAAATCGTGACTGGCGCCACCAAAGCCGCGATGCGCCAGTGCCTGAAGGACATTCAGAGTGGCGACTACGCCAAGAGTTTCATTCTCGAAAACAAGGCTGGCGCACCGACGCTTTTGAGCCGTCGTCGTTTGACGGCTGAGCATCAGATCGAAACCGTTGGCGAAACCCTGCGCGCGATGATGCCGTGGATCAAGAAGAACAAACTGGTGGACCAGACACGCAACTAGAGCTTGCGCCCCTTGGATCGAAGGCCACCGCGGTGGCCTTTATTGTTGTGTCGCGCAAGGGCGGAACATCAGGCCTGACTTACACTTGCCGGGGACGTGGACCGCGCCGAGGGCGGCTCGAGCACTGGCCAGCGTTTCGATAGTGAACATTTGTCCAAGTCGCTGGGCCGGAGGTCCAAAGCATGCCAGACGGTACAGATTCGGAATTGGGGGAAGTAGAAACCATCGTTGTGCGCAAGCGCCGCAAGGGCATTTACATTCTGCCCAACCTGGTGACGCTGGCGGCCTTGTTTGGAGGCTTCTATTCGATTGTGATGGCGATGAATGGCCAGTTTGCCATGGCGGCCATAGGCGTGTTTTGCGCCATGGTGCTTGACAGCCTTGACGGTCGCGTGGCGCGCATGACCAATACCCAGAGCGCCTTTGGAGAGCAAATGGATTCGCTGTCGGATATGGTGTCGTTCGGCGCAGCTCCGGCCCTGATTTCGTACGAGTGGGCCTTGCGCGGGCTGGGGCGTTGGGGCTGGATCGCGGCTTTTGTGTACTGCTCCTGCGCGGCATTGCGGCTGGCCCGATTCAACGTCAACACGGCAGTGGTGGATAAGCGCTATTTTCAAGGGCTACCGTCGCCGGCGGCAGCGGCCCTGATCGCCGGATTTATCTTGCTGATGACTGAACTTGGCGTGAAAGGCCCAAGTGTTGCGTGGCCCATGTTTGGCCTGGCCCTGTATGCCGGATTGACCATGGTGACGAACGTGCCGTTTTACAGCTTCAAGGATATTGGCATGAAGAAGAGTGTGCCGTTCGTGGTCATCGTCCTGGTAGTGTTGGCCATCGGCGCGGTCAGCATTGACCCTGCTTTTGTCATGTTGGGAGTGTTTGTCGCTTATGGCGTGAGTGGTTACGTGATCTACATCTGGCGCAAGGCCAAGGGCTTGCAGACCAGTGTCATTAGTACTTCCACCGATGAGCCCGAAGAGCGCGGATTACATTGAAATGTATCGGAATCGACAGGCTGCGCTCCGACGCAGCGCGTGTTGTGCTACATTGCAGGCATGAAACAGATTGCACTAGCGCTACGACTGCGACGCCAATACGGGCGAAGACGGTAGCTTGCGCTAATCGATCAAACGGCTCGTATGCACCAGCAACGAGCCGTTTTGTTTTGGGGTTGCTGGTTTCAGTCAATGAAGGAACCATCATGTTCAAGCAACCCAGGACCAAGTCCAACATCTTTGTCCCGACTCCCCTAGGCAACCGGAAGCGGCCCGACGTACTGCCCGCCGGCGCGCCCTTACGGTGTGGCGTGGACCTGCATGTCGGCGACGAAGTCATGATGCAGGTTGACAGGCAGTCTGGTCGGTGCATGCCGTGCGGGAAGGTGGCTGAGCGGCGGCGGCGTGCTTTTGGTTCAGGTACCGGCGCGCGCGCAGCAGCCGACCGGGACCTTGGTATCGACGGGCAACAGACCCTGGTTGCCTTGGGCCTCGTTACCAGTCTAGTGGCCGCGTCCCTGAAGGTGATGGTTTGCGCACTGGCAGGTGCCAAAATCAGCCGCGGAAAATGCGCGCCAACACCCATCGCAACGCCGAGCCTGGCGCCCGAACGGGCTGCTTGTTTTTGAGACGTGGCGTATTCTTATCCCTTCAATCAGGAGCCTCCGATGACCGATAAATTGATTATTTTTGATACCACCTTGCGCGACGGTGAGCAGTCACCCGGCGCGTCGATGACGCGCGACGAAAAGCTGCGTATTGCGCGCCAACTCGAGCGTCTGCGTGTGGATGTGATCGAGGCCGGCTTCGCTGCCAGCTCCAACGGAGACTTTGAGGCGGTACAGGCGATTGCCAAGGCCATCAAGGACTCCACCATATGCTCGCTGGCGCGCGCCAATGACCGGGACATTTCCCGCGCCGCCGCGGCTTTGCAGTGCGCCAGCAACCCGCGGATTCACACTTTTATCGCAACTTCCGCGCTGCACATGGAAAAGAAGTTGCGCATGACGCCCGACCAGGTGTTTGAGCAAGCGAAGCAGGCGGTCCGATTTGCCCGCAACCTGGTTGCCGATGTGGAGTTCAGCCCGGAAGATGGCTACCGAAGCGACGTCGATTTTTTGTGCCGCGTGATCGAGGCGGCGATTGTGGAAGGCGCTACTACCATCAACGTGCCAGACACGGTCGGGTATGCGGTACCGGAGCTCTACGGCAATTTCATCAAGACGCTGCGCGAACGTATTCCGAACAGCGACAAGGCGATCTGGTCGGTGCATTGCCACAATGACCTCGGCATGGCGGTGGCGAATTCACTGGCTGGCGTCAAGATCGGAGGCGCGCGGCAGGTGGAATGCACCATCAACGGGCTGGGCGAGCGGGCCGGTAATTGTTCGCTGGAAGAGGTTGTCATGGCCGTGAAAACCCGCAACGACTATTTCGGGCTCGAGATGGCCATCGACACACAACACATCCTGGCAGCCAGCCGCATGGTCAGCCAAACGACCGGCTTTGTGGTGCAACCGAACAAGGCGGTGGTAGGTGCCAATGCGTTTGCCCATGCTTCGGGGATTCACCAGGACGGGGTGCTCAAAGCACGCGACACCTACGAAATCATGCGCGCCGAAGACGTGGGTTGGTCCGCCAACAAAATCGTACTTGGCAAACTCAGTGGCCGTAACGCCTTCAAGCAGCGTCTGATCGAGCTCGGTGTGGCGATGGAAAGTGAGGCCGACATCAATACCGCTTTTGCCCGTTTCAAAGAGCTGGCAGACCGCAAGAGCGAGATTTTTGACGAAGACATTCTGGCTTTGGTCAGTGACGAAAGCGTGACCCATGAGAACGAGCATTACGGATACGTTTCCCTGTCCCAGCAAAGTGAAACTGGAGAACGGCCGCATGCGTCGATCGTATTCACGGTTGAAGGCAAAGAGGTCCGCGGCGTGTCGGAGGGCAACGGCCCGGTCGACGCATCACTCAAGGCAATCGAAACCCACGTCAAAAGTGGCGCCGAGATGGTGCTCTATTCTGTCAATGCGATCAGCGGGTCGACTGAAAGCCAGGGCGAGGTGACTGTACGACTGCAAAGCAGCGGACGGGTTGTCAACGGTGTCGGCGCCGACCCCGATATCGTGGTTGCTTCCGCCAAGGCATACCTGAGCGCTCTCAACAAGTTACACAGTAAAGCTGAGCGGGTGTATGCGCAGGGCTAGGGTATACCCTCGCTTTCGAAAAACAACTTTAAAAAAATCATGCAAGTGGTTGATCTTGCGCAATTTTTTGACTAGACTGGGGGCTCCTGCAGTAACCTGCACAATATTCGCGCCGAGGTAGCTTTTGAATCGACCTGTACGTTTCCTAGTCCTGGCGTGTTTTTTCGCGGTATTGCTGGCTCCCGCATCCTACGCCGCCACGAGCAAGGCCCAGGTTGCCAAGTCTTCCAGAAGTGTGGTTGTGGCGAAGCGTAATGTTTCCAGGACAATCGTCGCGGTCTTCAAACGCAAACGCGTCATTGCGACCTTAGCCGTGGCAGCTCAACCCTCTTTTGGACAAATCGCCGGCCTGCACCAGGACCGTGATGCGCTCGATTTGAAGTCAAGCGTGGCGCTGGTGATCGACCAGGATACGCGCGAAGTGCTGTTTAGCAAGAACGAGCAGGCGGTATTGCCGATTGCCTCACTGACCAAACTCATGACCGGGGTGGTCATCAGCGAAGCCAAGCTGCCGATGGATGAGATGATTCAAATCTCGCAGGACGATGTTGATACCGAAAAGGGTAGCCGGTCGCGATTGAAGGTTGGTACCGAGTTGACGCGCGGTGAATTGATGCATCTGGCACTGATGTCCAGTGAAAACCGCGCTGCTCACGCGTTAGGACGTACCTTTCCAGGCGGCATGGCAACCTTCGTCGGCTTGATGAATGCCAAGGCACGCGCGCTCGGAATGGCAGACACCAGCTACGTTGAACCAACCGGCCTGTCCAGCAAGAACCAGTCCAGCGCGCAGGACCTGGCAAGGCTGGTCAACGTTGCTTATGGTGACGCCAGCTTGCGCGAGTTGTCCACCTCGCCACGACACGAGATTGCGGTTGGGAACAAGACCCTGCAATTCAACAACACCAATCGTTTGGTAAACAACCCTGCTTGGCAGATCGGTCTGCAAAAAACCGGTTACATCTCGGAAGCCGGCCGCTGCCTCGTAATGCAGACCACCGTTGCGGGGCGCAAACTGATAATGGTGTTTCTGGATTCCGCCGGCAAACTTAGTCGCCTGGGGGACGCCGAGCGGGTGCGGCGCTGGGTGGAGTCGACTCCGTTGGCCAAGCCGCTTGGCTGATAACCGGTCGAATCACTTCAGGTTGGTGCGCCGTTTGGATTGAATCCCATAATGGTCGAGATTTCGTGGGCTGTCGCCTGCAATTGCGTGAGCCATGTTTTGTCGAGACTGCCCGTCGGCGCGGAAATCGACAGGCCCGCTACCAGCTTGCCCTGATCGTCGTAAATTCCAGCAGCCATGCAGCGCACCCCCAACTCGAGTTCTTCATTGTCCTGTGAGTAATGACACTCGCGTATCCGAGCCAGCTCGCGTTCGAGGGCCGGCAGCAGGGTAATGCTGCTTTTAGTATGGCCAGGCAAGCCAGTGCGGCTGGCGTAACCGCGGATGTGCAGCGCGTCATCGGCCGCCAGGAACAACTTGCCGACCGAAGTCAAGTGCAATGGCGCCCGCCCGCCAATGGTCCGCACTACCGGCATGCTTGAGCGCTCGCTGAAGGCGCGTTCGACGCAAACAATTTCGTCTCCTTGGCGCAGGCTCAGATTGACGGGTTGCTGAATCAATTTGTGCAGCTGGCGCATCGGGGCGAGGGCGGCATCACGCACGTTCCGACGGCCCCGCACCAGGTTTCCCAATTCCAGCAGCCGCATGCCCAAGCGGTAACTGCCTGGTTGCGGGCGTTCGACAAAACGCCCGATCGCCAAATCGTTGAGTATGCGATGCGCCGTGGACGGATGTAGATCGGTCTTTTCGCTGATGTCCTTCAACGACATCGCGGCTTCTCGCGACGCCAGCGCATCGATCAACGCGAACATGCGCTCAATGACTTGAACCGTCGGTGAGGCGACGATGCCGGGCTCTGGTTTTCTCAAACTGTGCTCCCGGCACGTGCCAAATCATTGCTGCTTGGCGACCAGATCGCCGGGCTGGGCCAATTATTGCCGCCTGAAGAGACGCTCAGGCGGCGCTGCCGCGCCATAGCCCATCCACAAGAACCTGCCGCGGGTGAAACCGGGCCTTGTAGCTCATCTTGGGACTGGCGCCAATCCAGTACCCCAGGTACAGGTGCGGAAGGCCGAGTTGGCGCGCTTGCTGAATTTGCCACAACACGTTGTAGGTGCCAAAACTGGCTTGTCGGTCCGGCTCGTAGAACGTGTAAACGGCCGAAATTCCGTCTTCAAGCACGTCGAGGATGGATACCATTTTAAGTTCCCCGGGGTCTGCGCCGACCTGCGTTTCCCGAAACTCGACCAACCGCGAATTGACCCGGCTTTGCAGCAGGAACTGGGTGTATTGCTCAATGCTGTCCTGGTCCATTCCACCACCCGCGTGGCGCCCATTCTGGTAACGCAAGTACAACCGGTAATGCTCTGGCATGAAGCACAACCTGATAACCCGGGCTTGCAGGTTTGCGTGACGCGACCATGCCCGGCGCTGGCTCCGATCGGGCACAAACGAGTCGACAAGTACGCGTAGCGGTGTACAGGCATGGCAACCGTCGCAGTGCGGCCGGTAGGTGAAAAGACCGCTACGCCGGAAACCCTGGCTCACCAGTTCGGAATAGGTGGCGTTGTTGATCAGGTGGCTGGGCGTGGCAACCTGCGAACGCGCCAGCTTGCCGCTCAGATAGCTGCACGAATACGGCGCCGTTGCATAAAATTGCAGCGTCTGTAACGGTAGGTCCTTAAGATGGGTCACTTGTCCGCGCGCCTTTCCGGCAGGAGTTCTCGCCAGTATAGAGCGTCAAAATTCCATCCTGGTGCGCTCGCCGCCATGGCCACCGCGCAGCTTGCGAGAAAGTCGGAACGCCGCATCTCCGAGGCGCCCATTGACGCCAGATGACGGGTGTTTTGCTGACAATCGATCAATTCGATCGCGTTAGCCCGGCAAAAACAGATCAGGGCAGCGAGCGCGATCTTTGAAGCGTCGGTACGTTGGCTGAACATGGATTCGCCAAACACTGCCTTGCCGATAGCCACGCAATACAGACCACCAACCAGAGATCCGTCGACCCAGGTTTCCACGCTATGCGCATGACCGGCGTGGTGCATGGCCAGGTAGGCCAGTTCCATCTTCGGCACGATCCAGGTGCCGCCAGAGCCATCACGTGGGTTCGCGGCGCATCGGTGTATTACCTGCGCAAATGCCGAGTCGAAACGAATCTCGCAGGTCACGGATGCGTTGAACCGTCGCAACCTTTTGCGCAAAGAGTGGTGCAGCCGGAAGTTCGCGGCTTGCAGCACCATACGTGGGTCCGGGCTCCACCACAAAATCGGCTGGCCATCACTGAACCACGGGAAAATTCCTTGCGCATAGGCGGCGCACAAGGTCGGCACATCGAGACACCCACCAGCGGCCAACAGGCCTGGCGCTCCCGAATCTGGACCCCACGCTTCACTTACAGGGGGAAACCGGGCGCCGGACTCTAGCCAGGCAAGGGTTGGGCGGTCGTTTCTTGGCATGTAGGTATACGGGTCAAGGCGAAATCCGGCGCGCGCGATTCGATGCGGCTACGCCGGCCGTTAGAATACAGGGTCGTCGGGGCGTAGCGCAGCCTGGTAGCGCATCTGGTTTGGGACCAGAGGGTCGAAGGTTCGAATCCTTTCGCCCCGACCATATTTCAAACTCGTTCTCCGAGTCTCTGCCCGTATCTCAGTTGGATAGAGCATCAGCCTTCTAAGCTGAGGGTCGTGGGTTCGATCCCCTCCGGGCAGGCCACCCGACAGTTTCATGATGGCTCACCCCGTATCAGTTTCCCCTTCAGATTCAACATCCTAGAGGGCAAACCGTCTCAGGCGGACTCAAGTCGCCTCATTGCATCGCGGAGCAAGTAGGGGTACAAATCGGGGAACAGTACGGTTCTTTTTGTCCTTGAACGAGTTTGTTCCCCTATGGCCCTCACCGACTTGACGTGCAAACAGGCATCCTGTCCCGGCGACAAGGCGCGCGCCAGATTCACCGATTCGGGCGGCTTGTACCTTGAAGTCGCGCCGACAGGCAGCAAGCGCTGGTTCTGGAAATCTGGTTTGACGGCAAGGAAAAACGCCTGGCGCTTGGTAGCTATCCCGACACGTCCTTGAATGCTGCGCGCAGTGCTCGCGATGATGCGCGCAGGATTCACGGCAAGGGTTCAGATCCGGCGCAAGTTCGGCGCATGGAAAAGCTGGCCAACCGGATCGACAAGAACGCGACATTCGAGCCGGTCGCGCGCGAGTTCTACGCGGCCAAAGCCAGCGGCTGGAGTCCTAACTATGGCGCGCGCTGGATCGATGGTCTGGAGCGGGACGTGTTCCCCTGGCTTGGCGCGTTGCCGTTGCCATCGATAACAGCGCCGGCTGCGTCAGACCTTGTGCAGGGTAGAGGGCAGGGGTGCAATTGAAACTGCCCACACGCTGCGCCAGAACTGCGGGCAGGTGTTTCGCTACGGCATCCAGACTGGGCGGTGTGAGCGCAATCCCGGTGCTGACTTGGCCGGCGCATTGAAGCCGCTGAACACCAAACACATGGCGACAGTGACTGAGGCAAAGCCGGCCGGCGAGCCCATGCGGGCGATCTTGGCGTACAGCGGCCACCCGGTCACTCGCGCTGCGCTGAGATTGGCTGCGCAGCTGTTCCAGCGGCCCGGCGAACTGCGGCAAATGGAGTGGACCGAGATCGAGGGTGCTCTTTGGAGCATTCCCGCGGCGAAGATGGCTCCAGGTTCCTTTGCGAGCTACTGCCGTAAAGCACTTGCCTCCTATTAGGTGCCCAAGCAGGTGGTGTTCGTGGCCGCTTCGCCCAAATCCACGTTTGTGGTTGGCGATATCTTGCGCCGTGAACTGCGTGACTTGGTCACAACCTGATTTCACCCCGGAGTCCCATCCTGGCTGCGCTGCACTTGAGAGTATCAATCCGTTGACTCAGGACCTGTCCCAATGGGTCAGGATCGTGACCTACCAGTACAGCCTGGAGCCCCTGTCATGCGCTGGCAGCTTGCGCGATATTGGAGGCCGGTTCAACGCCGGAGTGGAGCTCGATGACGGAACCTTGAGCGCGTGGCCCGCGCTTTACATCGCGGAAGACCTTCAAACTGCTTTTCGGGAGAAGTTCCAGTTGATCCAGGCGGGTACCGTGGACGGCTTGACGCCACAAGAATTGGCGCTTGAACACGGAGTCAGTCACGCCACGGTTTTTGTGAAGGGCCGCCTGCACGGTGTTTTTGACATGACTACGTCCCGCAAGCTGGACGCGGTCGCCAGGGTCATTCGGCGCATAAAGATGCCATCGCGCGCCACCCAGATAAAAAGAAGACTGGTGATCCCAAGCACGGCCCTGACTATGGTTCAAAGTGGCAACCAGCTGCATGACGTCGCGCTTACGCACAATTGGCGCCTGCAGCCGATTCAATTCGGGCTGCCTGCGCCCAGCCATACGCTTGCCGAGTTGATTCGTGCCGCAGGATTCGACGCGATCCTTTATCGGTCGACCAAGGGCAGCGGCAAATGTCTTGCGATCTTCCCGGATCTGTTGACCTCCGGATCTTTCATCGAACTAACGGATCCACCACCTTCCAGTAACACCCATGTACGCCTGGACGTGGATTCGGCTGACCTGCTGTCCGGTTGGGACATCGTGCCGATCCAGATGCGCAAGCGATAGATGCTGATCCTGCGTGCCGCTAGGTTCGCTCGGGTCACCAGTGAGCGCGACCGCGCGCCAGGCGCTTGCACGGCATGTGGCTACGCGATGCGTGGCCATGGGGTGGGCCGATCCAGCACGGCCATAGGCAGTTCCCAGGGCGACGTTTCGGCACCGGTAGCAAAACAGATGAGTCAATGCGCCCGCCAAGGTAATTGTCGCCAACCACTTGCCGAACTCGAGCAGCCGCTCCAAAGGCGGGAACAGACAGGGGAACAAACAACACCATGGTGGGCCAGAACCTAGCATTCATGCGGCCTGGATAGGGGAATTCGATCCCCTCCGGGTCCTTGCGGCAGACAAACGCTATTCGTTGGGCGAGCCCGGTGCCAGAAGACCGCATGGCAACAAGTTATGCTTGAAGGATCATCCACGCACGGCGAAATCGCCATAACCGAGCCCATGAAAACCAAATCCGTACTTGAACTCGTTGATCTGAAAATGATGGTCGCCGCAGCCGAGACTGAGGCCGGTCGTAACGGCTGGGCCGTATCTATCGCCATTGTGGACGACGGTGGCCACTTGTTGTATCTGCAGCGCCTGGACGGCGCGCCGGCAATCACTGCACACATTGCATCTGCCAAAGCCCGCACCGCCGCCCTTGGCCAGCGCGAGAGCAAGGTCTACGAGGAAATAATTAACGGCGGGCGTGTTTCGTTTTTGAGCGTGCCGATACTCGAGGGCATGCTGGAAGGGGGGGTGCCGATAGTGAAAGACGGCCAATGCCTTGGAGCGGTTGGCGTAAGTGGTGTCAAGTCCCAGCAAGACGTTCAGATTGCGGCAGCAGGCATTGCAGCGCTGGGCCTGTAGTCGTCTCTGATCGGGGTAGCGCCAGGCGTGATTGGGCAGACGGCGTCGGCGGCTTGTCACGCGCTGCAACTGGCGGCGATGCCGGCGGGCGTAATTGACTCACAGGGTGCCCGCTAGTTGCGGTGGTGGGGCATTTGTGCCGAAGTACAACAAACCGGTAGGCTGCGGCCCAAGGCCGGCATGGATATCAGTAGCTCAATCGCTCGGGCCGTATCTCCTGCAAAATGGTGGTCGCAATTTCTTCAATCGACTTGGTGGTTGTGGATAACCAGCGGATGCCGCTGCGACGCATCATGGCTTCGCCCTCAGAGACTTCCATGCGGCAGTTTTCGATCGAAGCGTAGCGCGAATTGGGCCGGCGTTCGTGCCGGATCTCGCTCAGGCGCTCAGGGGCAATCGTCAGTCCGAACAGTCTTGGGCGATGCGGCAGCAACGCCGCGGGAAGTTGCTGACGTTCGAAATCTTCTGGAATCAGCGGATAGTTCGAAGCTTTGAGGCCGTACTGCATCGCTAGGTAAAGGGAAGTGGGTGTTTTCCCACTGCGGCTGACGCCTACCAGAATGACGTCGGAGTGTTCAAGGTCGCGGTTGGACTGGCCGTCGTCATGCGCCAGCGAGAAATTGATGGCCTCGATCCGATCCTGGTATTCCTTGCTTTTGCTCGCATCGCTGAATCGCCCAACACGGTGGTTGGACTTGATTTGCAGTTCGGTCTCAAGTGGGTGCACAAAAGTGCCAAACATGTCCAGCAGCATGCCTTGGCAACCATGCTGAATGATTTTCAGGATTTCCATGTTGACCAACGTGGTGAATACGATCGGCTTCTTGCCGTCGACAACCGCCGTGTGGTTGATCTGACGCACGGCTTGGTGCGCCTTGTCCGCCGTGTCGACGAACGGCAGACGAATGTGGCGCGCCTTCATTTCGAATTGCGCCAGGATGGCATTGCCGAAAGTCTCAGCGGTGATGCCGGTGCCATCAGAAATGAAAAATACGGTTCGGTCCGGCATGGTGGATGGGTGGCTGGCTGGAAACAGTTGTTGAGCTTCTGTGCGTGAGTGGATGCGCAGGTGGCAACCTACAATGAACGCAATCTATCCGATTTTGCGATCTTTTCGTCCGTGTTGAGCGCACAAGTACCCAATCAGGCCCAACGCCTGCGCGCCTGCATGGATGCCAGCAGCCTTGCTGCACGCGGGGCTGGCGGGCGAACCCATTTTTTTCCTAGCTCCGGAGTTTTTCCATGTCTGCATTATTTGGACCAGCCGCGCTGGTCGTACCGTTTGAGAACCTGAGAATGACCGACGTCGAGTCGGTGGGTGGCAAGAATGCCAGCCTGGGCGAAATGATCTCGCATTTGCCTAGCGGCGTAAAAGTGCCCGGCGGCTTTGCCACCACGGCACATGCATTTCGTGCTTTCCTGGCTTACGACGGCCTCAACGAAAGGATCAAGACGCGCCTAAGCGTGCTCAACACCGACGACGTCCGCGCGCTGGCGCTGGCCGGCGCGGAGATCAGGGGCTTGGTCGAGGCGCAACCGTTTCCCAAAGAGTTTGAGAAGGCGATTCGCGTTGCGTTCGACACGCTGAAGCAGAGTGCGCCCGATGTGTCGTTTGCCGTGCGCTCTTCGGCCACCGCCGAAGACCTGCCTGACGCTTCTTTTGCAGGGCAACAGGAGACGTTCCTGAATGTCGCCGGTATCGATGAAATCTTGCACAAAATCCGGGAAGTGTTCGCCTCGTTGTACAACGACCGTGCGATCAGCTACCGGGTACACAAGGGCTTTGCGCACGAGCATGTGGCGCTTAGCGCAGGCATTCAGCGCATGGTGCGTTCGGACCTGGGCGCGGCCGGCGTCATGTTCACGATTGATACCGAGTCCGGCTTTGACGATGTAGTGTTCATCACCTCGAGTTACGGATTGGGCGAGACCGTGGTGCAGGGCGCTGTAAATCCGGATGAGTTCTATGTCCACAAGCCGATGCTGCGCCTGGGCAAACGCGCGATCATCCGGCGCACGCTGGGTTCCAAGCTGGTTCAGATGCAATTCACTACGCAGCAGGAAAAGGCGGCCGGGGGAAAGCTGGTCAAGACCTGTGACGTGCCGACCGAGTTGCGCAACCGCTACTCGCTGACTGATGCGGACGTCGAGCAGCTAGCCAAGTACGCGCTGGTTATCGAGCTGCATTACGGTCGGGCGATGGACATCGAGTGGGGCAAGGACGGTCTGGACGGCCAGCTGTACATCCTGCAGGCGCGTCCGGAGACGGTCAAGAGCCAGAGCGCCGGCAAGCCGGAGCACCGCTACAAGCTCAAGGGCAAAGGTACCGTTCTGGTCGAGGGCCGGGCGATCGGCCAGAAAATCGGTACCGGGCCGGTGCGACTGGTGCACAACATCAGCGAGATGGACAAGGTTCAGGCCGGTGACATTTTGGTGACTGACATGACGGACCCCAATTGGGAGCCAGTGATGAAGCGGGCCTCCGCCATAGTTACCAACCGGGGCGGGCGGACCTGCCACGCAGCCATTATTGCCCGCGAGCTTGGCATTCCAGCGGTGGTGGGGTGCGGCAATGCGACCGATCAACTCAAGGAGGGCGTGCTGGTCACGGTCAGTTGCGCCGAGGGCGACACCGGCTTCGTTTACGACGGGCTGCTGGAGACCGAGGTGCAGAAAGTCGAGCGCGGCGCAATGCCGCAGCTTCCCCTGAAAATCATGATGAACGTAGGCAACCCGCAGCTAGCGTTCGATTTTTGCCAGCTGCCAAATTCTGGTGTTGGATTGGCGCGGCTCGAGTTCATCATCAACAACAATATTGGCGTGCATCCAAAGGCGATTCTGGACTATCCGAATGTGGATGCGGACCTGAAAAAAGCGGTCGAATCGGTGGCCAGGGGTCACGCATCGCCGCGTGCGTTTTACGTCGATCGGGTGGCCGAAGGCGTGGCAACGATCGCCGCGGCCTTCTGGCCCAAGCCGGTGATTGTCCGGCTGTCCGACTTCAAGAGCAACGAATACCGCAAGTTGATCGGCGGTAGCCGATATGAACCGGAGGAAGAAAACCCGATGCTGGGTTTTCGTGGAGCCGCGCGTTACATCAGCGCCGAGTTCGGCGAAGCTTTTGCGATGGAGTGCGAAGCCTTGTTGCGTGTGCGCAATGCCATGGGACTGACCAATGTGCAAGTGATGGTTCCGTTTGTACGCACGCTCGAGCAAGCCAGGAAGGTCACCGAGCTGCTTGCGGCCCATGGCTTGCGCCGGGGCGATGTGGCGCCGGCTGGCGCCGGACCCGCGGACGATGACGGGCTGAAGATCATCATGATGTGCGAGGTACCCAGCAACGCGATCCTGGCGACCGAGTTCCTGCAATACTTTGACGGCTTTTCGATTGGGTCGAACGACTTGACGCAGTTGACCCTGGGGTTGGACCGGGATTCGGGCCTTGCACTGCTGGCTGCCGATTTCGACGAGCGCGACCCGGCCGTGAAGGCGCTCATTCGTCAGGCGATCACTGCCTGTCGAAGCGAGGGAAAATATGTCGGCATTTGCGGCCAGGGGCCCAGCGATCATCCAGACTTCGCGTTGTGGCTCAGAGATGAGGGGATCAGTTCGATCTCACTCAACCCCGACTCGGTCATCGATACCTGGCGCCGGCTGGCGCAATAACCGGACGCGGCACGACGCCACGGTTCGCGTCAGTTGATACAGATCAAGGGAATACCCTATTTGGGTCTACCCTAGGAGCCAGGCATTACTGACGGGTTTGTAAGCCAGCGGTAAGGCTCAGCCCAACAATGGGCCCATTCATCCGGAATGGATTCCATGCTTGCCGTAGTCACCACTGTCAAGTTGATTGCCGAGATCGCGCTGTTGGCGTTATTGGGGCAGTGGCTTTTGGGTTTGATGGCGGGCTCCAAACGCGACAAGAACCTTTTCTACCAGATCCTCCAGATCATGGGCAAACCATTCCTGGTCGTGGCGCGCCTGGTGTCACCCAAATTCGTGGTCGAGAGGCACCTGCCGTTGGTCGCGTTTTTGTTGCTGGCCTTTGTTTGGCTTGGCGCAACGATCGTGAAGATTCAAACCTGCCTGCAAATCGGCGTGGGACTGTGCAAATGAGGCAGCCACTGAATTATCTTTTTCTCAAGCTACAAGCCATTACGCTGTTGGTGTTCGGACAAAAGCGATTGGCGTTGGTGCGTTTTGAACAGATGCTGGCCCTTGCGCCAACCAACCGCTATGTAATGGCAAGTCGTGCGCATCTGCTGGGGGAGTTGGGCGACAAACATGGATCGGTGGCAGCGCTTGATGCATTGGCCCAGGCCCACCCAGACAATTCGGCGGCCTGGTTCAACCTGGGATTCATGCTTGACGACATGGGGCGCCACACCGACGCTGAACCGGCATTTCGGCGTGCCTTGGCGGTCGAACCGAAGATGGACCGGGCCTGGTATGGCCTGGCGCTGGTGCTGATCCGCGAACGCCGCTTTGACGAAGCGGTGCAGGCATTGACAAGAAATACTGAACTGCAACCCATGAGCCCGTTCGGCTGGTATCAGCTGGCGCGGGGTTCATGTTGACCGGCGACAACCCGATGAGGCGGTGAAAATAATTCGCCATCTCAAAGGGTTCGAGCCCAAAGTGGCTGCCCAGCTAGAGCGCGAGACCGGATTGCGCGCTTCGCCCAGTTGAGCGGCTGTCTTGATGAGACGCGATCCGGCTTGCAGGCCACGTGAGGAAGACAGGTGGTGATCGTGAAACGCCCGCAAGGGCTTTGTTGTTGGAGGTAGATGACATGGAGTTGACCGAGAACCAGCACCGTTACTGGCGCAAGAACCTGAATATCACGGGAATCCTTCTCGCGATCTGGTTCTTGGTGACCTTTGTGGTGAGTTATTTCGCGCGCGAATTGAGTTTCAATTTTTTCGGCTGGCCCTTCAGCTTCTGGATGGGAGCGCAAGGATCGTTGGTGGTGTACTGCGTGATCATCTGGTTTTATGCCCGCTACATGGCCAAGCTGGACATTGAGCACGGTGTTCAAGAGAGCGAGGAATAATCATGGCTGGAATGTTTGGTTCGGTTGACTCCAATGTCAGCAACGCCGCCTCCAAGGCGGCCTTCAAGCAGAATCTAAACAAGGTGTACACCTGGTACACCGGTGGATTCTTGGGTTTCTTGGTCATACTTGCCGTCTTTGAGCAAATGGGCATGTCACGCCAATGGATAGGCATGAGCTTCTTGCTTGCCACGGTGGGCCTGTACGCTGGCATCGGCATCATGAGTCGGACCACCGACGCCGCCGAGTATTACGTGGCGGGGCGAAGAGTGCCGGCGCTTTACAACGGCATGGCCACTGGCGCCGACTGGATGTCAGCAGCGTCCTTCATCGGAATGGCGGGCGGGTTGTACATCGCTGGTTATGACGGCTTGGCCTTCATCATGGGATGGACCGGCGGATACTGCCTGGTGGCACTGTTCCTGGCGCCGTATATGCGCAAGTTCGGCCAGTTCACCATTCCTGACTTCCTGGGCGAACGTTATGGCGGGAACCTGCCGCGTTTCATCGGCATTGTTGCCGCCATCCTGTGTTCGTTTACCTATGTGGTAGCCCAGATTTACGGCGTCGGCCTGATCACGGCGCGGATGGTCAATGTGGCGTTTGAGGTCGGTATTTTCTTGGGACTGGGTGGGATCCTGGTCTGCTCTTTTCTCGGCGGGATGCGTGCCGTGACCTGGACGCAGGTGGCGCAATACATCATCCTGATCGTTGCCTACTTGATCCCGGTGATCTGGCTGTCGATCAAGCAGACCAGCGTGCCGGTGCCGCAGGCCATTTACGGCTTCCAGCTTGAGAAGGTCACGGCGCTCGAAAAGAAGCTGACAGCCGATCCCAAAGAGATTCAAGTACGCGACATTTTCAAACAACGCGCGGCCGCGCTGGCGGAAAAAATCAAAGACCCGGCGATTGCGCTAGCCACTGAAAAGACTGCCGCCGAGAAGAGAATAGCGGACCTTAAAGTTTCCAACAGCGCTGCCTCTGAAATCGCTGCAGCTGAAAAGGCCTTGGCTGCATTACCTAAGGATCCGACGGCCGCCAAGGCGGACTGGACCAAGGCCAAAGCGGCCGCCGATAACAAGTCCAAGCCCCTCAATGGCATGCCGCCCCACGCACAACAGTTTGCGGGTGACCCTAACGGTGACGCCGCGGCCCAGAAGGCCTTCGACACCTCGCGCCGTAACTTCCTGGCGCTGATCTTCTGTTTGATGGTGGGAACGGCTGCGTTGCCGCACATATTGATGCGCTACTACACCGTGCCGAGCGTAAAGGAGGCACGTGATTCGGTGACCTGGTCGTTGTTCTTCATTTTTTTGTTGTACTTTACGGCACCCGCGCTGGCGGTGCTGGTCAAGTTTGAAGTGTTTTCGGTCCTGATTGGTACGCCAATTGATCAGTTGCCGACCTGGGTGCAATCGTGGAACAAGGTGGATCCAACCCTACTTTCAGTAGTGGATATCAACAAGGACGGAATTCTGCAGTTGAATGAGATGTCCATCGGTGGCGACATTGTGGTGTTGGCGACACCGGAGATTGGTGGCCTGCCATATGTGATCTCCGGCCTGGTAGCCGCGGGTGGCCTGGCCGCAGCGTTGTCTACCGCTGACGGCTTGCTGCTGACGATTGCCAACGCGTTGAGCCATGACCTGTATTACAAGATGATCGACCCGAACGCGTCAACCGCGCGTCGCGTCACCATATCCAAGGTCTTGTTGCTGTTGGTGGCGCTATGTGCTGCCTATGTGGCGGCCCAGAAGCCGGCCGACATCCTGTTCCTGGTGTCCGCCGCGTTCTCGTTCGCCGCGGCTTCCTTCTTCCCGGCACTCGTCCTGGGAATTTTCTGGAAGCGTGCCAACGGTACTGCAGCGTCGCTGGGAATGATCGCCGGATTGGGTACCACGGTCTACTACATGGTGACAAACCAGGCTTGGCTGCGCGGCATATTTGGCATTACCGCCCCAGTTGATTTGTGGTTTGGCATCCTGCCGATTTCGGCCGGTGTGTTCGGAGTGCCGGTGGGAATCGCGGTGATTCTGTTGGTCAGCCTCGTGACGCCGGCGCCGAGCAGGAAGATTCAGCAACTGGTTGAGTATGTGCGTTACCCGAACCTGAAAACCAGCTAATCCCGCTGCAGGCCATCCACCTGAGTCAAAGTCAGGTGGCGCTCTGAAAGCCCGGCAACTCTCGTGGCCGGGCTTTCTTGTTGTGCGACGGATAATCTGGAGTCGGTCTACGCGGTTTGATGCCGTTGCCCGGTTTTCCGCAGCATCAGGCTCAAATCAACTCGCATGGGACGTTTCTACCATGGCACTTCAGCAGTCTTCAGCCGCCGTGCGCCCGGCGCTCAGGCCATCGGCAAGCCTGCTGGCCAACATGCGCGGCGAGTTGGCGCGCAACACGCCATTCTCCGAAATGAGCGCCCAGGATCTGGACTTTTTCCTCACGCGATCCGCGCAGCGTTATTTCGCGCCGGGCGAAATTCTGGTTGAACCGGTCAACGGGATCGTCCAGCAACTGTTTTTTATTCGGCAGGGCGCCGTGACCAGTGAGCGTGGCATGACTGCGTTGTCAGGCGGTGCCTTCCAATACGAGGCGGGCGACCTTTTTCCCGTTAGCGCGACCATGGCGCGGCGTGCAGTGACTGCTACCTACCGTGCCACGGCCGACACCTTTGTTCTGGCGCTGCCTTGTGACGCTATGTGGGAACTCGCTGCTCGCAGTGCAGTGTTCGCCGACTTTATGAATCGGCGCGTTCTGAGGTTGTTGGACTTGTCACGTCAGGCGCTGCAAGCGGATTATTCTTCCCAGGTTCTGGCGGCGCAGTCGCTTGAAAGGCCCCTGGGTGAAGTCGCCAGCAAGACCCCCGTGACGTGCCTGGCAGGGACAAGCCTGCGCGAGGCCCTGAGCGCCATGCACCAGCGGCGTATCGGCTCCATCCTGGTTACCAGCGTGTCTGGCGTGCCCGAAGGTATTCTCACTCGCCACGATGTTCTGGGCCGGGTGACATTGGCCGGAGTGCCACTGGAGACGTGCATCGGGCAGATCATGGTGCGTCCGGTGCACACATTGACCGATGATCACACCGCTCAGGACGCGGTGCTTTTGATGAGCCAGTATGGAGTGCGGCATGTGCCCGTGACGCGGGACGGCGTGGTAGTGGGCATGGTCTCCGAGCGTGACTTGTTCGCGTTACAAAAGCTCAGCCTCAAGCAGGTCAGCATGTCCCTGCGCGCCGCCGCCGACGTGCATGCCTTGAAAATGGCGGCGCGGGACATCCGCCAGTTCGCGCGCGGTCTGGTAGCACAAGGCGTGCAGGCACGCCAGCTAACTGCCTTGATCAGTCACTTGAACGACGTTCTGACCGAACGGCTGTTGACCATCAAGGCCCAGCAGCACGCGGTTGATTTGACGCGTGTCTGCTGGCTTGCGCTGGGTTCGGAGGGACGCAGCGAACAGACCATTTCAACCGACCAGGACAACGCGCTGATCCTGCGCGACGGCGTCGGCGAAGAGGAACACAAGGCGATCTTGGCGTTTGCCCAGGACGTGAACAATGCCCTGGACGCATGCGGATATCCGCTCTGCAAGGGGGGAATAATGGCGGGCAATGCAGATTGCTGCCTCACGCTGGGGCGATGGCGGGAGCGCTTTTCGCGTTGGATTCAACACGGTGCGCCGCAGGATCTTCTCAACGCCAGCGTTTATTTTGACTTCCGCGCGCTGGCTGGCGATGTGTCGCTGGCACAAGCGCTGCGCGCGGAAGTCGGCGCCGCCGCACGCGAGATGCCGCGTTTTCTCAAGCAATTGGCGATCAACGCGCTGGGGCATGCTGCGCCACTCAATTGGTTGGGCAGCATCGCGGTTGATGACCAGGGGTTGGTCGATCTGAAGCTTCGGGGAACCGCGATTGTTGTCGATGCCGCTCGGCTGTATGCGCTGGCGCACGGCGTCACCGCGACGTCGACCCGTGATCGGTTGATGGCTGCGGGGCCAAGCATCGGGCTGGCGGCTCACGAGTACGAGGCGTGGGTGGGTGGTTTCGAATTCCTCCAGATGTTGCGCCTGCGCGTGCAGCTCGATGCAGGATCGAATCCGGACCAGCCCAATCATGTTGAAGTCGCCGCTCTGAATGACATCGACCGTCGAATTCTCAAGGAGTCGTTTCGGGTCGCGCGTTCGATGCAGCAGCGTTTGCAACTGGACTTCGAGAGATAGGTGGTTGGTGTGAAAAGCTGGCTGGCTGGCTTGCGCTCACTGCGCTCACTGCGCTTGGCGCCGAATGAAGGTCGTTGGGTGGTGCTTGATGTGGAGACCAGTGGCCTTGATCCAGGTCGCGCGCGCTTGCTGGCGATCGCGGCGATAGCGCTGCGGGTGGATTGGGCCACGCGTTGTTTGTCGATCGATATCGGCGACAGCTTTGAAGTGGTGTTGCGTCAGGACCAGGCATCTTCACGCGACAACATTCTGTTGCACGGCATCGGTGCGCAGCAGCAGCGCGATGGGCTTGCGCCGGAGTTGGCGTTGCGCGCGTTCGTTGATTTTGTCGGCACGTCACCATTGCTGGCTTTTCACGCCGGGTTCGACCAGATCTTGATCAGCCGCTTCTCAAACGCCCACTTTGGTGCGGATTTGCCCAATCCATGGCTCGACATCGGGCATTTGTGCGAAGTCACGCACGAACGGGTACACGCTCGGGCGCTGGACGACTGGATGGCCCACTTCGGAATCCGCTGCGCGGTGCGCCATCAGGCAGCGGCTGATTCGCTGGCCGAGTGTGAAGTGCTGTTGCGGATCTGGCCCAAGGTCATCGCCGAATGCGGCAGTTGGCACGACGTAACCCGCCTGGCCCAGCGCCGAAGGTGGATCGCCAGGGTGTGACGGCGACTGGTGGGCATGCGGGCCACACTGGGTGCGATTCAAAGTGATGTGGTTTGACTCAAGCCGCGTAGCGGTAGTTGGTTGCCCAGTATCCTTGCCACTCGCCGTTGGCGCGGTTGACCCGTAGCGCCAGCATGTTTTCGGCGTTGGCGGCGTTCCACCATGCACCTGGCAGCTTGAGTCGCTTTTGCACGACGTAGCGGTGCGCGCTCTCTATCTCGCCAGAGCCAATTGGCAGCCCCTGGCTGATGGCCCCCTCGTAGTCCAGTTGGTCCTGGCGCTGGCCAAGGTAACGGTGGCATTGGCGCACGGGGGCATCCTCATCGGGCGTTTGCGACGGCTCCAGGTGCGCTCGCAGCTCATTGAGCAGTGGCCCCAGGCCTTGTTGCGTTTTGAGCCGGTCCTTTTGCTTGCCCAGCCATGCTTGCTGCGCTGCGGGCTGGGCCTCTATGGCGCTGGCAGCGGCGCCGAGATAGTCGCACACATGGTAGAAGTCCAGCAGATAGCTGCCTTGGCTGCCAAAGCGCTGCCTGACTTGCTTGGCTATCCACGGCGCACCGTCACCCACACCGTGCACCCGGTGGCCTTTGCCGAACCCGGCCCTCTTGGCGCAGGCGCGCAGTTGCTTGCCCGCCGTGTCCACATCGCCAAGCAAGGTCGCAGCGTAGGTCAGCTCTTTGCTGCCCTGCACATGGGCCAGACTGACTTTGGCCTCCTGCCACTGCACGCTCTTGCCTTGGCGCCGGTCGCCCTGGGTGGCATCACTGCGAACGGTAGGCACCATGGTGCCATCCATTTCGGCTATGAATATCTGCCCTGGCGTGGTCGCCTTGGGCAGCCCTTGGGGCAGACCTCGGCTGCGCTGCTGGATTGTTTGGGCGTGCTCCAGGGTGATCCTTCGGATGGTGCTCTCGGCGATCACTATTCCATAGTGTTCGACCATCTTGTCCATGGCTTGGGCGTAAGGCAGGTCCGCTCCCAGATCGGTCAGCGTGCGCTGCAGGCGCCGCGAGCAGCCTCTGGCGCTGACGCCCGCACTTTG
>JANNGR010000282.1:0-4261 GCA_031403955.1 Betaproteobacteria bacterium
CAGGCAGTGGTCGACTCGGTGGCCGACAAAGGCATTTTTCACAAGAACAAGGCCGCCCGCGACAAGAGCCGGCTGTCCACCAAGGTAAAGGCGCTTGCTCTCGCGGCGCCAAAAACCACGGAAAAGACGATCGAAACATCGGCCTGATTTTTCGGGCCAATCGCACGGAATCCTTAGCAGGATTCCGCCGTTTGTAACCGGTGCGCTGTCGGCAAAGCAGGAAACCGCCTTCGGGCGGTTTTTTTGTGGCCGGCTATCAACCAGCGCCCGGGCGCGCCTCAGTTCGGCCCGGCAACACCTGCAGGTCGTTGTCCTTGGCAAAGTTCACGCAAAAATCCCATGCCAATACGTCATGGTCGCGCAAATCATGCTGCACCACGACGCATTTGACGCCACTGCGTAGCGCCGGAACACACCACGGTGAATAACCCAGGTGGCTGCCGGGTTGCGGCCCGCCGGGGCGAAACTGGCTCATCACGCCGGCCAGCCGTTCTGCCCAATCGGTTGGCCGGAAGGTCTTGCCGTCGGTCGTGACGCCCAGGATCACGAATTCCTTGGCCGCATCAGAATGCATGGTTGGAAAGATTTTGGCGCAGCAACTGCATGGCTGGACTCTATCAGGCCGCCGGGGCTGGATGGGCGCCGCGCGAGCATCACGGCAATGCAAAACCAGCAATGATCGGCGTCGCCCATAACCATAGAATCAAGCTGCAACGGCCGGTCGGGCCGCTTTGTTTTGATTGGGATCCCACATGAACGCCGCCACGCAAACCATCGAAGCCGCCTCACCACATGTCATGAACACTTATGCCCGGGTGCCGATCGCGCTGTCACACGGGCAGGGCTGCCGCGTCTGGGACGTCAATGGCCGGCAGTACCTTGATGCACTGGGCGGAATCGCCGTCAACACCCTGGGACACAACCACCCCAAGCTGGTGCCGGCGCTGCAGGACCAGATTGCGAAAATCATCCACAGCTCCAACTATTACCACGTGCCCAACCAGGAGAAACTGGCGTCGCGGCTGGTGGAGTTGTCCGGCATGAGCAATGTGTTCTTCTGTTCCACCGGGTTGGAGGCGAATGAAGCCGCGCTGAAGCTGGCGCGCAAGTTCGGCCATCAAAAGGGCATCACACGGCCTGAAATCGTGGTCTATGAAAATGCCTTCCACGGCCGCAGCATTGCCACCCTCAGCGCGACCGGCAACCCCAAAATACAGGCCGGCTTCGGGCCACTGGTGGAAGGATTCATCCGCGTGCCACTGAACGACCTGGCCGCGTTGCAAAAGGCCACCGAAGGCAACCCGAAAGTAGTGGCGGTATTTCTTGAAGCCATCCAGGGCGAAGGCGGCGTGAATCCGATGCACATGGATTACCTGAAGCAGGTGCGCGTATTGTGCGATGAGCGTGACTGGCTGCTGATGATCGACGAAGTGCAATGTGGCATGGGGCGCACCGGCAAATGGTTCGCGCACCAATGGGCCGGCATCACCCCCGACGTAATGCCGCTGGCCAAGGGCTTGGGCTCAGGCGTGCCGATCGGCGCGGTGGTTGCGGGGCCAAAAGCCGCCAACCTGTTCCAGCCTGGCAACCACGGCACTACTTTTGGCGGCAATCCGCTGGCCATGCGCGCCGGTGTGGAAACGCTGCGAATAATGGAAGAAGACGGATTGCTGGCCAACGCCGCCCATGTGGGAGCGCACCTGTTGGCCAATTTGACGCGCGAACTTGCATCGGAGCTGGCCTCGGGTGGTGTGCGCGAAATACGCGGCCACGGCCTGATGATCGGCATCGATCTGGCAAAACCCTGCGCCGCACTGGTCGGGCTTTGCGCCGAAAACGGCTTGCTGGTCAGCGTCACCGCCGACACCGTGATCCGCCTGCTGCCCCCGCTGATCATGACGACCGTGGAGGCCGACGAGGTGACGCGCATACTGTGCCCGCTGGTAACACAGTTGCTCGCCAGCGCGCCATGAAACATTACCTGCAATTCAGCGACCTGAGCGCCGATGAATACCGCTATCTGTTCCAGCGGGCGACGGTTATCAAACGCAAGTTCAAAGCCTACGAAAAACACCAGACGCTGACCGACCGCACGCTGGCGATGATTTTCGAGAAGGCGTCTACCCGTACCCGCGTCAGCTTTGAGGCCGGCATGTACCAGATGGGCGGCAGCGTGGTGCATCTGACCACCGGCGACAGCCAGTTGGGTCGCGCCGAACCGATCGAGGACAGCGCTCGGGTAATCAGCCGCATGGTCGATCTGGTGATGATCCGCACCTATGAACAAACCAAGATCGAGCGTTTTGCCGGGCACTCGCGCGTACCGGTGATCAACGGCCTGACCAACGAGTTCCACCCGTGCCAGATCCTGGCCGACATATTCACATTCATCGAACACCGCGGCTCGATTGCCGGCACAACCGTGGCCTGGGTCGGCGACGGCAACAACATGGCCAATACCTGGTTGCAGGCAAGCGAAATTCTGGGCTTCACGGTACACCTCAGTACGCCCGGTGGTTATGAGGTCGACCAATCCGTTGCCGGCATACGTTCGAACGAAAGTTACAGGGTTTTCAAAGACCCGATGCAAGCCTGCACCGGCGCCGACCTGGTCACCACCGACGTCTGGACCAGCATGGGTTATGAAGCCGAGAACGAAGCCCGCAAAAAGGCATTCGCGGAGTGGCGCGTCGACGCCGACATGATGCACGCCGCCAAACCGAATGCCCTGTTCATGCACTGCTTGCCGGCGCACCGGGGCGAAGAGGTCGACGCCGACGTGATCGACGGGCACCAGTCGGTGGTGTGGGACGAAGCCGAAAACCGGATGCACGTTCAAAAGGCCCTGATGGAGTATCTTTTGCTTGGCAAAATACCAGATTGACGGGAGTTGACGCATGATCGACCACATGACGTTTCGGGTCAGCAACATGGTCCGCACCAAGGCGTTTTGACGGTGATAACTGCACTGCGCGATGAAAACGATCTGGGATATCTCTCCGCCGGTTGACGAATCGTCGGCTGTATTTCCGGGCGACACGGTGTATTCTCAACACGCGCATTTCAGCCTCGGCCCGGGCTGCCCGGTCAACGTCTGCCGCATCACGCTGTCACCCCACACCGGCGCACACGCCGATGCGCCACTGCATTACGCCAGCGGCGCGGCGGCAATTGGCGCAGTGGCGTTGGGGCCCTATCTTGGGCCGTGCCGTGTCATCCATCGCATCAACTGCGGCCCGCTGATAGAGCCGCGCCATGTCGCCAGCGCCCTGACCAACCTGCCGGCGCGACTGCTGGTACGTACCTTGCAAAACGCGCGCCAGAGTTGGGAGCCGTTTACCGCCTTCGCCGCCGAGACGATTGCCTTGTTGGCGCGCCACCATGTGGCGCTGGTAGGCATTGACACACCCAGTGTCGACCCTGCCACCAGCGCCGGCCTGCACGCCCACCACCAGTTGTTGCGGCACGCCATGCGGGTGCTGGAGAACCTGGTGCTCGACGATGTTCCAGAGGGTGACTATGAGTTGATTGCGCTGCCGCTGAAATTGACCCACGCCGACGCCAGCCCGGTGCGCGCGGTGCTGCGCGCGCTCGAATGAACCTGCCACGCAAGCTGATCCAGCCAACTGCCACCGGGCCCTGACCATGACACCCATAACAGCGTTGAATGATTGCCAACAGTTGGACATAAGTGACCCGCTGCGCCGCCTGCGTGACCAGTTCTCGCTGCCCGAAGGCGTGATCTACCTGGACGGAAATTCGCTCGGCGCCCTGCCCCGCGGCGCCGCGGCACGCGTGGCACACGCCGTGACGCAGGAATGGGGCGATGGCCTGATTCGTTCCTGGAACAGCGCCGGCTGGTTCAACATGCCGCAACGCCTGGGCGACAAAATAGCCACGCTGATTGGGGCGTCGAGCGGCACCGTGGTAGCAACTGACAGCACGTCGATCAATCTGTACAAGGTACTTAGCGCGGCGCTCAACATCGCGGCGCAGGACACGCCGCGGCGCAAATTGGTGATCAGCGAACGCAGCAATTTCCCGACCGACCTGTACATTGCAGAGGCCCTGTGCAAGGAACGCGGATTGCGCCTGCAGTTGGTCGAGGCCGGTCAAATCGACGCCTCACTGATTCGTGATGCCGCGGTGTTGATGCTGACGCACGTGAACTACCGCACCGGCGCGATGTTCGACATGTTGGCCGTCACCACGCTGGCCCATCAGGCCGGTTGCCTGGTGGTGTGGGACCTGGCGCACAGCG
>JANNGR010000283.1:0-1635 GCA_031403955.1 Betaproteobacteria bacterium
GCGTCCAGGGCCGCCACCAGGTTAGAGGCTGGCCGATCTGTGTGCCGAGTTCGCCAAGGTACACCAGGACACCTGGAGGTTCCTTGCTCTGCAGCCGGTAGACCTCGGCGGTCAGGCCGATGATCACCGCCAGTGGCAGCAGGTATGCCACAAGCAGGGCTCGGTGCTCGGACGCGCGCATGCGGGTGCGCATCCGCCCAAGCAGGTGCAAAGGTGCGTAAAACAGCAGCAGCAACCAGATCGGGTACGCGAGGGCGCCAATCACGAAGCCCACCAACTCTGAGCAAATTGCCAAGCCGTACACGACTTCGGTCAGGCCGGCACTCATGGCCTGAGACAGTGACAGGTACAGCCAGATAGTGGATGCCGCGAACCACCATCGGCGCGAGTTGAACCAGGGCTCCCAACTACCGGAGAGTTGCTGGCAGACCAGCAACGCGGCGATGGTCAGAAGAGTAAGGCAGACCCCGATCGCAAGTGCTACTTCGATCTGGGCAAACACAATCCGGTAATCCTTTGTGGTACCCGGCTCCTTGAACTGGGCGTACAAAGCGATCGAGAAGCTGCCGGAAAAGAACAATGCCGCAAGGATCAATCCAGCAGCCGTCAGGCGGTTTTGCACCAGTGAAATTTCCGGGCCGTCGTCGAGAAACATCTGCTTGATCGACATCGGGTGTGCTCCTTTCAAACCGCCTCTGCTGCGTGTACGTCACCGATTATTTCCGGTATCGATTGGTTTTGGAATCCTCGACGTGCACTCACGTTATGGCGTACCTGAAATCGCGCCAGAACTGGGCTTGCTGCATGGTGGCGAAGTTGATACGCATCAACGTGCTCGGTTCGCGCCGCGCATGAAACAAGGCGCCAGGCGCGAGCAGATAACCGAGGTCGAGCATGCGCTGCGACAAGGCATCGGTGTCCACGCCGGTATCGACCCCGCCAAAAACACCGGCCGGCTCGGCGGCGAAGCGGCAGCCGGCTTCCAGCGCCAGCTTGACGCTGCGCGCACGAGCCAGGTCAAGCCGGGTCCGGATGCGTTCAGCATGGCGGCGCAACTGGCCCTGGTCGATACACCAGGCCAGCGCCTTTTCCAGCAAGGCCGGTGTGGTGAGCTTAGACAACAACTTGGTGTCGAGCAAACGATCCACCAGGTCGGCCGGCGCGGCCATGAAACCGACGCGCCAGTTACGGATAGGCATTTCAACCGTATGACCCCAAGTATGCCCCCTTGAAACAGCCATCAACCGGCGTAAAACCCTCGCATCTCCCGCAGACATGCAGCAATCCGCGGCCGGGTCGATCTCCCACCAGAATGCGCTGTCCAGGATCGTGATTTCCGGCGCGCGGGGCATGCCGGATGCACGGCGACCCCGCAGCGAATCCGAACCGCCGTTTCGCTCAGTCAGCAGTTGACGCGCTGATCGATCTCATAGTGGGGTGCGGGTTGCGCCGCCAGATCCCAGTCTGGCTCGACTTCAACACCCTGGCCCATCTGCGCATCACACCCATCCCACAGCGGTGGCCCGCGTGCCGGGGATATGCGCTGACTTTTACGAACGCTGGAGGCGGACCTTCGTTTGCATTTCACCTGCAGTAATTCTTTGGCGTGCCGCGCGTAAACATGGGCTGACCAAC
>JANNGR010000284.1:0-3422 GCA_031403955.1 Betaproteobacteria bacterium
GCACGCACCGCGCGCATGGCCTGCTCGCCCTGCGTGCCGGCTCTGGCAATCTCCTGCACTTCATCGAGCATCAGCAGTACGCTGCCAACGCCGGGCTGCCGAAGCAGGTCGGCAAACAAATGCTGCAACTGCTGCCCGGCATCGGCGCTGGTGGGAAGTTCGGGCAGCGCATCCATCACCAGTCCAACTCCCAGACCCGAGACACTTTTCACGCCTTGGCGAAGTTTTCGGGCCTTGAGCCCAAATAGCTGGTCGCGCAGCGCGCCATTGATGGCCTCAAGCGGGTGCTCGGCCGCCATCAGGTCCACGTAAACCGGCAACACATGCGCCACCTTCGCCTGGTGCACCAGATCGCTGGTCAAGAATGTTGTCTTGCCAATCTGGCGCGGCCCAAACAGGCTCAACGCCCGGTCAGGTCGGTCGGTCAGACGCTGCAAATAGGCTTTTGCCAGCGCGACGCGCGGAAACAGGGAGAAGTCAGGCAAGAATTAACCAGATTATTCAGTATTGGTTAAATTATACCAACTAAAGATAATTTGGTTAAATTGACCAAGGACAACACACGATCAATCCACGAAAAAATCGGGGATGAAGTTCTTGTTGCCAGGTGTCACCGCGTATTTGTCCAGGTCGATAACACCATGCGCGGCCAGCAGTGTGTCGTCGATGTAGAAATTGCCGGTGCTGGTGCTCGGACTGGTGAGAATCAGCCAGGCCGCGTCGGCCAATATTTCGGGCTTGCGGCACAGCTTTAGATCAACCCCCGGAATCATCTGCATCGCGGCGGGGGTCATCCTGAACGGGCGGGTAAAGCCGTTTCTGCGGTTTCGCTCGCGGTTGGCATTCACCGGCACATCCACCGAGACCACCAGGGTCTTGACCTTGGCATCGCGCGCGCGACCAATCAAATCCAGGTTGATGCGCTCTTGGGGGTACAGTAAATCTGAAACCAGACATGGTCTGGCGGCCAGCGCGTCTGGCCCGGGCAGAGTATGTTCACGTTTCGTCATGGCAAATCACTGACCCAACAGGGAGCGGGGTTGACCACGCTTGAGAGAAGACGCGCTTATGCTCAGCATTCTCATGCGTGCCGCCCCAGACCCTCTTTCCCGTTACCGCAGCAAGCGGAAATTCGGTCATACGCCCGAGCCCGAGGGGGTAATCGGCGACGCCGGAGACAGTCTTTCGTTTGTGATTCAAAAACACGCTGCGTCGCGGTTGCACTACGATTTCCGGCTCGAACTCGACGGTGTGATGTTGTCGTGGGCGGTTCCAAAAGGCCCCAGCTACGACCCCAAAGAGAAGCGGATGGCGGTCAGGGTCGAAGATCACCCGATCTCGTACAACAGCTTCGAGGGAACGATTCCGCGCGGGCAATACGGCGCCGGCACGGTGATCATCTGGGATCGTGGCACATGGACCGCGCATGCTGACCCCAAAAGCGGCTTGACGGCAGGCAAGCTTGTCTTCACGCTGCATGGCCAGAAAATGGCGGGCATGTGGGAACTGGTGCGCATCGGCAAGCCGGATGATCGCCAGGTCGCCTGGCTGCTGTTCAAGAAAAAGGACGCTTACGCCCGACCCAAGCAGGAGTACGACATTGTCACGGCCTTGCCCGACAGCGTCATTACCAAGCCCCTGGGACAGGCAACCCGGGCAGCCACGGCCGCCGGAGTATCGAGCCGCGCGGCGGTCGCCAAAACGGTTCCGGCGACGAAGAACGACGCCGCGGTCAAGGCGCCGCTGCCCGAGAAGCTAGGTCCGCAACTTGCCACCTTGAGCGCCGGTCTGCCCCCTGCCGGGGAGTGGTCCTTCGAGATCAAGTTCGACGGCTATCGGATCATGAGCCGGATCGAGAAAGGCATACCCAGACTCATTACGCGGGGTGGCCACGATTGGTCATCGAAGATGCCGGCGCTGGTGCGCGAAATCAAGACGCTAGGCATTCAGTCGGCATGGTTGGACGGAGAGATTGTCGTAATGGGCGCCAACGGCACTCCGAGCTTCAACGCGCTGCAAAATGCCTTCGACCGCGCGTCGTCCCAGGACATTGTGTATTTCGTTTTCGACCTTCCCTTCTTCGATGGATTCGACCTGCGGCAAGTGCCGCTTCGGGATCGCAGGGAGCTGCTGAAGTCTTTGCTGGACAACAGTCAAAGCGACCAGGTGCGGTATAGCGCGGACTTCCAGGCCGATCCCGCCAGCATTCTTCAGTCCGCCCGCAACATGAACCTCGAAGGATTGATCGCCAAGCGCGGCGATGCGCCCTATGTTTGCGCCCGCACCGAAACCTGGCTGAAGCTAAAGTGCCGCCGGCGGCAGGAATTCGTGATCGGCGGCTTCACCGACCGCAACGCCGACAGAAAGGCGTCCGAAATCGGAAGCCTGCTGCTTGGCGTCTACGACTCCGAGCGCAATCTGGTGTCGGTGGGGAGCGTCGGAACGGGCTGGGACACCAAAACCGCGACAGACCTAAAGGCCAAGCTTGTCGCGCTGCAAGCCAAGGCTTCACCGTTTTCCAGCCCGGCGAAAAAGGGGCGCTGGTCCAGGCGTGCCGCGGGCAGCGAGCGATGGGTCGCACCGGAACTGGTAGCGGAGATCGACTTCGCCGAATGGACGGAGGATGCCCAGATCCGCCATGCGACATTCCAGGGGCTGCGCGTGGACAAGGCCGCCGCCGAGGTCGTGCGGGAAGACGCTTTCATGGCAGCGGGCGTGGTTCCGCTTGCATCGGCGATGCACGTTTCCACAACGAAGATTACCAACCCGCAGCGGGTGATCGACGCCAGCACAGGCCTGACAAAGCTCGACCTAGTGCGTTATTACGAAAGTGTCGCCAGTTGGATGTTGCCGCATCTGAAGGGCCGCCCCTGTTCGCTGGTGCGCGGACCGGACGGAATTGGCGGAGAACTGTTCTTCCAGAAGCACGCAGAAAAGTTGCGCATTCAGGACGTGAAAGACCTGGACCCCCAACTCTGGCCGGGCCACGAGCCGCTGCTGGAGGTTGCCACCGGCAAGGCGATTTCCGCCTGCGCGCAAATGAATGTCATCGAATTCCACACCTGGAACGCATTGGTCAAGGCCATCGGCAAACCGGATCGGTTGATTTTCGACATTGACCCGGGCGAAAAGGTGGCGTGGCAACAGGTCCAGGAGAGCGCCCAGCTGGTCCGGTCCCTGCTCACCGAACTCGGGCTGGAATCGTGGCTCAAGACCAGCGGCGGCAAGGGCCTGCATTTGGTCGTGCCTGTCACCCCACGCTACGGCTGGGCCACGGTGAAAGGTTTTTCACAGGCCGTGGTCGAGCATCTGGCGCGGGTGATTCCCGCCAGATTCGTCGCCAAGAGCGGGCCCTCCAACCGTGTCGGAAAGATCTTTGTGGACTTTCTGCGCAACGGCCACGGCGCGACCACGGCTGCCGC
>JANNGR010000285.1:0-28541 GCA_031403955.1 Betaproteobacteria bacterium
GAGGACTTCGCCTTCCACGCCGTCAGCGAACGGCCTGGCAGTCTGTATGCGGCAAGCAAACTGGCGGCGGAATTTTTCATCCAGCACTACGCCGATCAGTTCGCGCTTTCGGTGGCGGTATTGCGTTATTCAGCCGTGCTCGGCCTGTGGGCCGGACCGAACAACTCGGTGCCCGGTCGGCTGCTGGCGACGTTGCTGGGCGCCGGCGCGGTGAACGGACGTGTCACCATCACCGATCCGCTGTTGTTGTGGTCCGGCGGGGAGGACTTCATCGATGTCCGCGATGTGGCGCTGGCCAACCTGGCGGCGCTCGATGCGCCTGAGTTGCCGGGTCGTGTCTACACCATTGGCAGCGGCCGCATGGCCCGGTTCGCGGATTTCGTGTCCGCCGCGCGGGTGGTGCGCCCCGATCTGACGATTGCCCATACCCCGTTGCCAGCGTCTGGCTTCGCCGGTTTTGCGCATCCGCGCGACACGCCGTTCGATGTCTCGCGGGCGCGAACCGAACTCGGCTTCGTGGCCGCGCACGACCTGGTCTCATCGCTGCGCGGCGCAGCCGCCGTCGAGCAGTAGCTGGGCATGCCGGGCTCAGCGCCGCGAAAGCCGCCAATGCCGGCGCTGCCGTTCATGATGATGTCGTAGGGCTGCTCACCCATGGGCATGGTTTGCACCGTCCAGCCACACAACGCGCCATAAAAGGCGCGGGCTTTAGCGACGTCGTTGGACACGTGTTCGAACCAGACAAATTTTCCGAGCAGGTGGCTCATGGTGATTGCTCCTTGGTTGGTGAAAAATGCACGCGTACGGTACGAGGCGCTACTGGGGATTGGTGCTGGTGAAACTGGCGCGCTGGCGGATCAGGTTTTGGGCGCGTACCAGGTTGGGGTAGTCGGCCATCAGTTGGCCGGCTTCGGGCATGAACTGCACGTAAGCCAGGATCGGCGCCAGCAACAGATCGGCGCTCGAGCAGCTGGCACCGGCCAGGTAGTCGCCGCGGCCGTAGGCCTTGTCCAGCGCCGCGAACTGGGTTGGCATCTCGGCCAGCGCGGCGTCGATCACGGCGCGGTCCGGTTTGCCGCCTTCGCCCTTGGGGAAGATTATCTGCAGCACATAACGTTTGACCATCGTGTCGTACAGGTAGCTGTTGACCACGCTGATTCCATTGCCAGCAACGCGTGCGCTCCATGATGCTGCCGGGTCGCAGCGACACACCCGAGTCGAAAGCTGGGTGTAGGCCGCTGCTTCGGCGTCGGTGAAACGCAGGGCCAGGGATGTGGGGTCGTAGCGGTTCGTTTCGAGCGTGGCAGCCGTTTCTCCGTTTACTGCCGCCTGCTCAACCGGATTCAAGGATGCATAGGCCCGGCCAAAACGCTGCAGCGCAACTGCCTGCGCCTGGTGTTCACCCAGGCGGTGCAGCGCCTCGGCGGAAAAATCGGAGCCCAGATAGGCGCCGTGCCCCCAGATGCTGCCATTGGCCATCAGGCCGCATTTCAGGAACACGGTCTGGCCTTCCCGGACGTCATCGCCGGTAAATATCGTGTTCCCGGTGGCGCCCAGAACCTGCTCCGGCAAGGGAGGCGCATTGCGGTAAGCGAGCATGGTGACCGTGATCAGCCCGACAAACCCGAGCACCATGAATAGACAAAACGGCTGGCTTATCGCAGCACCGTGGCCGCCTTGGTTGCCAGCCATCTGCCGGCACGCCGCTCGATCACATACTCCTCGACCGACTCGAACCGGTACGACTTTCCGTTTTGTGTACCCTGCTCCAGCACCAATGATTTCACGCTGAGCCGGTCACAGGTCCCACCTGCGTCGATCTGGCCCTCGATCGACAGTCTGCGTTGCCGGAACTCCGCCAACCCCTGCATCGCGGTGATGGTGCTGTCAACAAACTCCTGGCGCCCGATATCGATCGAAGTGGCGTTGCCGTCCTTGTCGCGAACCGTGGCGGTAAAGACAGCGTCCAGCGCGAACATGGCGATGATGGAGCTTGGGTTGCGCATAGTGATCGCCGCATCGAGTTGACCAAGCCAGGTTTTCGCGACACTGTCGGCCGCGCAGGCCAAGGACAACGCGGAGTCGCGACCGGTGGCCGGCATGCCCGCCAACGGCGCTGCCCGTGCTGCCTCTGGCGCGGGCATAAGCCGGGGTTGCGCGTTCGGCGCGTTCGGCTCGGGGCTGGCCGCCGGCTCCCTGGGCAGTGTCCTGGCCCGTTCTTCGAATTGCCTCGCGGCATCGTCTTCGGATGTCTCGGACAACTGGTCAAGTTCGGCGTCGAACTGGCCCGGAACGTAAAACTCGGGGATCTTGTCAAGCAGCACCGGCAGCAACAAAGTGGCCAGCGCGCGATTGCGTTGCGGGTTGCCGCTGCGCGCAAAGCCAACCTTCCCCGGAGTGACGTCCACGCTGCGCCCATAAGCCACTAGCGTTGTGCCACCGCGATTGACTTTGTTGTAGGTGCCTTCTGCCTGCATCAGGGCGGTCGCAAGCTCGGTCGTCATCACATAGGGTTCGTGGTCGGTTCCACGTATCCCGATGGTTGCCGTCGGCGTGACGATGACATGTTGGGCGCGATTGACCCGCCCAATCCAGCCTGTGATCACGCGCAGCGCTCCGCCAAGCACGCGCAGGGTCATCTGGTCGCTTGGTTTGCCCTGCGCCACAAATTTCTCGATGGCGAAGCTTGCACTTGAGCGCAACGCAACCATTCCCGCGTCGTCGGTCCTGAGCACCGCCTCCGCGGTTGGCTCCGCGCTCACACGTTCGCCAACAAAGACGGCGTCACCTTCGCGCAGGGTGCGCGTCTGCCCGGCCATGGATAAGACCGTCACTTCACCGCGCACGCGCCACGCCGACGCGAATCGCACTTGCGACTGGCCAGCGCCGGCAGACTCCGATTGTGCGGCGGCAAAGTCTGACGCAACCAGGCCGGCAACCAGGCAACACATTGAGGCAAACAACGAACGGGTCAACAGCATATCGATCAGAGTCCTTGTAGAACCGTCTCAAAACAGAGCGTATGACAACTGGACATGAATCCCATGGTCTTGCAGTGTCGGTTTCGCTGCCCTGGGGATGGGTGGTGACACCAGGCGCCTGGCAACTACGACATCCAGGCTGAAACCTTGCCAACGAACCCTAGTGGCCAAGCCCCATGATGAAATTGTTGCCGCCAAATCACCATTGTTTGCTGCCCGTCCATAGTCATAAAACGGCACCACCGTGGCACTGAGCCCGTTGCCTGGATTGCGCACAAGCGGGTATTCGAACTCCAGGTTCACGACCGCGCCCACATCGCGCACCAGCTGGTTCTCGCGAAAGCCCCGCACGGTATTGACACCACCAATGGCCATGCCATCAATCGCCAGCAACCGATCCCCGGTTCGCTGTACAGTCGCCCGGCTGACGAACTGTGCACCATTGTCAAGTACCTTGTGCGCATATTGGGCTTGGCCCAGCCATGTGTTGAACTGTGACTTCGGGTTGTTCGCGTCCGGCAAGCCGGCCACCGTCTGCAAATTGTTCTGGCCCCAGGTAAATGTGGAGCGCAATGCCAGCACACTGGTTTCGGTGCGGTAGGTGTAGTCCTGCCAAAAGCGCCACAGGTTTTCCTTGGTGACACCGTTGGGCTCACCTGGGTTGAAAGAAAACGGGGCCCCCATCAGAAAGGTGTCGTTACGGCGCTGCACACGGTCGACACCGACCGAGAATTTGTGCTGCAGGCTCTCGACCAACGACTGGCTGATGCCTGCCTCGTGGCTGCGCAGCTTGCTGCTGATGCCCAGTACATTGACCGGCTCCTCGATCACCGATGAACTGCCGCGGTCCAAGGCAATCGACATCTGCGTGCCGTAGTAACCCAATGGAACACGCCATGCAAGGTTGGTACGGGTTCCGAAGCCGGATTCGATCGGCTTTTGGACGCCAGCTTCTAGTTGGTCACCAAACCCGGTCAGGTTCCGCACCCACCCGTTCACACTCAGGGTCTGAGACCCAATCGATGGCGGCCGGTAGTTGTTGACGGCGGCCCTGAGCTGGTAAGGCGTGGCGCGCACCACGTCGACATCAAAGAATGCTTCGCCGGGACGCTCGCCCGGAGTCAAGCGCCCGTTCAACCGTGCGAACAACGGGTCTTCCAACAACAGGGCAAACCGCTCTCGCAGCACCTCCATGTTCAGCGGGCCGTCGGAATCTTTGGCAAGGCGGCGGACAACGTAGCGTTCATCAAGCCGATCCAAGCCTGCAACCCGCACTCCCACCAGGCGCCCTTCAACCACATTGAAGGCCAATTCGCCGACGCCGCCATCTGGCGCAAGTAGCACGCCCGAATTGACATAACCTTTTTCGATGTAGTGCCGCGTCAGCTTTTGCCTCAGTTCTTCGAGCTCCGCGGCATTGATGCCGCGCCGCAGGTAGGGTGCTGCAATGGCGTCAAGGTCAACGGTGGGGACCACCGTGTTGCCACGAAAAACAGCGCGGTCGAACCGTGCCTGTTCCCCGTCGCCCACGCCAGGGGACGTGGCTGGCTGGATTTCTACCGGAGGCAGTTGAAACGGCTCACCGGCTGGCCGAAGAAGTTCTGGACGAACGGCGCCGGGCGCCATCAGCGGGTTATCTGCCTCTGCCGCAATCGCAGCCATCGGCAAAACGACCAAACCTGCGCCCAAACCCATCATTCGCCGCAAGGACCTGTGCCAGGCGCTCACAGGCATCCGTTGCCCACCACACCGGCCCGCGCGTAGGTGGACTCCGGCTGCTGTTGCGCCGTTTCGGTGGCATCGGGTTCGGAGCGCAGCAATCCGCGCGCCGAGGCCGGCAGGCCACCACGCCCGGCTTGCGCCAGTGAACTCCCCCCTGTCACCTGGCACGGGTTGCGCGCCAACCCACCGAGATCGAGCGCCTGCGTGGACAGCCCTGTCAGGCTTCCCGATACGTCCAGCGGCGGCGTGGCGAGTTGCACCACCCCACTCAGGCCCGTTGGCGCGGCTGCCTGGATCACGTTGAACCCAAACACCCCTGGCTGAAACACAAATGGCACGTCGCCGCCGGTGAACAGCGAACTGCCACTGGCCAGCAGCGTCTGCACATTGATGGTGACCAAACCACCGGCAGCATTCGCGGCGCCCGTGTTGGCCTGGATGAAGCCCGTGAGGAGTAGCAGCGTGTCCGCACTCAGCGTAATGTCGCCGCCGTTGCCGGTGAGGCCTAGCACCGACGTCGTGATTTGCGAATTCTCCAGCGTGATGCGTTGTCCGCCGTGGATGACGATAGACCCACCGTTGCCCAGGTTGGCGCTGGTGGTGATACTGCTCGGGTCCAAAAACAGTTGCTGGGTGAAATCGATCTGGATGTCGCTGGCGGCCACATTTCCCGTCGATGCGGCGGTGATTGACGCATTCTTGAGGGTGATGTTGGGGGCGGAGACGGACAGCGTGGTTGGCGCGATGGCGCCGGGGTCGGTCACGGTGGCATCGTTTCGAATCGAAAGGCTGCCACCGTTGGACAAGGTGATGCTGTCGTTGGCGGCTACCGTGACGTTGCCGGTCTGGCCGGAAGAGCCGGCGGACGCGGAAGCAGCGATGCTGCTGCCCGTACCGTCAACCAGCAGATCAACCGCCCTGACCAGCACCGACCCGGCGGCGCCAGAAAGAAAGGTGCTGGAGGAAATCTGGCCTTCCCCGAGGACGGAAATTTTGCCGTTTGCCTGGACGTTGACCGATCCCGCATTGCCCGAGGAAAGAGTGCTGGACGTGATTTGCCCGCCGCGGGCGTTGACCTTCACGTTGCCGGTGGCGACGACGTCAATGCGGCCCGCGTTGCCCGTACTGCCGGCGTTGGCCTGTGAGGTGATGCCCGTGAACAGGTTGCTGTCCCGCGCATCGATCAAAATGCCGCCGCCAGCTACTTGGACCGATCCGGCGTCTCCAGCACCGAATGTTCCGGAAGTAACGACGCCACCACCGAGAATCGACAATTCGCCGCTTGCGTTGATCAGGATATTGCTGGCAGCCACGTTGCCGGCGCTGGCGGCAGTGGTAGTGGCGTTTGTGAGGGTGATGCTCGGCGCCGAGACCGACAGCGTGGTTGGCACGATGCTTCCGGGGTCGGCCACGGTGGCATCGTTTCGAATCGACAGGCTGCCACCGTTGGACAGGGTGATGCTGTCTTTGGCGGTTACCGTGACGTTGCCGGTCTGGCCGGAGGAACCCCGTGACGCAGTGGCGGCGATGCTGCTGCTTGCACCGTCGACCAGCAGCTTGCCGGCGTTGACCAGCACTGCTCCGGCGTGGCCCGCAGCCTGCGTGCCCGAAGAAATGGCGCCCCCGGTAATATCGATATTGCCAGCGACTACCTCGACGGTACCGGCGTTACCGGAACTTAGGGTGTCGGAGGATATCAGGCCACCGTCAAGCAGCGCGAGCTTGCTACTCGCCTGCACGCTGACAGACCCCGCCTTGCCCGACGACAAGGTACTCGACGTGACTTGCCCGCCGCGTGTGCTAATGGTCACGTCGCCAGTGGCCACCACTTTAATGCTGCCCGCGTTGCCGGCGCTGCCCGCTTGAGCCTGTGAACTGATGCCGGTGAACAGGTCGTTGGCCCGCGCATCGATCACGATGCCGCCGGCATTGACGCGCACTAAACCGGCGTCGCCCGCACCAAATGTTGCTGAAGTAATGACTCCACCGCTGAATACCGACAATTCTCTGCTTGTATCGATCACGATATTGCTGGCAACCACGTTGCCGGCGGTGGCTGCGGTAATGGAACCGTCAGTGAGGGTGATGTCGGGCGCCGATACGGACAACGTGGTCGTCACGATGGCGGCGGGGTCGGCCACCGTGGCGTCGTTGCGGATCGATAGGCTGCCACCGTTGGACACGGTGATGCTGTCGTTGGCGGATACCGTGACGTTGCCGGTCTGGCCGGAGGAACCGCTTGACGCAGTGGCGGCGATGCTGCTGTTTGCACCGTCGACCAGCAGCTTGCCGGCGTTGACCAGCACTGCTCCGGCGTGGCCGGAAAGAAAGGTGCTGGACGAAATCCGGCCGCCGTTGGCGATGGACAGCCTGCCAGTGGTCCGCACAGAGACCTGACCTGCATTGCCCTCACCCTGTGTCTCGCTGAAAATGCCGGAGATGGTGCCAAAGCCGCTGTTGCCCTGCCCGTCGATGTCGACGCTGGCCGCGGCCACGGTAACGGTGCCGGCATTGCCCGTGAAAATGGAACTGGACGAAATCTGACCGGCATTGACGAGTGATAACGCACCACCGGTGACGACCAGCACATCGCTGGCATTGCCTGCAGGACCACGAGACTCACTGAAGATGCCGGTACCGATCTCACCATGGCCATCAATCGCGATGCTACCTGCGCTGACGTTGACAGGCGCCGCATCACCCACGAGAACGGCACTGGAGGAAATCTGGCCGCCCCTCGCGATGGACAGCCGGCCCGGTGTCTGAACCAGGACCAACCCGGCATGACCGGCACCGAAGGTCTCGCTGAATATGCCTGCGAAAGTCGGTGCGCCACCGTCGATATCGATATTGCCAGCGGCAACAGTGACGGTGCCAGCGTTGCCGGAGCTTAGCGTGTCAGAGGAAATCAGGCCGCCGCCAAGCAGGGAGAGTTTGCCAGTCGTCTGAACACTGACCGGTCCCGCATTGCCCGACGACAAGGTGTTGGTCGTGACTTGCCCGCCGCGCGCACTGATGGTCACGTCGCCGGTGGCCACCAAGTTGATGCTGCCCGCGTGGCCGGTACTGCCGTCTTGGGCCTGCGAACTGATGCCGGTGAACAGGTCGCTGGTCTTCGCATCGATCACGATGCCGCCGGCATTGACGCGCACCGGCCCGGCGTCGCCCGCACCGAATGTTGCCGAAGTAATGACTCCGCCACTGAGAACCGACAATTCACCGCTGGCGTTGATCTCGATATTGCTGGCAGCCACGTTGCCGGCGCTGGCTGCGGTGATGGAACCGCCATTGAGCGTGATGGTGGGCGCCGAGACCGACAAGGTGGTTGACACGATGGCGCCAGGGTCGGCCACCGTGGCGTCGTTGCGGATTGACAGGCTGCCGCGATTGGACAGTGTGATGCGCTCGGTGGCGCTCACTGTCACGTTGCCGGTCTGGCCCGAAGAGTTTCGAATCGCCGCCGCGGCGATGCTGCTGTCGGCGCCATCCACCAGCACCCTGGCCGCGGCAACACGCACCGAGCCGGCGTAGCCCGCTGCCTGCGTGCCCGAAGAAATTTCGCCCCCGCCCACTACCGAGACTTTGCCGGTCGCCTCGACATCGACCGTGCCCGCGTTGCCAGCAGCCCCATAGTTGACCGAACTGAAAATGCCCCCAACGACATGGCCTGCGCCGCCAGGGAATGCGTAACTGCCACTGCCATCGACCACAACGTCCTGGGCCCTGACCCGGACGGTCCCGGCGTTGCCCGACGTAAAGGTGCTGGAGTCGATCACGCCACCGTGCTTCAGCGTGAGGCTGCCCGTGGTCACCACATCGACCTGCCCGGCATTACCGGTACTGCCAGTGCCGGCTTGCGTTGAGATGCCAGTGAAATCCAGACCACCCCGCGCGTCGATCAGTATTGACCCCGCCTGGACATGGACCGACCCGGCGTTACCCTGGCTGTGGGTTCCGGACGACACCAGGCCGCCCTGGCGGATGCGCAATTCGCCGGTAGCGCTGACATCGACGCGCCCGGCATTGCCGGTGCCGCCGGCGGTCGTGCTGCTGATGGCGGTGCTGGCGCCACCCGACCCACCGTCGAGATTGATTGTCGCCGCGCTCACGCTGACCACACCCGCGTCGCCGGCCGACGAGGTTCCGGAAGAAATGCTTCCGCCGAAAAGTACGGAAAGGCTGCCAGTGACGGCGACGTCGACGCGGCCGCCATCGCCAGTGCCGGACACGGCCTCGCTGAGGATTCCGGCATCTTGCCCGCGCACCAACACACTCGCAGCCTGGACCTTGACGGCGCCAGCGTTACCGCCGTCGAAAGTGGAAGACGAAATAAAACCGCCGTTCAGAACCGAAACGGCAGCGGTGGCAATCACCTCGACATTGCCCGCTTTGCCGGCGCCGTCGTAGGTATCGCTCAAAATGCCCGCATAGCCGAGTGCCTGACCATCCACGATGAGGTTCGCGGCAGTGACCTTGACCGACCCGGCGTCACCGTTTGCAACAGTACTCGAGGAAATGGTGCCGCCATTGAGGACGGACACATCGCCTGTAGTTACGACCGTGACGCTGCCCGCGTTGCCGGATCCCGCGGTGTCGCTCGATATCGTGGGCAGTCCGGTTGCCCTGCCGTCCACCATCACGCTGCCGGCATGGATCGTGACGCTGCCTGCTCCGCCTGAACTTTTAGCGGTCGACGAAATCGCCGCGGTGTTCAGCACCGACAGGTTGCCGGTGACCGTGATGTCGATATTGCCGGACCTGCCGTTGCCCCCTATCGCACTGCTCACGATGCCTGCCGGGGCATAGGGCGCATCGCCAATCAGCACCGTGCCGGCATGGACCGTGATGGCCCCCGCATTGGCGCCCGCCAGGGTGGTGGTGGAGACGTAGCCATTGTTGCGCACGGTCAGGCTGCCAGGCGTCGTCAGTTCGATGCTGCCGGCATTGCCGCTGCTGAGCGGCGATTCGCTCAGGATACCGGCAAAGCTGCTGTATTCGCCATCGATGAGAATGTTGGCCGCGCTCGCTTTGACGAGCCCCGCATTGCCGTACGAAAACGTGGTGGACGATACCCGGCTGCTGCCCACCCCACCCAGCACCGACAAGTTCCCGGTCGCCACGATGTCGATATTGCCGGCATTGCCGTAACTGCCTCGCTGGGCATCAGTGGCAACCGCTACCGCGCTGCCTCCATAACCGCCAATCGTGATATCGGTGGCCCGGAGTTTTATCGTGCCTGCGTTCCCGACATAGGAAGCACTGGAAAGGATCTGGCTGCCCTCCAGAACGTAGATGCCTTGTGTAGCGGACAGACTGAGGTCGCCAGCGGCGCCATACCCCTTGGAATAACTGAAGACACTTGCCCCGCCAAGCAGCGTGATGTTCCCCGCACTGAGCGAGATGGAGCCGGAGTTGTAGAGTCCGGAGGTTCCGGAAGTGACCGAGCCGCCGTAGTAAATTTTCAAGTCTCCGGCACCTTGCCCGAGGGGGCCCGTAAATGGCATTTCCAGAGCCTGCCGGCCGACTGCCGCGATCCGTATGTCACCGGCTTCGGTAGCGACTGCCCCGCCATAGTGGGAGCTATCGCCGATAGAGATATCACCGGCCACGAGGCTGATGGACTGCGCGCCGGCGGTGGACAGATGGGCGCTCAGATTCGGATTGGCGTTGCCAAGTACATTGATCGCTGCCCGGGTCGTCCCGAGAAACCCGAACGCCTCGGGCGCGGCGCTGGAGAACGTGCTGGTCCGGCCCAGGTCGGCATGGAAGTTGCCGCCGGCAAACTTGACGTAGTTGGCCGTGCTGACGTGAAAGGCGCCCGGCACATAGATCGATGCACCCGGGCCGAAGGTCACACCGGCCGGGTTGATGAAAAAGAAATTCGGCGTGGCGAAATTGGAGATCAGGCCCAACTGGCCATAGATTTGTGACGCCGAACCACCGGTGACGCGGCTGATCACATTGGCCAGGCCTGGCGTATTGGTAGTGAAATAGGCCGCCTGGTTGGTCCCGATATTGAAGGTCTCGAAGCTGTGAAACAGGTTGCCACCCACTTGTTTGCCAATCGACTGCGGGATCACCGCCACTTGACCTTGCGTGAATCTTGACGCCAGCAAGGTTCGGGCGGAAAACCCGAGGCTGCTATCGGTCTTGATTTGCGCATGGGCACCAAAACCCAGTAGGAGCGTCAGCGCAAGGCAGATGCGGCGAAGGCGAAAGCTTGGCGCACGGCGCTTACGTTGCATGGTCCATCACAGCCAGTTGCCGATGAGCACAAAAGGTGCCCAGAACATGGGATGCGCGTACTCTTCCGAGCGCAGCAAATCGATTTGCGACTGGCGCAGCGCCTGCGCCTTGGACACACGGGTAGTGACAAGCCCACCATAAAAGCCTTCCATGGCCTTGCGGGCCGCCGTGTCCTCTACCGGCCACAGGGTACCCAGCACACTCTTTGCCCGGGCCTTCAGGGCCGCGCCGGAAAGCCCCAATGGCGAGCGCTCATCGCCTTCGGCGGTCTCGCAAGCAGACAGGCTCAGCAGTTCAATTGGGTTCTTGCGGAATTCATCCGCGCTGAGCAGTGACTGCAATGTATCGAGCGTCAGCAAGTCGTCATGGGCCAGCACATAACTGGATGCCGCGGTACCGCCAAAAACGCCGTGCGATGCAATATGCACGACGCGGTAGGCGCCCGACTCCGCTTCGCGGCGGAACCCTTCCACCGTGAATGGGGCATTCAACAGGCTGGTGGTGCGGGTGATCCGCCCAATCGCCTCCACCTCCAGCTTGACGCCCGGCAAGGCCAGCGCCTCGCGCAATGCAGCCGACCGGCTGACGGCGTCATCCTTTACCGGAGCGAAACCGCGTTGCCTGATGGATCGCATACTGCGTTTCGGCGCCAGATCGGCCACGCCGGCCGGGTCGCCCAGGCTGGTGGTGAGCAGTGCACCCACTATCGACTGGCTGAGCTTTTCGATCACCGGTCCCGGCTCCGAAACCCCCGCCACCAGAAACCGCATGGCAGGTCCTGCCGCTGGACTGGTATTGGTCATCGACAGCCCGGTGACGGTGGTCACGGCGAATTTTTCGACCGCGTACCGTGCGCCATCGTGCAATGCGCCCAGAGGTATCAATCTGAGTGCTCCATCGGACACGACCACCAGTGTGTTGATGCGTTGGCTTGCCACAAACGCCTCTATGGGTCGCAGCAGCCAGTCATAAAGCACCTGCGAACGCACGAGAAAACCAGGGGCGCCGACGCGAAGGTCGCTGGCAAACAGGACTGCCGTGCGCCGGATGCGATCACCGGAAACAGGCGCGCTGAAATGGGAGATTTCCGAAGCGGTCTCCACCAACAGTTCAACGCGGTCGGCCAGAATGACCGGGTACAGCACAGCCGTTCCCTCGGGAATGACCGTGGCCGTGCCACCCTTGACGGTATCCACGGTGCACCGGTCACCGAGATAGTCCTGCATCTCGGCCTGCTTGATCATCTCGATGGCGTCGCGGGCACGACGCAAGGTGCCTGATCGTTGCGCGCCGGATTGGAGTTTTGCTGTTCTGAGCAGCCCTTCAAACAGGCCCAGATAGATTGGCTCCAGCGTACGGGTGAAAGACGATGCACCATCGTCGTAATCAATCGGAATGTCCTGGCGCAACGGGCCAAGCCGGTCAGTGGCGCGCTGGTAGGCGGCCAGGGCCAGGTCGTGTTGACCCTGGGCTGTATGCAAACGCGCCGAGCGCCACTCCAGGTTGACCAGCAGATCACCGACGGCGCCAGGGGGTTGGTCTTTTGCCGCTTGCAGCCCTTTGCGGCTCAGATCCAATGCCTCTTGCTTGCGGTTTTGTTCCTCGTACAACTGGGCCAGGGCGTCCAGTGACTCGACGCGTGCGCGACTGCTTGCGTCGGACGCCGTCAGTTGCCGGGCCTGGTCGAAGCTCCTGAAACTCAGCTCCAGACCCGGTTTGCCCAGCGCCTGGGCTTGTGCCCCCACATTCAGGTACATCCGCGCGCGCGTCGCGGCGGATTGAATCCCGGCAACGGTCGGGTACAGCGACATCAGACGCCGCAAACGTTCCGGCTCTGGCGCCAAGCGTGCAAGATTGAGCCGGGCGGTCAGGCCTATCCCGCTATCGAGCCCGGCCAAACGGACCGCCTCTTCATACAAGGTCTGGGCCTCGGTTTGACGTTTGCCCAAGAGCGCCAGATTGCCCAGGTCCACCGCATAACGTGCGCGGTCTACCCCGGAAAAATACTCGTATGCCTTGCCCAGTGAGTCCGCCGCTCTGTCAAGATGCCTGGCCTGCAGTTGGGACGCACCGAGTTCGCCCAGCGCGGCCATGCGCTCACGCTCAGTAAGGGCATCGCGGCTGGACCGTTCCAGCAACTCAATTGACCCCGTGAGCTGGCCCTGGGCGCGCATCACGATCGCCTGCGCGACCGGGTCTGCGACTGGGGCAGCATGCGTTGCGACACCACTCACACACCACAGGGCGAACAACGCCTTACATGTGTTGCGGGTCATTGAGTTGACGAAATCAAACATCTGCGTCAGTCAATTGGACCAATTCAAATTTGAATCAAACAGTTACATGAGGTTGGTGGCGAGTGTATCCGCAACGATTCTTTCATGTTACGTTTTTTCGCACAGGCTACACACAGGCTACATCAAGCAGGCGCTGGTGCCTGGTAGTGTGGGTTTATCGGGTTTCCAAGCTGGCCGGCGTGCCGCAGATGTCGATATGTTGCGCTGGTACCGGGCGGGTTTGGATGGGTGACTGGACGCTTTTGTTATCGCCGAGACGACGGCGCTGCGACCATCCCAAGGCGACGCCCGCCAAACCCAGCAGTTGTCCAGCACCACGTGAATTTGCAAATCCGGCGCTACGGTGGTATCAATCTGCTTGAGAAATTTCAGCCACTCAATGTGCCTGTGGCGCTGCTGGCATTGCGAGATGACGCTGCCATCCAGAATGTTGAGCGCTGCGAACAGCGTGGTCGTTCCATGGCGCTTGTAATCGTGGGTCTGGTCTGAGCGCGTACACGCTTGAGCGGCAACCCTGGCCGGGTCGTGTCTACACCATTGGCAGCGGCCGCATGGCCCGGTTCGCGGATTTCGTGTCCGCCGCGCGGGTGGTGCGCCCCGATCTGACGATTGCCCGTGACCCATTGCCGGCGTCTGGTTTCGCCGGGTTCGCGCATCCGCGCAACACGCCGTTCGACGTCTCGCGGGCGCGAACCGAACTCGGCTTCGTGGCCGCGCACGATCTGGTCTCGTCGCTGTGCTGCGCAGCCGCCATCGAGCAGGCGGCGCGGTAGACAGAGCGGCAAGCACGCTCAACCGCGCTTTTTTTTCTCCCGGTACATCGCCGTGTCGCTGCGGTGGGTGAGGGATTGCACCGTATCGCCCGACAGCGCCGCGGCTACACCCACGCTGATGCTGGCTTGCAGGCCAATGGCGATCGACGACCAGTCGAACGCGCGCACGGCGGCGCCGATACGCGCGCACACCTGCTGCGCCACCCGCAGTTCGGCATGCTTGAACACGATCACGAACTCGTCTCCGCCCAGGCGTGCCGCCATGTCGTCCTCACGCACATGCGACTTCATGATCTGGGCAATACGCTTTAGCACCGCATCGCCGGCCTGGTGCGAAAAGTCGTCGTTGATCAGTTTGAAACGGTCCACATCGATCAGCGCCACGCACGGTGGCTGACCGCGCTCCAGGCCACTGCGCAGTAACTCGCCGGCATAAAGTTCAAAGTTGCGCCGGTTGGCAATACCGGTCAGCGTGTCTTCCAGCGACAGCTTTTCGAGCTGGCGCGATGCGATCTCGAGCCGGTCCACGCTTTGCTGGCGCTGGCGCAGATCAACCTGCCATTCCACCACCTTCTCGCGCGTCTCCAGGCCGTCCGAGCGGATCAGTTGCTCACGCAGCCGCAGCCGGCGCAATTCGTCCAGAGCGCGTCCATTGTTCCCCTGCGCCACATGGAGCTGCGATGACAACAAGTGGCCCAGGCAGGCGAGTTGCTCGTGCTCCACTTCAACCGCGATATCGATCATGCGCGACGCGTGTTGCATCGCGGCGCTCCAGTCGCTTTGCGCCCAGGCGATTTCGGCCCGGACCCAACTCTCCAGCGCCGACAGCCAGGTGACGGTGCCGTAACGCTGGGCCCAGCCGGCCATGGCGTCCGCGTCCAGTCTGGCCTGGCCAATGCGCCCGTGCCAACACTGGTCCAGGCACAGGCCAAACAACAAGACGGCTTCGGTCGTCACCTGGGTTCCAGAGGCCGCGCCGCCGGCGTCGCCGCTGGCAATCTGCGCGATGATGTCCTCGCGCAAGCCGCGCATGTGTTCCAGCGCGGGTAGTTCGCCAACGTAATAGCGCTCGTAGAAAACGCGTATCACCTCGGTCCACCACTGATTCACGCGCGGCTGGAAGGCGCTCAGGCAGGGGTTCGCGGCCTCGGCTATCTGGATCGCGGTGCGCAACGCCTGCTCGGCCTTCTCGAAACTGTGGCTCCAGAAATAGGCCACGCCAAGCGCGTTATAGGACAACACACTGTGATCGTCGTTCTCCAGGAACTGGCTCAGCCGCACGCCCAGCAACGCGGCTTCGACCGCCTCTTCGTTGCGCCCCAGGTTGATCGACACAAAGGCGTGGGTGGTGAGCGACATCACTTCACCCGAGGTGTCCCCAAGCACCTGAAAAAGTTGCGCCGCGCGCTGGCTGGCCCGGTGCGCGCGCCGGTAGCGCGACAACATGCGGTCACAATGCGCCAGGCACAACAGGGCGCGGGCCTCAAAGTGGCGGTTACCCAGTGCCTCGGCCGCTTTCAGTACCTGGTGGGACGACTCGCGCCCGGCGCGTACGTCGCCTTGATCGAGGGCGGCATGTGCCCCTTTTAACAACTTGTCGAGCGTGTCTTCATTACCTGCCTGTGCATCGGTTTCCATGCTTCGATTTTGCGTTAGAAAACGACCAATTCCCGCCACCGGCTAAACTGAACCCAGGGAGTCCTGAGAATGGCAGCTTAAGCATCCGGTACCTCGCTTGATGCGTATGCCATGTATGGCCTTGCCTTCATAAACCCGGACATGACATGTCTGCCAGTCGTCGAGGATTCATGACTGCGACCACCGCTGTGATCGGGTTGCTGGTATTGGGCTTGTTGCTGTACGGCGCCGCGTTGGCCTGGTTGTGGTTCAAACAGGAAAAGCTGCTGTTTGCACCGACTGTCTTGCCGGCGAGCCACTCGTTGGCGCAGGCGAGCGACATTCATGAAGTGGCGATCGACGTGCCCGGCGCGCGCCTTTCGGCGTTACATCTGCGTTTGCCAAACCCCAAGGGGGTGGTGTTTTTCCTGCATGGCAACGCCGGCAGCCTGCAGAGCTGGTTTGTTAATCCCGAGTATTACCGGCGCGCCAATTTCGATTTGTTCATGATCGATTACCGCGGTTATGGCAAGAGCACTGGCCAGATCGAAAGCGAAGCGCAGCTACGTGCCGACGTGCGCGCCGCTTGGGCCACGGTGGCGCCGCAATACGCGGGCCGCAAGGTCGTCATCTATGGTCGCTCGCTCGGTTCCGGGCTGGCGGCGGGCCTGGCGGTCGAACTCTCCGCCAGCCGCGCGCCCGACTTGACCGTGCTGGTTTCACCCTATCTCAGCATGGCCGCTTTGACCGCTGAGCATTTCCGCTGGGTGCCGCAAACCGTGCTGCGTTATCCGATGCGTACCGACCAACTGGTGGCTGGTATTCGCGGCCCGGTATTGTTGATCCATGGCGAGCAGGATTCCCTGATTGCCCCGCGCCACAGTGAGGCACTCAAGGCGCTGGCTCCACACGCCAGCGTGTTGCGTATACCCGGCGCGGCCCACAACGACTTGCAGGAGTTCGATACCTACCTGGGCGGATTCGGGCGCGCGTTGGCGGAGTTGTAAGTCGGCGCATTCAACCCGGCTTCATACACCCTTGATCAGCGCTATCGCGGCGCCCACCGGGTCAATCAAAACCGCGAAACGGCCGACATCCGGTATGTCGGTTGGCGGCGTCATGATTGACTTGGCGCCGAGCTGCGTGGCTTTGGCTACGGCAGCGTCGCAGTTGGCCACATGGATGTAGGGCAACCAGCTGGACGGCGCGCCCGCGCCGGGTGGCTGTTGCATTACGCCGCCACGCATCTTCCCGGCGGCGTCCTTTAGCAGGTAGTAGGTACCCAGCGGCCCCATGTCCATCGCGTCGTGGCTATAACCGAATACCTTCTCGTAGAACGCAACCGCGGCTTTTGCGTCGGTGGTGAACAATTCGTTCCAGAACCAGCTACCCACCGGTGTCTTTTCCACATCGGCCGGGTCATCCTGCGTGCCTTTCCACAGGCACAAGGCGGCGCCGGTCGGGTCGCTAATAGCGGCGGCGCGTCCCACGTCGCCGAAGTCGGATGGTGGCATCAGGGTTTTGGCGCCCGCCGCCGTGGCCGCGGCAAGGCTCTGGTCCACGCCGGGAACTGACAGATACGACATCCAGTGGCTGGGCATGCCGGGCTCGGCGCTGCGAAAGCCGCCGATGCCGTCGCTGCCATTCATGATGATGTCGTAGGGCTGCTCGCCCATGGGCATGGCTTGCACCGTCCAGCCACACAGCGCCCCATAAAAGGCGCGGGCTTTCGCGACGTCGTTGGATACGTGTTCGAACCAGACAAATTTTCCGGGCAGGTGACTCATGGTGATTGCTCCTTGGGTGGTGAAAAATGCACTCGTGCGAGACGAGGCGCTACTGGGGATTGGTGCTGGTGAAACTGGCGCGCTGGCGGATCAGGTTTTGGGCGCGCACCAGATTCGGGTAGTTGGCCATCAGTTGGCCACCTTCGGGCATGAACTGCACATAGGCCAGGATTGGCGCCAGGAACAGATCGGCGCTCGAGTAGCTGGCGCCGGCCAGATAGTCGCCGCGGCCGTAGGCCTTGTCGAGCGCGGCGAACTGGGGTGGCATCTCGGCCAGCGCGGCGTCGATCACGGCGCGGTCCGGTTTGCCGCCTTCGCCCTTGGGGAAGATGATTTGCAGCACATACCGTTTGACCATCGTGTCGTACAGGTAGCTGTTGACGACGCTGATCCATTGCCAGCACCGCGTGCGCTCCATGATGCTGCCGGGTCGCAGCGACACACCGGAATCGAAACATTCTTCCAGGTAGTTGATGATTGCCGCGGTTTCCCAGATTTCGATTTCTCCATCACGCAACGCCGGAATGCGGCCGAATGGGTGTAGCGCCAGTATCTCGGGCGAATGCGGGCCGCAGGCCTGCATCGTGTAGGCGACGCCTTTCTCGGCCAACGCCATACGTGCGCTGCGGGTGTAGGTGCTGCGTACGTCTCCGAGCAGCGTGATGGTGCCGGCGCTGCCCTGAGGGTCGAGCAAGTCATTGAGACGGTTGAAGGTGGAAATCCAGCCCTGGTGGTGGCCGTCGCGTGCCGCTGCGGCCGGGAAGCCGCTGTGCGCCATGCGTAGTTCGGTGCCACCGTCTTTCTCGCTCAAGTCCACTTCGACCAGTGTCTCCAGATCTGGCATCGGGCTGTTTTCACCCTCCCATTTCCAGCTATAGACCAGCCGGGACGGGCGCTGTAGCTGCGTGTATTGGCCACCGACGGCGTATACCGTGCCGTCGCGGGCCACCATCTCGATGCGCCAGGCGCCGCCGACCCGCGGGTCGACCTGTGCGGCGCGCACTTGCATGCCACGCGGGCACATCCAGGCCGCCAGCCCGGCCTGGGTGGCGAACGCGTCGAATACTTTTTCGCACGACGTGCGAATGAAGCGTGACATGTTCAACGTGAATCTCTCGGGCGCGTTCATGGTGATTTCCTTTTTGGGGTTGAGGGGGCGCGGCTGGCCTTGGGCCGGCGCTTTAGACCTGGCGTTCGCCGGGGCAGCTTGGTCGCCGGGGAAGCCGGGGCTGTGGACGGTGCGTCGCCGCCGGCATGTTCGAGCACCTCCACCAACCGATCCAGGCTTTGCTCCCAGAACCCGCGGTATTGCGACAGCCAGTCGTTGGCCACGCGCAGCCCCGGAGGATTGATCCGGCAGATGCGCCACTGGGCTTCGACCTTGCGCTCAATCAGCCGGGCATTCTCCAGCACCCGCAAATGGCGCGAGATGGCCGGCCCTGAGATGGCAAACGGTTTGACCAGATCGCCAACACTGGTTTCCCCCTGCGCCAGGCGTGCCAGTATGGCGCGCCGGGTCGGATCCGCCAGGGCCGAGAAAGCGGCGCTCAAGGGGTCGGTGGACTGCAGGTTCATGGCTTTATTTAACCAAGACGTTAAATTAAAGTCAAGCGAATTTTTTAACCTTGAAACGGCAGTTGGACGTGCCCGAGTGGGCTGCGATGCGGTGTGCTGGCAAGGCTGAATGCCGCGGCTCCAAACCCGCTGGCGCGGGTTTGGACGGCATGAAGAAGGCCGGACTCTGGCCGGACTGCGCCCTGCAAGGGAGACGACGCTGCGGGCTAGCGCCCGCGAGGAGGAGCAACGCCGCCAGCGCGCCGTAGCGCGGCTCAATCGGGTGCGTAGCGGTCTCACCCAGAAGGTGGCAGTGGCCGTAAACGCGGTTACGTGCGGAAATAAGCGGTCAACTGCCGTTTCAAGGTTCAAGGCGTTTTCCGACGCCAAAACTGCAAGCGTCATCTCCAGCCGACGGCTGTCTTTCAAAGAACACTGCGAACCGCATCGACCACTTGCGCGATGATGCGCGGCTCATTGATGTGTGCCGGCACATATACGATCTGGCGCTGTGGCGATGTCTCGGTGTACTGGCTTATCGCGTCAAACAGCGCCTGATCGGCTTGCGGCCACCAGAACGGCTGGCCGGGCGCGTCCAGTGCCGATACGCCGCCTGCGGGAATCAGGAAACGCACCGGTCCCTGCATGCGGTTGAGCCGCTCTGCATGCGCGGCGTTGGCCAGCACCTGGCGCGAGATGCGGTTCAGGCCCGACACGTCGACTACCGGGTAAAGCATGGCGATGTCGGAACTGCCCACATAGGCACGTACATCGCCCGAGGCCAGCGTGCACACCAGCAACTTCGGCAAACCAATCGGCAGGTCGCGCATTGAGTTCGCCCGTAAGGCCTGCTCTGAACGCTTGCCGATGGCGGTCGAGGTAGCGCACGGGCATCAAGTGCATTGCGTACTGGCGCGGCCCGTGCTCGAACTGGCCTGACGCTTCTGAAGCTCGATCAGGTTACCAAGGAGTTCCGTCATCAAATTGTGGAGCAGGCGTTTCGCAAATATCTGGAGTGCGGCATCTTTGCCCACGGCTTTGCCCGCGCCCGCTGTGACGACTGTGGGCACGACGTCTTCGTAGCCTTTTCCTGCAAAGGCCGGGGCGTGTGCCCCTCGTGCAACACCCGGCGCATGGCCGAGACAGCGGCGCACCTGGCCGACCACGTCTTTCCCCGCCTGCCCGTCCGCCAGTGGGTGCTGTCGGTCCCGAAGCGGCTGCGCTACTTCATGCAGCGCGACGGCGCGACGCTCAACACCGCTCTGCACCTGTTCCTGTGTTCCTGCGCGTCATCCAGCACTGCCTGCATGAACACTGTACAGGCGTGGCACAAGTCGACTCTGCAAGTCTGCGCATCGGCGCTGTGGCCTTTATTCACCGCTTTGGCTCCAGTCTGAAGACGCATGTGCATTTCCATGTGTGCGTGCTCGATGGGTGTTTCAGGAGATGTCAAGCGCAACACAAGCCGAGCTGACTGTGCCCACCAGCGTCGTCTTTCATGCGGCCAGCGGGCCTGGGCCTGCTGCCGTGGCCCATGTGCAGGCCGACGTGCGCCGCCGTCTGCTACGCGCCTTTGTGGCACGCGGACACATCGAGCCGTGGGATGCCAAAGAGATGCTGGCCTACAAGCACAGCGGTTTCTCGGTGGACGCCAGCGTGCGCATCGAAGCCGATGACCGGGCAGGCCTCGAGCGCCTGTTGCGCTACTGCGCCAGGCCACCGTTTTCCATGCAGCGGCTGCGTAAACAGGGCGCCGCCCTGGTGTACCGCTGCACCAGGCAGCACAGTGAACCGGTGGGCGCAAAGCAGGCCGACCTGGTGCTCACGCCGCTGGATCTCATCGGCCGCATCGCAGCTCTGGTGCCGCCCCCACGCACGCACCGGCACCGCTACTACGGCGTGCTGGCACCGAATTCGCCGCTGAGGGGCGCAGTCACGACCATGGCGCGGGTGTTGCCCGCACCGCTTCAAGCGCAGGCTCACGACCCGGCGTCGCTGACCTCGGCCGAGTCAGGCGTTGCACCCGGCGCGGTTGGCATCGGTGGTGCAGCAAAGCAGCCAGCACCCCAGCCGCCCAAGCGCTTCCCCGCGCACTACCTGTGGGCAGTGTTGATCGCCCGCATCTACGAGGTGTTTGCACTGATCTGCCCGATCCGCGCCGGCCAGATGCGCATCATCGCGTCTATCACCGATAGGGCCGAGGTGCGCAAGATTCTGGAGCACATTGGCGCGGACCCCCAGGCACCGCGCATTACCCCAGCACGCGGGCCGCCGCTGTGGGACGACTGTGATGCGCCGATGGGTGAGGGTGTAGAGGCACTGCCAGACTGGGATCTGGCGGCGCAACCCGCACCCGACTATCAGCTCGATCAGCGCATCAGTTGGTGACCAAGCAAACAGGCCTTTTCAGGGGCCCTTGAGCAAGCCTGCGCGCGCGCCGACTCCACAAGCACTACTCCAGCCCGCGGCACTGCCAACCTGCCGATACGGGGGTTCACAGCCCGGGTGCTGACGATGTTCTGGCATGCGCAAGGCGTGCCATATTCGCGCTCATGCGGTTGAATTTCTCATTCGCCGAATCCGGCGTGGTCTTGCGCAGCAGATGGTCGGTGGGTTCGACGACCAGGCCGTGTGCCAGCTGCCAGAAGTCGCTGCCGTGCTCCAGCGGGCTACCCGCGCGCTCATGCTGGATGAAGACCACGGGGCAGCCGGCTTCGCGCGCCGCCGCGGCCAGGCGGTTGATGCGTCCCACAACCAGGTCGGCCTCCAGCGGGCGGGGCTCCCGGTCCAGCAGGCCGTGTTGGACATCGATCACGAGCAGGGCGGACTTCTTCATGGTGCGGGAACCTCAGGGGTTTTGAGGGAGTGGGTGCGCGCGACCGATGCCGCGTGCCGGCCGGGCGATTTTCGTCGCACAACGCGGACAATGGGCACTCCCTGATGCAACCTGTCGAGTCCGTCATGACCCCACCCGCTCCCCTGCTGGCCGCACCCGTCCGTATCGCCACCCACAACGGTACCTTTCACGCCGACGATCTGTTCGGCGTAGCCGTGCTGATGCTGCTGCATCCCCAGGCAGAGCTCACCCGCACACGGGACGCAAGCATCATCGCCAAGGCTGACTTTGCGGTCGACGTCGGGGGCGAGTGGGACCCGGCCCGCGGTCGGTTCGACCACCACCAGCGTGGGTTCACCGGCGTGCGGCCCAACGGGGTCGTCTATGCCAGCGCCGGCCTGGTGTGGGACGCCTGTGGCACGCAACTGGTGAGGCAGGCGTTCGGCCTCGGGTCTGCCGACACGGCGCTGATCGAGGCCATCACCACCGACCTGGACGTCGAACTGGTTCAGCACCTGGACCGCGCCGACACCGGTGCATCCCATGGTGCGCCGGGCCTGTTCGGCCTGTCCGCCTTGCTGGCGCAGTTCAACACCACCTGGGATGATCCCGCCGCCGCCGGCAAGGACGGTCGGGCCGCGCTCGCGGGTTTTCGCAAGGCACTGGGCGTCACGACGTTGTTCATCCAGACGTCGCTGGACCAGCTGCGCGCCAAGCACCAGGGCGCCCAACTGGTGCGCCAGGCCGACAAGGTGCTGGGTGGTGCAGTGCTCGTTTTGTCGGGCGGCGGCCTGCCCTGGGCCGACCTTGTCTGCGCCGAGATGCCCGAGGTGTTATTCGTGGTTTATCCGGATTCGTCTGACGCCCAGTTCCAGTTGCATGTGGTGACGGTCGAACCCAACTCCTTCGTGGCCCGCAAGGACCTTCCGCGCGCATGGGCCGGATTGCGCGGCGCGGACCTGGCGGCTGTGTGTGGCGTGGAGGATGCAGTGTTCTGCCACAACGCGCGCTTCATCGCGGGCGCCGGTTCTTTGCATGGGGCGTTGCGCATGGCCGAGCTGGCCGTGCATGCTGCGGGTTGACGCGCACGCCGTGCAGCATGTCGTTCCCCGCGAAACGCGCAATGCCCATGAAAAACATCGGTGACCTTTCGCGGATTTCGTGACCCGCATTCTGCCGCTTCCCCGGCCAGATGGGTGGTCAACGCGGCGCGTGACAATCGGCCTTCCTGATCCTCAACAAGATCTTCGAAGCACCAGGCTGCACATCCTGATGCTGCGAAGTGCTCCGATGGCGTCGATACGATGAAACAACACAGCCCTGCCACCGAGCGCAACCGCCAGCCGATCCTGGATGCGTTGCAACGCGTCTTGCCCGCTCGGGGCGACGCGCTCGAAGTGGCCAGTGGGACCGGCCAGCATGTGGCGTTCTTCGCGCAAGGCCTGCCGCTCTGGACCTGGCAACCCAGCGACGCCACGCCGGACGGCTTCGCGTCGATCAGCGGCTGGTGTGCGCAGGCCGGTGTGGTCAACGTGCGCGCGCCGGTGGTTCTGGACGTGTTGTCATCGCATTGGCCCTCAGACGGTGCGGTGTTCGAACAGCCCTTTGACGCGATTTTCTGCGCCAACATGCTGCATATCGCACCCTGGGCCACCTGTGCGGGATTGATGCGCGGCGCGGCGCGTCATCTGGCACCTGCTGGCAGCCTGCTGACCTATGGCCCCTACCTGGAGCAAGGCGTGCCGACGGCCCCGGGCAACCTGGAATTCGACCGCAACCTGCGGGCCAGAAATCGCGCCTGGGGCATCCGTGCGCTGGAGCATGTGGCGCGCGAAGCGCAGGACGCCGGGCTGCGCCTGCATACCCGCATCCCGATGCCGGCCAACAACCAGCTGCTGGTCTTCCAGCGGGTGGTGGACGCCGCACCGGCCAGGCCAGCGGCCTGAGCGTCACCACCGCTGCAGGTAAGGCAGCTGCATCAGCGCCAGGATCAGCACCGTGATCACCAGCGACCAGTGCCCGAGCCTAAGTGAGCGCCTGGGTGGGCGCGCTGCAGGGCGTTGGGCGGGCGAGGGTCGGGGCATGGGCGAACAGCCGATTCGGGAGTCAGTCCGGAGCTTCGTTCGGGTGCCTGCCGAGCCAGCAGGCCAGAGCGCTGACCACGACAAGGGTGAGCCATGAACTCGCGGCCATGTCGCCAACCGAAGGCGGTGGTGGGCCATTGTCATGCCGGCCAGCACTGACCACGCGATGCTGGTGAGCAGTCCATGCGACAAGGGAAAAACGAACTCCGCCTGGTAGGTGACACGGAAGTTGGCGGGGATCGTGGCAGATTCCCAGCCCAGCAGCACCAGGGGCCAGAGCACGACGTCAAGAAGGACACCGGCAAAGACAAAGACGCCGACATTCACCCGCCTGTCGGCCCGCGCGATGGCCATTGCTGCGCCTATGTGACCTGCGAACATGGTGATCTCCGTGTCGAAAGCGCCCTTGACCGGGCCAGCATGGGCGATGGAATGGGTCAAGTGCGGGAAAGTGCCAACGCCGGCGCCTCACGGCGCGACCCTAAACGAACTGATGATCCGATTGAAATCGCGCTCGTTCTCGGGCCAGGATGCGAGATGTGTCTCGGCATCGATCAGGAAACTGCGGTCCCCGACGAGCGTGATGAGCTTTCGCGACTGGCCGAGCTGTCCGCTGCCGATGTGATGCACGATGGCGATGGCCGTCAGATCGCCAGCCAGGCGCACACGTTGCCGCGACACCCGCCGCACGGCATTCACCTTTTGCATCTGTTGCTCCCACGATTGAATGGCGGTGTCCGCGATCTCATCCAGTGACTTGCCGGCGCCATACGCCAACGCATGGATCCCCAGGACGGCCTGGCCTCTTCGAATCTTGACGAAGCGGTCCGTGTCATCGAGCGTCCAGTCCCCGGGGTAGGAAACCGACCAGCGATGGTCCGCGTGGGTATACGATTTTTCGGTCGCAGGTCGCGCCCGGTCGGTGATGTCCCTCGGTTCCCGGTCGACCTTGCCGCTCTCCAGCATAGCTTTCATGGCCACGTCATGGCGCCGGACGGATTCAGTCGCGCAACCGGAGACAAGCAGTGCGCTGGTGCTCAGGATGGCGCCTGGGAGTTTCCACAAGTTATTCATGTTCTTCTCCGCGTCATTTCCAGCCCGGCCATACTGGCAGAAGCACCAAGAAAGCAAGCCGAGCCGATGAGAAGCATCTTGCCTGTGCGATGCTGGCACGGGAACCTGTGCATCCGCGCCAGTCAAAGTCCGGACGAAGCACCCCGCAGCGCGCCCGCGGCCCTGCCGTCGATGCGCAAGCGGTCGGCAAAGTCCCTGATGCATTTGCCCATCACGCTGGCGATGACCGCTTCGCTGGGCCAGATGTACGTCCGCTCAACGCATCGCGCGCGATAGTCCAGCGACGTTCCTGGTTGCTTCCCGCGCGCCACTGCAATTTGCAGGGAAACGGCCAGGTTCCCGATGACATCCCAATACATCAGCGTGGTGTCGGTATGCGCCTCGAATTCCACAATGGCACCCGCGACCTGGGCGCTGTTGGCACGATCGGTCACGGTGTGGCCCGCAGCCTGCAGCTCGGAAACGATGGCCTGGCCCAGCAGTGAGGCCGGACTGGGTTCGAAACGGATCTTCCCCATCGGCACCCCGAAAGCCGCCGTCGATCTTCCTTCGACGTCCAGATCCGTCCTGTCGTCGTTGAAGGGAAGCATCTGTACCGCCACTGGCGCAATCGCCGACAAGGTACTGCTGGCGGGGGATGCGCTGTGTCTGGGAACGCCGACGGTGACAGTGGCAACGGGAAGAGTGCGCGCGTTGTTTCTGGTTACATTGCCGGCCGCTACCACGGCGACGGTCCCTGCGGGAGTTGCACAAGCCACGACCAACCAGGCGGCGATGAGCACCGAGAACGGAAGCAGTGTCGCTATCGTGGGTTTCATTTCCATGAGCCGCCTCCTGGTAATTTTGACGACCAGATCCTACCGCTTGTGGAAATTTGCGCTTGCCTTGCCTGACCGGGTCGGCCCCTGCGCGGCATTCGCATGGATTGGGCGCCTGGCTTTACAAGCGGCTGATGAAAACCCAGTCCGTCTGCCGGTCGTTGCCGACCACGAAGTCGTGGCTGCCCACCTTCGCGAATCCCGACTTGACGTAGAACGCAATGGCTCTCGGGTTGCGCTCCCAGACACCCAACCATAACTGATGGCCCCCGAGCTCCTGGGCCGCAGCGCGTGCGGCCAGCATCAGCGGCGCGGCCACGCCCGTGCCCTGCGCGGAGCTTGCCAGGTAGAAACGATGCAATTCAATGGCGTGCTGTTCGACCACGCAGCTCGGCGCGGGCTTGCGACGCACCTGCGCATAGCCAATCAGGTTCTCATGGCGACAGGCCAGCAAAGTCAGGACATCCGGATCCGCGAGCTCGGCCGATTGTTGGGCAACTCCATAGGCAGACCGCAGATGCGCATCGAGGTTCTCGGGGCTGTTGTCGGCGGCAAAGGTCTGCGCGAAAGTACGCGCGGCAAGCTCCGCGAGTGCTGCCGCATCGGCGGACACGGCGCGACGGATCGTGTAGGGGCTCATGGGGGTTGTGGCATTGTGGATGGCATGGGGGGCGAGAGAGTTAATGCCCGCGAGGAGGAGCAACGCCGCCAGCGTGCCGTAGCGCGGCTAAATCGGGTGCGTAGCGCTCTCACCCGCACGGTGAGCGTTGTCGGGGGAAAAAACTCGGTTTTTATGCGGTGCCAGCGAAAGGTAGCGGTTAACTGCCGAATCTAGGTTCAAAGCACACTGCGAACCGTATCGACCACCTGCTCGATGAAGCGCGGCTCGTTGATGTGCGCTGGCACATAGACGATCTGGCGCTGTGGCGATGTCTCGGTGTACTGGCTTATCGCGTCAAACAGCGCCCGGTCGGCTTCGGGCCACCAGAACGGCTGGCCGAGCGCGTCCAGCGCCGATACGCCGCCTTCGGGAATCAGGAAACGCACCGGTCCCTGCATGCGGTTGAGCCGCGCGGCAATCCAGCGTCCGATGCGCGCGTTTTCTTCTGGCGTGGTGCGCATCAGTGTCACGTTGCTGTTGTGGATGTGGAACAGGCGCTGGTTGAATGCGCCGGGCACGGTCTCGCGGCCCCAGAAGTTGACCATGTCGAGCGCGCCGCACGAGCCGATGTAGGGCATGGCACGGCGGATCGGGGCGCCGAGCCGATCTTCGCCGGCGCTCAGCACGCCACCACACAGCAGGTCGGCAATCTCGGTTGTTGTCAGGTCGACCATCGCGGCCAGATGCCCATCGCCGGCGAGTTTCTCCAGGCTCTGGCCGCCGGAGCCGGTGGCGTGGAACACCAGGCATTCGAAGTCGGATTTGAGCGCTTGTGTCACACCCTGCACGCAGGTGGTGGTGACGCCGAACATCGAAAAGCCGAGCGCTGGCAGCGCATCCGGTGCCGGCGCCTTCCAGCCTTGTACCATGCCGGCCATTGCATGCGCGGCGTTGGCCAGCACCTGGCGCGAGATGCGGTTCAGGCCCGATATATCGACCACCGGGTAAAGCATGGCAATGTCGGAACTGCCCACATAGGCACGCACATCACCCGAGGCCAGCGTACACACCAGCAACTTCGGCAAACCAACCGGCAGGTCGCGCATGGCCGGGCTCAGCAACGCAGCCGCACCGGAGCCGCCGGCGCCGATCAGCCCGGCCAGGTCGCCGCGCGTGTGCATGAACGCCACCAGCGCTTGCGCCATCGCGGCAACCGCGCTGCCGCGCTCGCCTGTAAATACGTCGCCGGCGGCGTGGCGCGCGACTTCCGCCGCACCGACATCGGCGCCACGCGCCTCATGCATCGAGGTGGACACATCCACCGTTACCACCGGCACGCCTTGCGCGCGAATGTTGTCGCGCAGATACAGCAACTCTTCGGCCTTGGTGTCGAAGGTTCCCACCACATAGGCGGCGCGTTTCGGTGTGGCGGGCATTGCGGCTTGCAAAGCTACTTTAGAACGTCAGGCGTTTGTACAACTCGACATGCGACTTGATCGCCACCTCGGTCGGCAGCCGCTCCATGCTGCTGGCACCGAAAAAGCCGTTGCAGTGTTGGCTGTGCCGCAGGATGTACGACACGTCGTCGGGCATGGAGATCGGGCCGCCGTGCGCGATCCCGATCACGTCCTTGCGCACCTGGCGCGCCGCCTCGGCCCATTCATCGATCAACCGCGCCGATTGCGCGAGTGTCTTGGCCGAGGTGGCGCCGATGGTTCCACCGGTCGTCACGCCCATATGCGGCACGATGAAGTCGGCGCCGGCCCGGGTCATCTCGACCGCCTCGGCGGCGCTGAAAACATACGGCGCCGTCAGCAGGTCCAGCGCGTGAGCCTGGCGGATCATGTCGACCTCGGTCGAGAAGTTGATGCCGGTCTCTTCCAGGCTCTGGCGGAACGTACCGTCGATGATGCCTACTGTCGGGAAATTCTGCACGCCCGAGAAGCCGAGTTCCTTCAGCTTCTTCAGGAACACCGGCATGATGACGAATGGGTCGGTGCCATTGACGCCCGCGATCACCGGCGTTTTCTTGACGATCGGCAACACTTCGCCCGCCATCTCGACCACGATGTCGTTGGCGTTGCCATAAGCCAGCAGGCCGGCCGACGACGCGCGCCCGGCCATGCGGTAGCGTCCCGAGTTGTAGATCAC
>JANNGR010000286.1:0-2295 GCA_031403955.1 Betaproteobacteria bacterium
CTGCCGCATTCGTTGCCGACGACGGCACGATTGTCAATCTGGCTGATATGAAACCGCAATCGATTGAGTCACACTGCTCAGCCAGGCCGGTGCGCTTCGTTTTGGAAATGAACCAGGGTTGGTTCGCAAAGAGAGCCATCAAGGCCGGCCACAGGCTGGGCGGCAAACCGTTTGATGCGCTGAAATAGTTGACTCGGCGCGGCGGGTTAACCCTTTTGGAATGCAACCCGCACGGTTTGGCGCCGTAGGAAAAAAGCCGGCATCGGGCCGGCTTTTTCTTGCGCACTTGCGCAGTCAACCATCAGGCGAAATTCGCTTCAGCGAAGCTCCAATTGACAAGTTTGTCAAGATAAGTCTCAACAAATTTGGGTCGCATATTGCGGTAATCGATGTAATACGCGTGCTCCCATACATCAACCGTCAGAAGCGCTTTGTCAGCGGTGGTCAGCGGCGTACCCGCAGCGCCCATGTTAACGATGTCCACCGCTCCGTCGGGCTTCTTCACCAGCCAGGTCCAACCGGACCCAAAATTGCCCACGGCCGACTTGACGAAGGCCTCCTTAAACGCGGCATAGCTGCCCCACTTGGCGTTAATCGCCGCAGCCAAGGCACCCGCGGGTTCGCCCCCACCGGTGGGCTTCATGCAACTCCAGAAAAAAGTGTGGTTCCAAATTTGAGCCGAATTGTTATAGATGCCACCGGTGGACTTCTTGACAATTTGTTCCAGCGTCATGCTCTCGAACTCAGTACCCTTTTGCAGATTATTGAGGTTGACGACGTAAGCATTGTGGTGTTTGCCATGGTGGTATTCCAGCGTCTCGCGTGAGTAGCTGGGCGCGAGAGCGTCGATGGCGTAGGGCAATGCAGGCAATGTATGTTCCATGGTGACCTCGTGAAGTTGATGCTTGAAACCTGGATTGTAGAAACTTTGCTCAGATTCGCGCCGGGACCAGCAAATCCATACTTCCGGCAGCCAGCGTCGCTCGGATAAGTTGCCCGGCCCGCGTTTGGTCGGGGCTGGTAATCGTGCGCCCGTCCTGGTCGGCGAGCCAGGCGTAACCGCGTTGCAAAACCAGCGACGGATCCAGCAAGTCAAGCCGTACCATGGCACGCGCGAGACGATCATGCGAACGTTGCAACCCGCGCTGCAATTGCGCTGGCATGTTCGCCTGAAGCAACTGCAGGTTCTGGTACTTTTGCTTCAGGACGACCCGTGTGGAAAGGCTTAGGCGCCGCGCATTTGATTCCAACGCCATGCGCTGAATCGCAGCAAGTGCCGAAGGCCGGCTCAGGCGGGCAGCGCAACGGTCTACGTGTTGAGCCTGTACATCAAGGCGACGCGTCGCCGCGTCCTGAAGGCGGGCCTGCGCGCCCTGTACCGCGCCAAGCCAAACATCGCGTGATTGCGCGACCAACTCCGCAGCGGCAGTAGGCGTCGGCGCCCGCAGGTCAACCACAAAGTCGGCAATCGTGAAGTCGGTCTCATGCCCGATGCCACTTACAACCGGGACTGGACTTCGTGCAATAACACGCGCCAGAAACTCATCATTGAAGGCCCAAAGGTCTTCCATCGAGCCACCCCCACGCACCAGCAAAATGACGTCCAGCGGCGCAGCGGAATCCAAAGACGGCTTCACGCCGGTGGTGGCGATCCCAGCCGGACGGGCAAGTTGGTAAAGACCAGTCAATGCCTTTGATAACTCAGCCGGTGCACTCGCCCCCTGCACTGAGGCGGGGGCCAACACCACCGGTATGTGGGGTACGCGGCGTTGCAAGGTGCTGATCACATCACGCAACGCCGCCGCTCCCCCTGATGTGACCACACCGATGCCACGCGGCATTGGCGGCAAGGTCCGTTTTCGGGCGCGGTCAAACAATCCCTCGGCTTCAAGCTTGGCCTTCAGTCGCACGAACTGCTCAAACAAAGCTCCGGTTCCGGCCTTACGCATGGACTCGGCAATCAATTGAAAGTCGCCCCTTGGCTCGTAAATAGCCAGACGCCCCCTCACCTCAACCGACTCGCCATCCCGCGGCGAAAAATCAAGTAGGCTCGCAGCCCGCTTGAACAACACGCAACGGATTTGCCCCGTCTGATCTTTAAGGGAAAAGTAGCAATGCCCGCTGGACGCGCGCGAAAAGCCGGAAACCTCGCCGGCAACCGCAACCGGGTTGAAGCGGGAATCGAGTGCATCGGCGACGGCGCGGCACAATGCACCCACCTGCCAAACTCGTGGCGTGGCTTCAGGCATTAGCGCTGCCGCAATCCAGCCGTTTGGACCGTCGCGCCGGTCCCGG
>JANNGR010000287.1:0-3322 GCA_031403955.1 Betaproteobacteria bacterium
CTGTTCAACCCCAACGACGACAACGCGAACTACATGGACGCGCAAGGAATAGGGCCGGGGTCTGGCTACACCTATGAGATGAACTTCGGCGGCGCCGGCAACCGCAACAAGTCAGCCGGCGACGCGATCTTCCACTGCCACTTCTACCCCCACTTCGCACAAGGCATGTGGTACATGTGGCGCATCAACGACACCTTCACCGCTGGCACCAAACTGGCAGCGTCGGGCACCGGCTACCACACGGCACGGTGGGCGACGAACAACACCACGCCGGCTGCCGGTGCGCGCGCCTATCCCGATGGCGAGATCGTCGCCGGCACGCCGATCCCCGCCGTGGTGCCGCTGCCCGGCAAAGGCCTGGCGCCCATGCCTGGCGAAGTACAGGTGGTGCAGAACCCGCTCAACTCACCGTTCAACGGTAAGCCGCTGGGTTCACTGGCCAAGGTGGTTGATCGCAGCAAGAACCCAGGTTATCCGTTCTGGGTTGCCGGCATCGAAGACATCATTGGCCATCGCCCGCCGACACCACCGCTGGACATGTTGACCAAGGCCAAGGCACAGGCGCTAAAGGCCTCGGGCAACCCGCTGTGGGCGCAGTTGCAGCCGAATCAGGCCGACGGATTTGACGGCGGCTTGCCGCGCCATGCCATGAAGGGTTACGCCGCTGGCGCCACCACCGCCACCGTGACGTCGCGGCTCGATTTTTCCAAGGAGTTTTTGACAGCAGTGCCGGTCTATTACCCTGAGGAAGGCACCGATCTGGAGCAACTGGCAATGGCGTTCCACGCGGTTCGCAGCCGTCCAACCGTCAAGCTCGACTTGGCCGGCGTTCCCACGGCGGCCACGTTCGTGACCAACGGCGGCGGCGGTCCGGTGGTGGGTGCGCCTTTCCACAACCCCTGCATCGACGACAAAGGTGCCGTGCTCAAACCGGGCGTCGTTGGGGAATTCTTCTCCGGCGAAACCCTCACCGGCATGAGCACGCGTGGCTCCAGCATCTTCAACTCCGACACGCCGCGTATCTACAAGGGCACCAACCTGCAGTTCGACGCGGTGTTCAACAAGACCGGTTACCACTACCCGCAGCAGCGCATCGTCGCGCTGTGGCAGGACGTGGCGCCTATCATCACCAAGCAGAAGCCGCCGGAGCCCCTGGTGATGCGCACCAACACCTTCGACTGTACGGTTTTCCACCACAGCAACCTGGTGCCGGGCGTCTACGAGATCGACGACTACCAGGTGCGCACACCGACCGACATCATCGGCCAACACATCCACCTGCCCAAGTGGGACCTGACCACCACCGACGGCGCCGCCAACGGCTGGAACTACGAGGATGGCACGATGGCGGCCAGCGTGATTCGCGAACGCATCCATGCGATCCGCAAGTTCAACGCCTGCGTTGGTGTCGATGCCGGTGACCCGCGCGACGGCACCGGCGCCTGCCCGGTGGCGAAAGAACACCCGTATTGGGGCAAGGTTGCCGCGCAACTGGGCGGCCGATTCCCCGAAGAATGGAAGGGGGCGCGGACGACCCTGCAACGCTGGTTCTCCGACCCGATCGTCAACACCGAGGGCGTGGACCGCGGCCTGGGCATCGTGTTCACGCACGACCACTACGGCCCCTCGACCCACCAGCAGATCGGCCTCTATTCGACCCTGCTGACCGAGCCCGCCGGTTCGCGCTGGGTGATGAACGAAACTGGCCAGCAACTGGGTTATGACCCGGTGAACGGCGCCCCGGCCCGCACCGATACCAACACCGACGGCACGCAGTTCAGCGACGGTGGCCCGACCAGCTGGCAGGCGGCGATCCTGACCCCTACCACAGCGCCTGGCGGCAGCACCGTCAAGAGCGAAACGGTGACGGCGTTCCGCGAGTTCTATTTCGAGTTCAGCGACTTCCAGCACGCCTATGAAGCCGGCGTGTACATGGGTGCCGGACAAGATGGCCTGCCACTGGAGGGCACCGGCCCCGATCTGCCACCGGTGGCCTTCAACGCCGGCAACCCGCAGTTCGACGGCAACATCGCGAATGCTTTCCGCTTCGCCATCAACCCGCCGGCCCGCCAGCAGGCCAACCCGGTGTTCCCCGACCTGGTGCGGGAAATTGCGAACACGGCCAACAATCCGCTCAACAACTTCTGCCCAACGCGTCCCTGCCCGCAGGCGATCGATGTGCAGGATCCGGGCGTACTGGTGGTGAACTACCGCATGGAGCCGTTGGCGATGCGCGTCTACGACCCGGGCCGGCTCGGGCCGGATGGCAAGCCGGGCAGCCAGGCTGCCGGGCTGCAAGGCGACCTCGCGTTCGCACTCTCGTCCCAAATCAACAACCGTGCGATTGCGCAGCTCAACGTGATGCCCGACGGCAATACCGTGATCAACGGCACCAAGTTCCCGCCACACATCAACGCGGCCGGCTTCAGCGGCAGCGATCCGTTCACGCCCATGATGCGCACCTACCAGGGTGACGTGGTGCGGGTCAAGATCCAGTCCGGCGGCCACGAGGAAGAGCACAACGCCACCATCCACGGCGTCAAGTGGCTGCAAGGGGGTTCGGGCCATGGCTCGGCACCCAACTCCGGCTGGCGCAATGGGCAGGCCTCCGGCATTTCCGAGCAGCTCACGCTGAAGACACCGATCCTGCCGGTGGACGCCAACCGCGGCAACCTGGCGGATTATCTCTACTCGATGGACGCGGCCGCCGACGGCTGGTGGAGCGGTATGTGGGGTCTGATGCGCGCCTATGAAACGCTGCGCGCCGATCTGTTCAAACTGCCGGGTACCAATACCGGGCCGGTAGCGTTTGGCAACCCCGCCGCCTTCAACGGAGTCTGCCCGGTGGGCGCGCCGACCAGGACCTATGACATCACGGCAGTGCTCGCCAACAAGGTGCTCAACAACTCGCTGGGCGTCACTGTCGCCCCCGCGGGTCCGGTCGGCACCATGCACGTGGGCAGGCCGGTGGACCCAAGCGGCGGCACGCTGGTGTACAACCACCGCAACACCACGGTGGCGGGCAATTTTGTCAATGAGGATACCGGTCAAGTTGTCAACCTGACCCACCAGGGCCCGCTGCACGATCCAACCGCGATCATGTATGTGAACACCGCCGACCTTACCTTCACTGACCAGCTCAAACTGTTCCCCGACAAGCTCAAGGACGGCGTTCCGGTCGAGCCGGTGGTGATCAGGGCGGCTGCTGGCGAGTGTGTCAAGGTCACGCTGCGCAACCGCCTGCCGCTGGCTGGGGTGCCGGATCTGGCCTTCAATCCTGGCGGCACGAAGCGAGTCGAGAGTAACGGTGTAGGTTGAATTG
>JANNGR010000288.1:0-10521 GCA_031403955.1 Betaproteobacteria bacterium
ATCCAGCCGCAGGCGGTCGAACATGAAGGGCGCCAGGGCCATCAGCGCTACCGCGCCGGCGCCCAGAACCGCCAGGTGCGACAGATCGCGTGAGCGCGTAACCTGGCCGTCCTGGGCAGCGCGTTTTAGCTTACGTTCCGAGGCCGGTAGATTGCGATCCTGGCTATTCGATTCCATGCCTGATTGTCTCGAGGCAGCGGGAAAACTAAAGACGGATAAGACGGTGGATGACCCGCCACTTTGGCAAGGTCTCGGCTGGTCCAGCCGGAAGACTTCGAACCTAGCTCAGTGCTTCCGGACGTGACCAGCGCGCCAGCTTGGCAATCAGTTTGTCCCGGTCAAGGGGTTTCACCACGAAGTCGGCCGCACCGGCCCTCAAGCTGTCGGCCACCACAGTTCCATCGCTCTTGCCAGTGATCATGATCACCGGCAGGTTGGCGAACTGGGGCACGGCTTTCAGACGGCGCGTGGTCTCTATGCCATCCATGCCGGGCATCAGGACGTCCATCAGCACAATGTCGGGCCGGGTCTTGCGCATGCTGTTCAGCGCCTCGGCGCCGCTGGTGGCGAATAGCAGTTCGTAGTTCTGCGCTTGCAGAATCCTGGCCAGCAACTTGCGCTGGAAATCGTCATCGTCGACTATCAGCACGGTCGGCCGTAGTCGATCCACCACGGCGCTCGCGGCGCGTGCCGCTTGCGCTTGGGGCGCGCACTCCTGCCTGAACTCGTCCACCCAGTGTTGCAGCGCCTGCATCGATTCAGCCACCAACCGCAGCGGCGGATGGATTTCGTCGCGTTCAAGGCGGGCCACTTCCTGCTCTATAGCGGCGCTTTCCAGGTCCTGTACACCATTCTGCAGCGCGCCTTGGCCCAGCCGGCGGGAGAAACCTTGCAGCGCCGCGTCAATGTCCTGGCCGGCCTGTTCAATCGCCAGGTTGGCATTTTCGATGCGTCGCCCGCCCGATGCGATGTGTTGATCGAACAATACTTGCAGCTCCGAAAGGCGTCGCGCCTGGGCGGCGAATTCCGCCACCGACGGCCCTTCATGGTTGCGCGCGGAGAGTTCCCGCAACGCGTGGTGGACCGACATGTGCAGGCGCTGCGCATCGTGGTTCATCGGCCAGAACAGCACATAGTCGTCGAACGACTGTTTGATGCACAGTTCGGCCACTTGTCTGACTTCCTCCTTGTCGCACAGGATCACGGTGCGGTGGGGTCTTGAATCAATCTTGCCGCGGCGGCGATCAAGCCCCAGGCAATAACGCTCCGATTTCTCAAGCGTGTCGAACGCCAGCACCAGCACCCCGGGCATCAGGCGCTCAAAATCCTCTACCGCCTGGGCCGAATCGGTGCAAGTGAAGACGTTGCCGAACGCTCCGGCCAGCAGACCCTTGACCATCGATGCGTCGGTTGCATTGTCCGAGGCGATGAGAATGCTCGGGGCGGCGGTGGGGGTGTTACGCATGGCGGCGTGTGCTGGTTATTCGACCGCTCGCAATTCCTGCGCCACTCTCGATTCCCAAGCCTTGATCCAGGCTGGTATTGCGTCGGCCGGCATCGGCTTGGCGATGAAATAGCCCTGCGCCATGCTGCAACCGGTTCGGCGCAGGAAGTCCCAGTCGTGCCGGTCTTCTACCCCTTCGGCCACGATTTCCATGCCCAACTGCTTTGCCAGACCCAGGCTGGCGTCATACATCGCACGCAGGGTTTCGTTCGCACACGCGCCGTGTACGAAGCCACGGTCGATCTTGAGTTCGTCAAACGGGAAGTCGCGCAGTTGGGCCAGGGAAGAATGGCCGGTGCCGAAATCGTCGATCGACAGGCTGAAGCGCTTCAGGCGCAGGCGCGCGAGCACTTCAAGCGGGGACCGAAGGTCTTTCATCAGCCGGCTTTCCGTCACTTCCAGCACCACATCCTCGGGCGACACGCCGGCCGCTGCCGCTTGCCCGGCGACAAAATCCGGAAAATTCAGCGATGTCAGGTTGTCCATCGACACGTTGATAGACACCCGTAGCGCCAGCGCCATATCGCGCCAGCGTCTGGCGTGCGCCAGCGCCGCGCGCAGCACCACCGCGGTCAGGTCGTCGATCAGGCCGTGCTCTTCCGCTACGCCGACGAATTGGTCCGGCAACACCATTCCGTTCGCCGGATGGCGCCAGCGCACCAATGCTTCCACACCCATCACCTGACCAGTCGCGACAGCCACCTTGGGCTGGTAGTGGTTCACCAGCTCGCCGTTGTTGATGCCGGCGCGCACTGCGTCGGCAGCGTACGCCGTCTTGGTCACCAAGGGTCTGGCAAGGGAATGCGGCGCCCATTTATCCAGCAGCGCAGCCAGGCCTTCGCGCGTGACGGGCTTGTGCAGTCGACCCAGCACGGTCATTCGGTGCGCCCGCATCAGTGATTCGGCGGTCTGCAGCATCCGTTCGTTTTCACCGCTTACCAGAATCAGGCTGCCAGCATAACGACGTTCGACCAGATGGCGTGCGAATTCGACCCCGTCCATAACCGGCATGTTCAGATCAAACAGAATCAGCGCCGGCGCACCGGCCGGGCTGTCGATCCATTCCAAAGCGGCGTGGCCATTTGCGTGCGTCGTTACCTGCGTGAACCCAAGGGCGCCCAGCATGTGGCCAAGCAGCTTTAACATGAATGGATCGTCGTCGAGAATCAGAATATTGATTTCGGATTTTTCAACCATGGTCATTCATCCTGGCTAACGGGCTGCTCTGGAATTGGTTTTTGCCACGCACCCAGCAACGCGTCCACGGCCGCCATTTCGGCTTCGAACATCGGCCACAGCTTGCCCAACGTTTCATGCCGGCCGGCCTGGCCCGCCTGTTCCATCTTCGCGCACAACTCGCCCAGGGCCAGCGCACCGACTGAGCGTGCCGACGACTTTAGCCGGTGCGCGAGCGCCTCGACCGTGTTGCCCTGACGCGCCTGGCAGGCGGCGCGTAGCTGCAGCGTGGTGTCGCTCGCACTGACCCGGAAGTCCTGCAGGAACTCTTCGATTACGTGTGGTTCATCCCCTACCAGGGCCTTTAACACGCGCACATCAAGCGCCAGCGTGCGCGCAGCGGTTTTTGATTCAGGTGGCGCCGGCAGCTCCGGCGCGGGCCTGGCCGCGGCTGGTAGCCATTTGGCCAACATGGCCCGGAGGTCCGCCAGTTGCACCGGTTTGGTCATGTAGTCATCCATACCGAGCTCAATGCAGCGGCTGGCTTCACCCTTTAGCGCGTTGGCGGTCAAGGCGACGATGGGCATGCGCCGCTGGCCCGACTCGGCCGCACGGATGGCCACCGCAAGCTGGTAGCCATCCATTTCGGGCATGTGCAAGTCGGTCAGCAGCAACGGGTAGTCGCGCCGACGCAGGTTTTCCAGCGCCTCGCGGCCGTTGTTATTGATATGGGCCGCGTAGCCCAGCAGCGCAAGTTGTTTGCTAATCACCTTCTGGTTGATTTCATTGTCTTCGGCAACCAGGATCAGGCGGCCTTGCGCGCTGGCGTCGTGTATGGACAGCGCAGCGGGCATCACGTCGGCATTCAAGTGTGGCTCGTCCACGACGTCCGCCGTTATCCGCCCCGCGGCCATGGCCACCGCCTTCAGGAAGATAACGCGGTGCAGAACATCGCCGTCCAGGCTGACCAGATCGGGCGCATCGACGCGCGGCTTGCGGCGGCGCCCGCGCTCGACCACGACAAAACGCAGCTCCAGGTTCGGCCGCGAGCTACACACGGCGCGCAAGTCGGCCAGCGTCTGTTGCAGCGTTTCGGCGCTGCCAACGATTACGCCGATACACAAGCCCGGCGCACGCTGGCCGAGCCATTGCCGGGCCGCCGCCAGGTCCGCCACCGGTTCCACTGTGGCCCCACTGTGCGCAAGATAGACCGACAGGTCGCCGGCCGGACCGTCCGTGTCACCCAGCACCAGGCAGCACAGCCCGGCCAGTGCCCGGGTAACGGCTGCAAGCTCGGGCTGGTGCGGCAACCGCGCCAGCGGCAGGCGCACGCTGAAGGTGGAGCCCCGGCCCGGCTCGCTGTGCACCGTGATGCCGCCACCCATCAATCCGGCCAGGCCATGCGAGATGCTCAAGCCCAGCCCGGTGCCGCCAAAGCGCCGCGTGGTGCTGGAGTCGGCCTGTGTGAAGGGGGTGAACAGCCGGGCCAGCGTTTCTTCATCCATGCCAATGCCGTTGTCGGCCACGCTGAACTCAAGCACCACCTGGCGCAAACCGTGCTTGACCACATTGGCACGCACCGATACCCGGCCCAGGTGCGCCTGGGCGCTGCTGAACTTGATGGCGTTACTGGTCAGATTGAGCAGCACCTGGCGCAGCCGTGTTGCATCGCCCAGAACCCGCGCGGGAATGGCCGGATCGGTGAACAGTGTCAATTCCACGCCTTTTTTGCCGGCCAGATGGTCCAGCGTGTCGCATACCCCTTCCACCACGGCGCCCACATCCATCGGTTCGTTGTCGACCTGGAAATGGCCGGCCTCGATCTTGGAGAAATCCAGCACGTTGTCGACGATCGCCAGCAGCGCGTAGGCCGACTCGCGAATGGTCTTGACGATCTCCACCTGCGCGTTCCTGAGGCTGCTTTGTTCCAGCACGTCGATCATGCCCACCACACCGTTCATCGGCGTGCGGATCTCGTGGCTCATCGCGGCCAGGAAGGCGGATTTGGCGCGATTGGCTTGATCGGCTTCATCACGCGCGCGCGACAGATCGACCGTGCGCAGCGCCACTTTGGTTTCCAGTTCTTCGTTGTGCTGGCGCAATGCGGCCTCGGCCTGCTTGCGCTCGGTGATGTCCTGCACATGGGCTACCGTCATCCGGCCTTCGGCGGTATCGAGAAAGCGCATCTGGACCTGCGCCGCAAAGGCGCTGCCGTCCTGGCGCCGGACCCATATGTCCTTCGATCCGCTGTCCGTCGGGCTGGAAGCTCGTGCTTTTACAAAGCGCTGGAGCAAGGCCTCATAAGCAGCTCGGTGGACCGCCGGGAACAGCAGCCCCACCTTCTGCCCGTTAAGTGCTTGCCGCTCCCAGCCGAACAGGCGTTCTCCGGCACGGCTGCTCATGCGAATCGTGCTTTGCGCGTCGATCAAAAATATGGCGCTCGGGGAACCATCGAACAAATCGCGGAATTTTTTCGCTTCGCGTTCGCGCGCCAACTCGGCGCCTGCACGCAAGGCCAGCATAGGCAGCAGCGTTTGCACCGCGTCGATGTGGCGCAAGGGTCGTCGCGACATGATGGCCAACACTCCCAGCGGCGAGCCGTCCGCGGTGGTGCTCCCCAGCGACACCGCGGCATAAGACTCGATGCCCATCGAAGACAGCAGCGCATCGCCGGGAAACTGCTGTTGTACCTGCTGCGCGTAGATACACGGCAGCTTGCCGGTTACCGTTTCACACGGCGTGCCCGCCAGAGCGTAGGAAAAGTCCGGCACGAATTCGCCATCGACATACACGGCGCGCGCATCGATACAGCGCGTGGATGCGAAAGTCGCTTCGCCCACAAACACACACTCGACGTCCAGCAGCTCGGCCAGCGTCTGAGTCACCTGGCGCAGGAACGCCTCGCCAGTCAGGTCGGTATTCAGGGCCTGCAGGGCCTGGCGCGTCAGCTTGCGCAGGTGAATGTCCTCGATCACGGCAACCCTGTAGTCGACCGCCCCGGCCGCATCTCGAACCACGCCGGCGCTCACGCGGGCCCAGATCAGTTCCCCGCTCTTGCGCACATAACGCTTCTCGAACTGGTAGGACGAAATGTGACCCGTCAGCAGGTGTTGCCGCTGGATCAGATCCAGCGCGCGGTCATCCGGGTGGGTGATCTCATTGATGGTCTTGCGCGTGAGCTCTTCCTCTGAATAACCGAGCATGGCGCACAGGTGCTGGTTGCAGCGCAGAAAACGACCCTCGGGCGACGCATGGCCAATGCCGATCGCGGCCTGCTCGAAGGTGTTGCGGTACCGGGCTTCGCTGTCCTGCAGCGCGGCCTCGGACACATCGCGCACGCGAGTGGCCCGTTCTATGCGGAAGTAGTACCAGCTTGACACGCCAATTGCCGCCAGCAACACGCTAATGATCAGGATCAGCGTGCCTGCCCCTTCTTCGCGCCAGGGCGCCAGCACCTGCTGCTTGTCGAGATCGATGACGATCACGAACGGGTAGGCACGGGAGGCGCGGTAGGCCGTCAAGACCTCCCTGCCATCCTCCCGGCGCTGCTCGAATTGGCCGGAAAACTGGTTTTGCGCGAGACGGGCGGTTGTAAAGCCTGCGTCCCGGTGGGCTCCCACCGTTCGCGTCGCCTCGGTGGAAAGCAGCAGCGTGCCGTCGTAACGCAACAAATCGACCGTGGCGCCGGCGGAGTCGAGGACCTGGCTGTAATGGTTGATGAAGAAGTCCCCGTTCACCGCGGCCAGCAGCGTTACCCGACGGCCGTCGTCCAGAACCACATCGCGCGACACCGGCAGGAAGCCCGGAGCGTCCGCGTTGGAAGCGAGTCCGGCGGTGCTTGGGTGGCCGTCATCGAAGTCGCGGCCGGTCCAGGGTTGGCCGACGCGAAGGCCCGGCGCCGAATCGTTCATTGGCGGCAGGAAGCCGGCCAGCGCCACATGACGGCCCAGGTTGCGAACATTGGAGCTGGCGATGATGTTGCCATTCGCATCCAGCAACGCCAACGAGCGCAAATAGGGGGCCTGGCGCAACGAGGCGGTGAACTCTTTCGGCGACCCCGCGGCTGCAATATGCGCCGGATCAATCTCGGCCGCATTGGCCAGGGTCAGGCTGATGACATTGAAACTCTGCGTCAGATGGTCCTCGAACGCGCGTGCCTGCAAGCTCGCCGCGCCGAGGTTCCGATCTAGAACCTCCGCCCGATGGTGCCATTGGAAATACGCTGTGCGGCCAAGGCCGATAAATACCAAGGCCGCCATCGCTAGGAAAAAGCTCCAGCGCCGGCGTTTCAGCGACCCCGGCGTTTTCATTGCGGTACCACGATAAGCGTGTCCGATTTGCGGGTCAATGTTTTTGTGCCAGCGTGGTGCCTGCCGCGCCCGTGCCAGCTTCGGTGGCCGGTGTCACCGCTGTTCGAGCGCCACCCAGCAGGCGTTCTTCCGCCTCGCGCGTCATGACCAGGATGGTGATTCTGCGGTTGCCGGCGCTGAGCGGGTTTTGCGTATCCAGCAAACTGCTGGATGAAAGGCCGGTGACACGCGCCAGTTTTTCGTCCGGCATGCCCGAGGCCACCAGTTCACGCCTGGACGCGTTGGCGCGGTCGGCCGACAACTCCCAGTTGCTGTAGCCGCGCTCGCCATTGCCATACGGCGAGCGGTCGGTGTGCCCGTCCAGGCTGATCTTGTTTTCGACGCCGTTGAGTGCGTTGCCGATCTCGCGCAGTATGTCGCGCATATAGGGTTTGACCAGGGCACTGCCGACATCGAACATGGCCCGGTTCTGGTCGTCCACGATCTGGATTTGAAGACCATCGGGTATGGTCTCCAGCTTGATCTGCGAACTGAACTCCATCAGTCTGGGGCTGTTGGAAATCACCGAGCTGATCTTGGCGCTCAGAATCGCCAGTTTCTTGGCATCCTGTTTTGCCACTTCGGCCCTGGCCGCATCGGACGCCGCCTTTTTCGCCAGCGGGTCCGCCGAATCGGTGCGTTTGGTCTGGCCAGCCGACTTGGTCAAGTCGCTGCCACCACCCTGTATCACACTGTTGCTGGCACCGGCACCCGAACCGCCCATCATCGCCACTTTGAGCGGTGAGCTGAAATAGTCCGACAACCCTTTCTTGTCACCCTCGGAGGTTGAGCCCAGCAGCCACATCAGCAGGAAGAAGGCCATCATGGCCGTGACGAAGTCGGCGTAGGCAATTTTCCAGGCCCCGCCATGCACCGCGTGGCCACCCTTTTTGATCTTCTTGACGATGATCGGCTGCAGCTTTTTCGCGTCTGTAGCCATATCAGGCCCCCGGAGTTTGGTGCATCACTTCTTGCCGCGCACGTGACTTTCGAGTTCAGCGAAACTCGGTCGTTCGGTTGAAAACAGCACCTTGCGGCCAAACTCGATCGCGGTCGACGGGTTGTAACCCTGCATGCTGGCCAGCAACGTGGTCTTGATGCATTGCAGTTCCTTCGCGGCGTCTTCGGATTTTTGTTCCAGCAGGCCACCCAGCGGCTCCACCACGCCGTAGGCCAGCAAGATGCCGAGGAAAGTGCCGACCAGGGCCGACGCAATCATGCCGCCCAGCACGGCCGGCGGCTGGCCGACCGATCCCATGGTGTTCACCACGCCGAGCACGGCGGCCACGATGCCGAATGCGGGCAGTGCCCCCGCAAGCCGCGCAATCGCCGCCACCGGTGCGTGCGCCTCCTGGTGGTGGGTGTCTATTTCGCTGTCCATCAGGGACTCGATCTCATGTGCGTTCAGGTTGCCCGAAACCATCATGCGTAGATAGTCGGTCATGAACTCAACCACATGGTGGTCGCTGCCCACCGTTGCATACTTCTTGAAAATGTCGGAGTCGCCCGGGGTTTCGACATCTTTTTCGATCGCCATCAGCCCCTCCTTGCGGGCCTTTTGCAATATGTCGTACAACAAGGCCATCAGCTCCATATAACGGGCCTTGGTGTACTTGGAGCTTTTGAGTGCCTGTGGAATTAGCGCGATGGTGGCCTTCAGCACCTTGGGTTGGTTGTTGACCGCGAAGGCCCCCAACGCGCCACCAAATATCGTGACAAGCTCAAACGGCAGTGCGGTCAGGATCACGCCGATGTTGCCGCCGTGAAATATGTACACGCCAAAGATGCACCCCATGGCGACCATGTAGCCGACGATAACTATCATTTTTAGGTACTTAAATCTGGTGGTCACGACCCGCGCAGGGGCCCTGGCGGGGTGTTGTGATGGACCATTCTATGGAGTTGCGCGCGGGTCAAAAACGAGAAAAGGGGCCGACTTCGGCCCCCTAATGCTGCTTTCAAATTCACAGCGTTTTCGTCTAGTGCAGCATGATTCCACCGGCCGCCGTGCTCTTGCCCGCGCGCGCCGGTGGGTCGCACAATCCACATACATAGTGGCGCGCGTTTTCATACGGCTCGGTGACGAAGTGCCCGCCGCATTTGGAACAACGCGTCATGGTGAGCATGTTGTTGTCGATGAACTTGATCAGGCGCCAGGCGCGCGTGACCGACAGTAGCGGCTCCACCGCGCATGAAGCGATTTGTTCGTTGTAGAGTTTGTAGGCTTTCATCAGCGCGTCGATATCGTCCAGCGCGGTGACCTTGCCCAGGTACTCGTAGGTGTTCAGGAATAACGAGGCGTGGATATTGGGCTGCCAGGTCAGGAACCAGTCGGTGGAAAACGGCAACTGCCCCTTGGACGGTGACCGGCCGGCAACCTCTTTGTACAGGCGCAGCAAACGCTCGTAGGACAGGTCGGTTTCACTCTCCAGCACCTGCAAACGCGCACCCAGATGGATCAGGGCAACCGCCCGCTCGATTTGCTTGGACTCTTTGAGAACACTTTTCGTCGCCATGGATTACCTTTGTGATTCGAATGCGGTGGGGTGTCTGAGGGCAGGGCGTTTACATCGCTTCGGCGTAACGGCCGGCCATCAATATGCTGGCGTGCAACCGGGTGGTGGCGTCGTTGTCGACCTTGCGCGTGGTGTGGTTGGTCAACAGGTTCCAGACGATGTCGTCGTCGACCCGGAACCGGCACAGCAACATATTGCCGGATGCGATCTTCAGTATTTGCGCCGGCGACAGGTTGGCGATCAAGTCGGCCGACTCTTCCGACATACCCAGACGGAACAGCGCCTCGGCCCGGTCGGACCGAATCAGGTTCTGGGCCAGCATCAGGTAGGTGAGATTGGCCTCACGGATTTCAGACAGGATTTGTTCGTTGGTCATTGGGTTGCCCTGGTTGGTTTGACTGCGATGGCGAAGATGTGATTCTGAACCCGCGGCCAGAAACTTGAATCAGCGCCCGGATGCGTATAGCGTCAGGTTTTTAGCCTCTTGCTGTAAGGCAAAAACCTAGGGCGCTCGGGCGCAACCAGGCTGAAATGATCGGCCAAGACGTGTCATATCCGCCGACCGCTGCCGGCGCTGGATGACTGCATCGCACTTCGCGTCAATGGCCTGTCAGGCCCCGGCAGCCCCAAGCGCAATCATCAATCGGTGGGCGTAGCGCTCTCACCCGCAAGGTGAGGGTTGTCGGGGGAAAAAACTCAGTCTTCATGTGGTGTAGCCAGCGAAAGGTAGCGGTCAACTGCCGAATCTAGGCTCAGCGTGCCGTGACGCGCTTTTGCATGATCTGGTTGAGTTTGGTTTCCAGCGTGGCCATGGTGAAAGGCTTCACGATGTAGCCGGCCGCGCCGCTGTGCAGCGCCAGAACGATGTCTTGCTTGCGTGCCTTGGCCGTTACCATTAGGGCCCGTTCGGGAATAGGTTGTGCATTTGGCCGTCGGATTCGGGATGCGATGCTAGGCGCGGAGCGCGCCGTGTGGC
>JANNGR010000289.1:0-2264 GCA_031403955.1 Betaproteobacteria bacterium
CCTGACGCCCAACGGCCGGGCCGGCATCATCGTGCCCGAGGGCGTCATCTTTCAAAGCCAGGGCGCGTACACACAATTGCGCAAGCTGCTGGTGGAGAAATACCTTGTCGCCGTCGTCTCCTTGCCGGCGGGCGTGTTCAATCCCTATTCCGGCGTCAAAACCTCGATCCTGATTCTCGACAAGGCGCTGGCGCGTCAGAGCACCAGCATCGGATTTTTCAAGATCGAGAACGACGGATTTGGTTTGGGTGCCCAGCGTCGCGAGATTGCCAAGAATGATTTGCCGCAGGTCAGTGCCGAGATCGCGCAATATCTTCAACGGCTGCGGGAGAGGGAATCAGCAGCGGCGTTCGGGCGGACGCTTGGCTTGATTGTGTCGAAACACAAAATCGCGGCGAACGGGGACTACATCCTGAGCGCAGAGAGGTATCGTGAGGGAGTCACGACCAATCACTCTTTCCCACTTATTTCTCTCGGTGAAGGCAGCCTGTTTCGGGTCGAAAGCGGTGGCACGCCGAAGTCGGATGTAGCAGAGTACTGGGGTGGTGGGATTCCTTGGGCGACGCTGATCGACCTTCCAGCATCGGACCTCATCACTCAAATCAACTCGACTCGCCGAACCATCTCGGAGAAGGGCTTGCGCGAGTCTTCTGCGAAGCTGATCCCGGCAAACTCCGTGGTTGTCTCAACTCGCGCAACCATCGGCCGCGTCGCAATCAACCGCGTCGCAATGGCGACGAATCAAGGTTTCAAGAATATCGTGATCGAAGATGCGGAGCGGGCAGTGCCAGAGTATGTCGCGCTGGCGCTCACCAAACTCGTGCCAACGATGCAAGCATGGGCGACGGGCGGGACGTTTGCCGAAATTTCCAAGTCCAAGTTCTGCGAACTTCAAATACCGCTGCCGCCGCTGGAGGTGCAAAAGCAGATCGTGGCGGAGATCGAGGGTTACCAGAAGATCATCGACGGCGCCCGCGCCGTGCTCGATAACTACCGCCCCCGCATCCCCGCCCACCCCGACTGGCCAGCGGTCGCGCTTGGCGAAGTTTGCGAAGTTATTTTGACGGGGCCATTTGGAACTGCGCTGCACCAAAGTGACTACGTCGCAGATGGAGTACCTGTCATCAACCCTCAAAACATTGTGGAAGGGCTGATTAGCACAGATAACGTGAAGATGGTTTCATCCAAAACAAAAGACCGTCTGCAGGAATTCGCCGTTCGAGGGAACGACCTTGTCATTGGCCGACGTGGCGAAATGGGGCGATGCGCCGTGGTTAGCTCAGCAATGAATGGATGGCTCTGCGGAACGGGTTGCTTTGTCATTCGGTTGAAGGCGCAATGCGACGTTAGATTCGCTTTCTTTCAAATTACGTCGCCAAAGATAAAGGCTTTTTTGAACGAGCAGGCCGTTGGTGTGACGATGAAGAATTTGAATCAAGGCATTCTGGCGTCAATTGAAATATCGCTTCCGCCACTCGCCACCCAGCAGGCTATCGTTGCCGAGCTCGAAGCCGAGCAGGCACTGGTCGCCGCCAACCGCGAGCTGATCACCCGTTTCGAGAAGAAGATTCACGCCACGCTGACTCGTGTGTGGGGCGAGAACGAACCGTCACTGGCAACCGACAGTGCGCCAACTCGCAGCGCGCTCTCGCCGACAGATCGGTCGACGCCAGCAGTCACCGAACTGCTGCCTCATTGACAGGAGGTCTCATGCTCGCCACCTTCACCTTCAGCAACTTCAAGAGCTTCAGAGACGCGCAATTGCCGCTGGGCCCTTTGACGGTGCTGATCGGCGCCAACGCCGCCGGCAAGAGCAACGCCATCGAGGCGCTGCGCTTGCTGTCTTGGTTGGCGCACTCTTTTCTCTCGCGGCTACCGAAAACATGTTCTCGAAACAGCTTTTCAGATGGCGAATTTGACGGCGTCGATGACGACGTTACAGCACGGCTGTTTCAACCAGATGACACAAGACCGCAAAGATCCGCGTCGCAGTGCTCTTGCATGCCTTTTTCCAGAATTTCCTGATGCAAGTTGCCGGAAAAATCCAGCTTTAGCATGATCTTACATTCGGGAAGGAATACCCAGACAAACCAGCCGACGGTCAGTTGATCAGCGTGGCTTCGGTTGCGCTGCGCAACTCCGCCTCGGTCACCCCATCGGCGCATTCCACGATGCGCAAGCCGCCCGGCACCACATCCAACACACCCAAGTCCGGAGCGCGCCTCTCGACCACCGTCACCCGCATCGACGCCTCGCCGATCCGC
>JANNGR010000290.1:0-14547 GCA_031403955.1 Betaproteobacteria bacterium
AGTCCTGAAGACGACTGCAGGGGCGACGTGGGAGTCAATTGAACAAACGCGGCGCCTGCTGGTTCAGCAGTCACATCCGTCGCTGCTGAAGCCCTTGAGTCATGAGAGGCGCACTCAGGCGCTGGCAGACGCCAGGCGTGCAAATGCCGCATACGCCACCCTTCAAATGGCCAGGTGCGGTTGCACCTGAGCCGCTCTCCTGCCGGACATCCTCAAACTCGCCACACGTGCTCAACCTCCTATCGTCGCCAACGGCCCGCTGGCCTTCGGGCGCAAAGCAGTTGTTCGCGCAGTTTTGTTCAGGGAGTTCCGCGTCCTGCGCGGGGTGTAGCCCCAGCCAGCACGACCTGCCGAGCCGGCGTCTTGAACACGTTCTTCGTGTTCCACGCCAGAAACTCAGGCGCCGGCAGCAAATCCGCATGCTGTGGCGCGTGAATCGCGTGGCGCCGGCAGGGCGCTTCAAGACCTCGCGCGGGCCGCTCAGGTCCCACAGCGCGCCGTGGCCGTCGGTAGCCAGGTGCCAGAACGGGTAGTGGCGTGACTTGGCGGCGCTGCTGGGGCTGAACTCGGCCAGCAGTTGCTTCAGCAGCTCATCGATGGCCGTGAACTCGACCATCCTCGGTTCGCCACGCTGCACCCGGGCCAATGCCAGCAGGATCAGCATCGGCTTGTGCGGCGCGTAGACGCCCGCCCGTTGCGCGCGGCGGATGTTTTCGAAGGCATCCAGGACCTCGATTGCGGTCTTCATGTCGGCTGCGCCTGGTCGCGCTCAGTCCAGTAGTCGGCCTTTTCCGGGATGACCCAGCGCACGCCGCCGCGCGGGTCGGGCCTGTCACCGGGATACCGGGGGACCAGATGCATGTGCAGGTGGCCGATGGTCTGCCCGGCCCTTTACCCTGCGGGATTCGTGCCATGCGCGGCACACCGTTGGAGCTAACCGGCGAAAGCCCTGTTGGGAGACCTGTTAGGCCTCACGATAGTTCAGGTTCGGAGTGGTGAGGCCGAACAACTGATATTCGGGCTAGGGAGATTCAGGCCACTGAACAGATGTGACAGTGCGTCCATAGCTCGCTTTCTATCCAAGCCCGGCCCAATTCGAACTTCAGCCATGGGATTGGCGGTTGTGGGCGTGGCTTCATCGATGAGGTTGATCTCGACATAGGGCCGGATGTAGGGGCGCGCGGGACGCCAATTGCACCTGGGGTCGACCGACGATACGGGGCCATGGAGTCGCCATTCGCGCTCCTCCGCGAAGCTGGGGTGTTTGATTACCGATCGAACTGCCTCCGACGCTGACAGAAGGTTGCGTGTGCGGATTGAGACCTCTGACGCCTCGATGTCCCAATTGCCGTAACTATCCAGAACGCCGCCCAAGTGCTGCTCGATGGCCAATCGCTGCTCCTCTCCGCCGTAGATACATGGCGAGAGAGACAACGCGTTTCGATGGGCAACGGCTTGGAGTAGTTCCGCCTGAAACCCAATGGAGTAGCCGCCTTGTGGCGTGTAGCCGCGCCATTGACTTAGCAAGTCCGGCTCTTCGCTCAAACAGAATGCGTATCTGAATCTTCCCCCCGGACCTCGGCGAAAGATTGCTGCCAGCTCTTGCAGAAAGCGCTGTTCGGCACCGGTCCGCCTTTGTGCTCGCAACTCGAGAAAGTAGGCGACCTGATTGACGCCATACAAGTCCTCCTGAGCATCGTTCATGTGCGCAATGTTGGATGCCCAAAGCCGGCGGCTTCGGATCATCCCAATGGCGCCGGCAGCGTCTGTGTAGTGGTAGAGCACGGAAGCCGGCATGTCGCTTGTAACGCTAGGCAAAATGGCGTAGTGAACTTGGTTGGCCCGACTCCTGCGACATCGTAGGTTGCACGCCAGGGGTGTGCCGAGCTACAACAATGCACCGCAACGATGGGCGGTGTGGTCGCTGTGAAATTGCAAGGAGACGAGCCATGGATAACTCTACCACCCTGTACGTGGTTTGGACTACACAAAGACAGCATCGACATCGCCACGGCGGACACTGGACGCGACGGCGAGATTCGCCATTTGGGCAGCATCGGCGGGGATCTGGCCTCGCTGGACAAGGCCCTGCGCAAGCTGGTCAGCCGGGGCCACCGGCTACACGTGATCTAGAACATGGAGCGACGTATGTCAGGCGCAAGAACGATGCGTGATCGGTGAGGCGCCGTGCAGGCACGGGACAGCACTTCGAGAAATTCCGCGTGATACCGCCGACCCAAACCGGCTTCGGTGCCTTCATAGTAGGCGACCTGTTTCTTGTGTTCTTCAGCCGCTTCAGGGTGGAGCCAATATTTCACCTGAAGAGGGCTTGTACTTGCTGTTCCAGGTCTTCGCCGCGGACTAACTGTGCTTTGCCTTGGTCTATTTCATCCGCGCGGCGCTGGGCCTCTTGAAGCCAAAGCTTCTGAGTATCATTTTCCGAGGGCTCATCCAAGCTATCCAGGAGCAATCGAACCAGATGTGCCCGATCCTGTTTGGGTAGGCGCAATACAGTTTGTTCAATGGCTGTTGCGGTCATGATGCGATCCTAGCACTGAAAAACGCGAGGCCCAGCTTCCAGCGTGTCGACAAACATCGCGACCACGTCGAACCCGGTCTGGCCCGTGATCTCCTGAAAACAGGCCGGTCCGGTGACATTGATCTCAGCCACCCACTGCCAAGAGTTGCCACGCGCCAAGCGTCTCGATGCTCGCGGGCAGGGTGATCTCGTGGAACGGTCTGGCCGTGGCGGCGCACCGGCGCGCGCAGGCCACGACCGCGGCACGCTGCGCAGAGCCGGTGGTCGCACGGGTGGCATGGTGTAGCATGTCAACGGGTCTCGAATCCGACCCCTCCTAACCCCCTGCAGGCCACGGCGATAGAGCACAGATCAACCGCAACACGATGCGCATGACTACCAACACAACCGCGGTGCGGCGATTGATCGAGCGCCCGGTGGAGCCCAGAAAAGCCAAGACACTTGTGATTGCACTGGCCGGCCTGCTAGCCAGCGCGGCGGCATTCGCCGACCCCGGTTATTACCTCGTCACGGTCTATGAAAACGAGGGTGAGGCCAATCTGAATTTCCGCTACTGGACCGTCAAGTTTCCGAGAGCTGCCGAGGTCATCTGGCCGGAAATCGGAGTTGGTTATGGGGTTACAAAACGCTGGCACACCGAGCTTTTGGGCAGCTACATCGGATCGAGCGGCATGGCGACCCGATTTAGCAGCCTGAATTGGCAAAACGACTTTCTGCTGACCCAAGGCCAGTACGATTTCGATCTGGCGTTGCATACCAACCTGATCCGCAACCACGGTCGCCCTGGAAGCTCTGCGCTAGAGTTCGGGCCGGTGCTGCAAACCGAGCTGGGCCGCATGCAGATCAACGCCAACCTGATCTTCGAGCGAAATTTTGACTCGGTGGCGTCCACACCCACGCAGCTCAAATACCAATGGCAGGCCAAATACCGCTGGAAACCGGAGTTTCAGTTCGGCCTGCAGGGATTTGGGGAACTGGGCGACTGGAATCATTGGGCACCACGCAAGCAGCAATCGCACCGCGCCGGACCGATGATTTCCGGCACCGTGCCGGTGGGCGCAACCGACGCGATCAAATACCAGGTTGCGTTGTTGAGTGGATCGATCTACGGCACCGGCGGTCGCATGTTTTCCATGCGTCTGCAGTACGTTTTTTAGCCCTGCCGGATGGTCGGTCCATCGGCCCCGGTCTCCTTGTATCAGGTGCAGCACAGGCCGATAAAGCTTGGGGCATGATGAAACCTAACCGAAGCCTGTGCTGTTTTCTGGCCGTGGCGATGGGACCGGCAGTTGCCGTCACGGTGGAGATCCAGGTTCAGGATGGCGCCGGTAAGCCGTTACCGGAGGCAGTCGTGTTTCTGGAATCACGCGAACTGCGTCTGGCGGTGAAGCCGGCGCTAGGTGTCGAGATGGCGCAGGTCAACAAACAGTTTGTCCCCCGCGTACTGGTCCTGCCGGTTGGTACCTCGGTCTCTTTTCCCAACCGCGACACGGTCCGACACCATGTTTATTCGTTCTCGGTCGCCAAGACGTTCGAACTCAAGCTGTATACCGGCACCTCCGCCAGTCCGGTGGTTTTCGACAAGGCTGGCGTAGCGATTCTGGGCTGCAATATCCATGACAACATGGCGGCCTGGGTGGTGGTGGTCGATACACCCTATTACGGGCGCAGCGCCCAGGCGGGGACGGTTGTGATTGGCAACGTGCCGGCCGGCAACTACCGGTTGCGGGTGTGGCACCCGGGTCTGCCGGTTGGCGCCGCCGCGGCCGACCAGCCGCTGGTGGTGGGGCCAGCCGATAACACCACCATTTTGCGGCTGACCGGTGTCTCGCCATGAAAATTGAATGGCGGCCGGGTTACTGGGGCCTGTCCTCACGCATTGCGGCGTTGTCGATGTTGTTGCTGTTGTTGATGCAGACGGCGGTATTCAGTGTGGTACGCATCAGCATCGACCAGAGCGCGCGGCGCCAGGTGGCACAGGAATTGGTGGTGGGAGAGCGGGTCTGGCGCAGGCTGCTGGATCAGAATGCGCAAAAGCTAAGCCAGGGGGCAAATTTGCTGGCGGCAGATTTTGGATTTCGTTCGGCCGTGAACACAGGCGATATCGATACGATCCGGTCCGCGCTCGAGAACAACGGGGCGCGCATCGGTGCCACGGTGACTGTACTGATGGACACCAACCTGGCGCTGCGCGCGGTGGGCGAGGGCCAGGACGCAGCTGCGTTGGCCCCCATGCTGCGCCAACTGGTGGCCCCGCTGTCGCGCGACCCGCAAGGCAGCCAGATTGCGCTGATCGGGCGTTTGCCGTACCAGTTCGTCATGGTGCCAATGCGGGCGCCGGTGCTGGTGGGCTGGGTGTTGATGGGTTTCCCGATCAGCCAGAAGCTGTTGGACGACATGCGGGCGATCTCGGAAATGCATCTTGCCTTGTACAGCCAGCCCAGCGGTGAAAACGCGATGGTGGTCGTGACCACTTTGCCAACCGAGGCCTTGCAGTCGCTGCAGGCAATACCGGGAGACGTGCAGGAGTTGCCGGTGAGTGGCGACCGTCTGATTGCGCGCACTGTCAAGCTCGATGCCGGTGCCGGTGTGGGCGGCAATGTGCATACCGTGTTGCTGCGTTCCGTGAATGATGTGGTGGCGCCGTTTCGCCAGGCCCAGGTCGCGCTGGCCTGGATCACCGTGCTGGGAGTTGTCCTGTTTGGCGTTGGCAGCGTGATTGCGGCGCGCCGCGTCACCACGCCGCTGCGTTCGCTGGTCAGCGCGACGCACCGGCTGGGATTAGGTCAATATGACGCCAAGATGGAGCACATGGACCGGCACGACGAGATTGGTGGTCTGGCCAAAGCGTTTGATGCCATGCGCATCAACATCGGCGCCCAGCAGGCTGAGATCCGCAAGCTGGCGTATTGGGATCGCCTGACCGGCCTGCCGAACCGGGCGCGTTTTCATGACGCGGTGCAGCGCGAGATAGACATCCAGGGGGCCGTGACGGAAATGGGCCGGGGCAATGTATCGGTTGTGATGCTCGACATCGACCGCTTCAAACACGTCAATGATGTGCTGGGTTATTCTTTTGGCGACTTGTTGTTGATTGCCGTGGCCAAACGCCTGACGCAGCAGGACTTGCGTGCCGGCGATATGGTGGCGCGGCTGGGCGGCGACGAGTTCGCGGTGTTGTTGACGCAAAGCGACGCGCAAAGCGCGGTCGCCGTGGCACAGCGTATTGCGAAGTCGTTTGAGCTGCCGCTGGAGTTTGAAGACCAGACGGTGGACTTGAGTGCCAGCATCGGCATTGCCTGCTGGCCGATACACGCCAGTGATGCCGATACCCTGCTGTCGCGCGCCGAGGTGGCAATGTACGCTGCCAAAGCCAAGACCACCGTGATGCAGTTGTACGATCCGGCGCTCGACTCATCGAGTTCGCAGACCCTGTCGTTGTTGTCCCAGTTGCGCCATGCGGTTGACCATGGCGAGCTGCGCCTGTTTCTGCAACCCAAGATCGCTTTGGGCGACTCGACGGTCGTGGCGGCCGAAGCGCTGGTACGCTGGCAACATCCACAGCGGGGCCTGGTGCCGCCACTGGAATTTATTCCGTTCGCCGAGCAGACCGGTTTTGTGCGGCAATTGACCATGTGGATTTTCGAGGAGGCGGCGGGCCTGTGTTTTGCGCTGCAGGCCTGTCATCCGCCGGTGCGTATTGCGATCAATCTCTCGACCCGTGATTTGCTCGACCTGGATTTTCCTTCGCGCCTGGAGGTAATTCTCGCCAAACACAAGCTGCCGGCCGGCGCCTTTTGCCTGGAGATCACCGAGAGCGCGATCATGGATGACCCACAGCGGGCGCAAGGCACGCTGAACCGCCTGTCCGAATTGGGGTTCAAACTGTCCATCGATGACTTCGGCACGGGTTACTCTTCGCTGGCCTACCTAAAGCGCTTGCCGGTGGACGAGTTGAAGATTGACAAGTCTTTTGTAATCAACATGGAAAAAGACGAAGACGACGCCAAGATCGTGCGCTCCACAATCGACCTGGCGCACAACCTGGGCCTGAGCGTGGTTGCGGAAGGCGTCGAGAACGGCTTGATCTGGCGCAAGCTAAAAGACCTGACATGTGACGAAGCGCAGGGCTACTTCATGAGCAAGCCGTTACCGGCAAATGATTTCCTGCCTTGGTGCGCCGGCTGGCGCAGCGACCGTGAGGTAACTACGGCGTTTGGCACATTGCTTGCAACCTGAGCTGGCGCTGGATATTCTCCGGAGCAACGCACTGGTAGGCATTTCAGCCGCTTAGTAAGATAGTCCCGGTCCGCACCGACCCAACCCAATGCGCGAGATCGCACCAACTACCAGCCTGGTCGCAGTTCGGCCGGTCTGGAACCGCCTTGGTAGCTGGATTTCCGGCGCCGAGTTGGTGGCTTTGCCGAGCCACGTGCAGCGCGACCTGGAGCGGCAACGGCGCCGCAACGAAATTCTCGCCGGCTGGGTGCAGGCCGGCCTGGTGTTGACGTTTGCTTTGTTCTACAGCTTCTCGCGCAAGACTTTTCCCCCTGACGTGATGTTGCACCCGGTGCCCTGGGCATTGGGCGTGTATGGCGCGTTTACCGCCTGGCGGCTGTATCTGGCCTATCGCAATCGGCTGGGCCACGGCATGCTGATGTTGTCGGTGGTGGTCGACATCACGGTGCTGATGGTCACGATCTGGAGTTTTCACATTCAGTACGCTCAGGTGGCGGCGTTTTACCTGAAAGCGCCCACGTTGCTGTATGTATTCATCTTCATCGCGCTGCGCGCCCTGAGCCTGTCGCCGGCCTACGTGTTATTCGCCGGCGCATGCGCCGCCCTGGGTTGGCTGGTATTGCTGGCTCTGGCCATTCGTGCGCCGGGTGGACGAGACTTGATTACACAGGACTACGTCGCCTACATGACGTCGCTGGAGATCCTGATCGGCGGCGAAATGGACAAGATCATCTCGATCATCATGGTGTCGGTCCTGCTGGCGATTTCCGCCGCGCGGGCGCGTGCGTTGCTGCACCGTTCGGTCGCCGGACAGGCGGCGGCTTCCCAACTGGCGCGCTTTTTCGCACCCGAGGTCGCGGCCACTATCGTCAGCGCGGACGAAATCCTGCAGCCTGGCCAAGGGCTGCAAACCGAGGCCGCCGCGATGTTTGTGGATATGCGTGGATTCACCCGCCTCGCCACCGAGCTGGCGCCGGGTGAATTGATCGCCCTTTTGGGCCAGTACCAGAAACTCGCGGTGCCCATAATCCAGCGTAACGGCGGCAGCATCACTACCTATCTGGGCGACGGCATCATGATCACGTTCGGCGCCACCAGTCCGTCACAGACCTATGCGGCCGACGCGCTGCGCACCACTGAGCAGTTGCTCGACGGGTTGGGCGACTGGGCGGCTGGGCGCGCCGCGCAAAATCTGCCCGCGCCCGGTGTCGGCATCGGCATTGAGGTAGGCACGGTAACCTGCGGCGCGATTGGCGACGAGGGCCGCCTTGAATACGCGGTGATCGGTGACCCGGTCAACCGCGCGGCCAAACTGCAAAACCACACCAAGCTCGAGCGGGTCCGTGCGCTCACCACCACCGTCGCGGTTGAGCGGGCAATTTCTCAGGGCTACAGCGGAACGCGCGCAGGCGAGGTCCGCGCCGCTCGCCAATGCGCCGGCATCGCGGAACCAATTGACCTGGTGGTAATCAGCTAACTGGGTAGTCTGTTCTTGCCACTCGGCCCAATAACGCCGGGCGCAACAGGCTACCGGCCTCGATCCACGCAACAATCCAGGAGACTTTCACCATGCTGCATGACCAACGCCAATTTGCCGACCCCCATCTCGAGAGCCTGCTGCCGGTTGTAAAACCAAGCCGCCGGGGTTTCATCGCCGCCAGCGGCACGTTGGGTTTTGCGCTTGCCGCCGGGCCACTCAATGCGCAGTCGGTTATCCGCACGCCAGCCGATGGACTGGAGGTGGCCGATGTCGCGGTACCGGTAGCGGGTGGCCAGATGCCCGGCTACCTGGCCGCCCCGGCCAAGGCTGGCAAGTACCCGGTGGTGATCGTGATTCCGGAGGTATTTGGCATGCATGAATACCAGAAAGACATCTGCCGCCGGCTGGCGAAGGTCGGTTACGTTGGAGTGTCTCTCGACCCGTTTTTCCGATTCGGTGACCTGTCCAAGGTCACGGCCATCGGCGAGGTGGTGGCCGCGGCCAACAAACTGGCCGATGCCCAGATGTTGTCCGATCTTGACAGTCTGGTCGAGTTCATCGAAAAGCAGCCCAAGGCCAACGCAAAAAAGATCGGCATCACCGGCATGTACCGGGGCGGCCGTTCGGTATGGATGTACACAGCGCACAGCAAAAAAATCAAGGCGGCGGTGGCCTGGTACGGCGGCTTGAACCCCACGCCACCGGCCATGGCGCAGACCCCGTTCGATATTGCGGGCACGCTCAACGCTCCGGTATTGGGTCTGTATGCCGGTGCCGATGGTGGCATACCAGTGGCGCAGCTCGCGCGTTTGCAGGAAGTGCTCAAAACCGGCAACAAGAACAGCCGCATGAGCACCTTCATCCTCTACCCCGATGTGCCGCACGGGTTCCACGCCGACTATCGGCCAACTTACCGCAAGGAAGCCGCGCAAGCCGGCTGGAACGAAATGATGGGTTGGTTCAAACTGCACGGCGTTGTGTGAAACCAATCTACATCAACTACCTGAATGGCCCGGACCTCGCGGCACTGGCCATTACCGACGACGAAATCCTGCAGGCGGTCGAGACCGGCCTGGCTGCGCAGGGACGAGGCGAATGCGTCATTGAGCCGCGTGTGCATCTGATGCCAAAGGCCGGTGTTGACGGGCATTTCAACGTCCTGCGCGGTGCAATCGGCGCGCCGGTCAATCTGGCCGGTGTCAAGGTGGTGGGTGACTTTGTCGACAATTACAAGCTTGATCTGCCGTCCGAGGTCGGCATGTTGACGCTGTTCGACCCGCGCACCGGCGTTCCGGTGGCGATCATCGACGCCACCGCGCTCACCGAAATGCGCACCGGCGCGATGACGGCGATCGGCGCCAAATACCTGGCGCGCAAGAACTCCAAGGTGCTGGGTCACATCGGTGCCCGTGGCACCGCTTACTGGAACGTGCGCCTGCTCGATAAACTGTTCGATTTCGACCTGATCCGGGTGCATTCACGTCGCATCGAAAGCCGCACCGGCTTTGCCCGGCGCCTGTCCGACGATCTGGGTAAAACAGTTGTTGCCTGCGACACCTGGCAGGAAACCGTGCTGGGCGCCGACATCGTGGTCGAGGCGTCGCGCCTGCGCGAGCCGGCGCCGCTGCTAAAGACCGAGTGGATCAAGAGCGGTGCTTTCGTGGTGCCTTATGGAACCATGAGCGCGGTCGAATTGAGCCTGACCGACATCATGTCCAAACTGGTGGTTGACGACTGGGGCCAGTGCAGGGGCGGGCAGTTTGGTGCCTTGCGCGCGCATGTCGAAGCCGGAAAACTCTCGCCACAAACCTTGTATGCGGAGATGGGTCAGGTGGTGGCGGGACTGAAACCGGGGCGTGAGACGCAAGACGAGAGAATCCTGTTCTGGCATCGGGGGTTGTCCCTGAGTGACATTGCGCTGGGTCACGTTATGCTTGAAAAAGCGCAGCGGCTTGGCATTGGTCAACGACTCAGGTTTTCCTGAAGGCCTTGGGCTCTGGAAGGGGGTGTTTATCTGGAAATGAAACATCACACCGAATCTACGGAGCGGGCGATCTCGGCAGCCCGGTAAGACTGGCACAGGCTGGTCTGATAAACGCTGATTTTTTGAGGAGTATGAACATGGGTAAAAGAGTATCAAGACGCGATTTCCTGGCCGCGAGTGCCGGTATTGTTGGCACCGCCGGCGTCAGCCTGCCAAACGTTATGCAGGCGCAAACCACGGGCGGCCCACGGCCCAATATCGCGGTGCGGGTGGTCAATGAATTCGGCGCCATCGATCCAGCGCATCGAATTGGAGCCACCGAGGGCAACGTCATGCGCTCGATTTACCAGCGCCTGATGACTCCCAAGGCGAATTCCGCCGAGCTTGAGCTGGAGGCCGCTTCCGAGGTAAAACAAGTCTCCCCGACGGCAATCGAATTCAAGCTCAAACCGGGCCAGATGTTTTCTGACGGTTTTGGCGAAATGACGGCCGAGGACGTGAAGTACTCGTACGAGCGTATTGGTTTGCCACCCAAGGATGGCGCCAAGGAGTCCACCTACAAGAACGACTGGCTGCATTTGGTGGGGGTGGAGGTAAAGAACAAGTATGAAGGGCGCATCACGCTGGCCCATGCCCGCGCCAATATTTTTGACGTGGTTATTGCCGACGGTTCGGGTTGCATCGTGTCCAAAAAAGCGCTTGAGCAACGCGGCGTGGATGCCTTTGGCACCAAGCCGGTCGGCTCCGGACCATACATGGTGGCTTCTTATGAGCGCCAGAAGGGCGTGACATTACGGCGTAACCCGGTTTACGCCGGGCGCAAGCGGTATTTCGACGAGATCGCTTTGCGCGTGATCAGCGATGCCAAGACCACCGATCTGGCGCTGCGCTCGGGCGAGCTTGACTTTGCGGTGCTTTCGCCTGCAGCCGCCGACCCATTACGCAGCATCGCCGGGCTGACCGTCAGCGACCAGCCGAGCATGGCCTATGTCTGGCTGGGCATGAACATCGAAAAGGGGCAGTTGGCCGACCTGCGCGTGCGCCAGGCGATCCGGCTTGGGCTGGACGTGGACCAGATGCTGCTGGCCGGTTACAACGGCAAGGTGCCGCGCCTGAACACGGTGGTGCCGCCGCAGATCATGGGCCATTGGCGCGAGGCGCCGGCCTACAAACGCAACGTGGCCGAGGCAAAGGCATTGCTGGCGTCGGCGGGTGCCTCCAACCTGAAGCTGAAACTGACGATCCTGAACCAGCAGCAATATCAGAACATGGCGCTGGTGGCGCGCGCCCTGCTGGCCGAGGTGGGTATCACGGTGGATGTGGATGCGCAGGAAGGCGGGACTTACTGGAATTCAGGCAAGGGCGACGCCGGCAAGAACCTGGACCTCTACATTTCACGCTTTACCGGCAAACACGACCCCAACTTCGTGCTGCAATGGTTCATTCCCAAGCAGATCGGCGAGTGGAACTGGTCGCGTTGGAACAGCCCGGAGTTTGACACCCTGTTCAACAATGCCGCAGGCGAAATGGACGCCGCCAAACGCCGCCAGATGGTGCTCGACGCGCAGAAAGTAATGGACAAAAGCAGCGCTTTCGTCTGGTTGACCAACGAAGCCAACTCGCTGATTCACCGTAGCTGGATTCGTCCGGCTTCGATACCGGGCTGGATCGACTGGCAATATTCCGACTTCAGTGCGGCCTGAGACGATTCGTTACCTGGCCAGTCGCCTGGTCACGACGGTGCTGATCGTGTTCGGCGCCATGTTGCTGCTGTTCACGTTATCCAGCATCGTGCCGGGCGATCCGGCGTCCACCTTGCTCGGGCCGCAGGCCACACCCGAGTTGTCGCGCCGTTTTATCAGCGAGATGGGGCTGGACCAGCCGGTGCACATCCGGCTGTGGCGCTTTTTCGGCAGTCTGCTGAGCGGTAATCTGGGCACCGACGTGGTGTCCGGACGCTCGGTGGCGAGCCTGATTGCGGCCGTCATTCCGTACACCATCATCCTGACTTTTTCGGCCATAACGCTGGCAGTGGTGACCGGCATTCCGCTGGGCATTTTCGCCGCCACCCACCGGGGCACCTGGCTCGACAATATCCTGGCTTTCATCTCGGTGGCGTTCATCGCCGTTCCCGGGTTTGTGATCGCGATTTTCCTGCTGCTGATCTTCGCCATCTGGCTCGACTGGTTGCCGGTTTTGGGATCGAGCCGCAGCGGAGACTTGGTCGACGAATTCAGGCGCATGATTCTGCCCACCCTGGCATTGGCACTGGGTTGGATCGGCTTCATCGCCCGGCTGGTGCGCACCTCGATGTTGGAGGTGATGGGCGAAAACTACATCCGAACCTCACGCGCCTATGGCTTGTCCGAACGCCTGATCACTTACAAATACGCGCTAAAAAACGCCTGTATTCCGACCATCACTATCCTGGGGCTGGGCATCGGGCGTTTGCTCGGTGGTGCGGTATTGATCGAGATTGTGTTTGCCCGTCCCGGATTGGGGCGCCTGATTTATGGCGCCATTTCAGACCGTAACTATCCGGTGGTGCAAGGCGCGGTGCTGGTGGTGGTGGTGGTGTTTGTGCTGGTCAATCTGCTGGTCGACCTGTCGTATTCCGCCATTGACCCGCGTATTCGGCATGACAGTGCGCGAGCCGGGGCTGCAGGGTGAGTCTGGCCGGCAGCGTAGCTACGACGCTGCGCAAAGTCTGCTCCAGCGTCACCGGCGCGACCGGTCTGGGCCTGGTGGCCATGGTCCTGTTATGCGCCATCTTTGCGCCCTGGGTTGCCACCCACAACCCGGATGCCCTGGATGTGATGAACCGCTTCAGCGCACCGTCCGGCGCGCACTGGTTCGGTACCGACCATCTCGGGCGTGACCTGTTCTCGCGCATGGTGCATGGCGCTTCGGTGGCGATGCGGGTGGCGGTATCTTCGATTGCCATCGCGCTCACCCTGGGCACCTCGCTGGGCATCCTGGCGGCTTATTTGCCGGCGCGCAGTGAACGTTTTGTGCTGATCGTCTTTGACGTGATTGCCTCGTTTCCCAGCCTGGTGCTGGCGCTGGCGATTGTGGCCGTTTTCGGGCCCTCGATGCTGATCGTGGTGTTGATCGTGGCCATCACGCTGATACCGCATTTCGGCCGCGTCGCGCGTTCGCAGGTACTGGCGCTAAAAAGCGCGCCGTTCCTGGAGGCGGAGCGTATTCTTGGCGCCTCCTGGCCGCGCATGGTGTTCCACCATGTATTGCCCAATATCCTGGGGCCGCTGGTGATCCTGGCCTCGATGGATATACCGGTGGTAATAACCATCGAGGCCGGACTGTCGTTTCTGGGTCTGGGTGTGCGCCCGCCGCTGGCGAGCTGGGGCACGCTGATTCAGGACGGTTACCAGTACCTATCGCAGACCTGGGTGCCGGTGGTGGTGTCGAGCGTCGCGCTGGCGCTCGCCACACTTGGCTTTACCCTGTTTGGCGAAGCGCTGCGTGATGCGGTAGACCCGCGTATCGGGCGCGAGTATTGAACCTAGAAACCGCAGTTGACCGCTTTTCCCCGCAGGCAAACTGGTATGAACATTGACTTTTTCCCCCACGACCAACGTCATCCCTTAGGTGAGTGCGCTACGCGCCCGATTGAGCCGCGCTACGGCACGCTGGCGGCGTTGCTCCTCCTCGCGGGCATTAGCCCGCAGCGTCGTCGCGCCTTGCCAGCGCACCGCATCGCAGCCCACTCGGGCGCGTCCAACTGCGGTTCCTAGGTTGAACATGGAAGCGCCGCTGGTTCGCATCCGCAACCTGAAACTCGAGGCCGCGACGCAACGTGGCACGGCGTTTATCCTGCGCGGGCTCGACCTGGACATCGGGCGTGGGCGCATCCTGGGCGTGGTCGGTGAATCGGGCTCCGGCAAGTCCAGCCTGGCGAGTTGCCTGCTGCGTTTGTTGCCGTCCAACGTGACGCACCTGGGCGGCCAGATCGAATTCGACGGCACCGACCTGCTGGCGCTGGACGAAGCCGCCATGGCCAGTTGGCGCGGGCGGCGTATCGCGATGATTTTCCAGGACCCGATGACCGCGTTGAACCCTTTGTTCACCGTGGCCACGCATCTGGTGGACGTATTGCGCCGGCGCCATCCCGGCATCAGCCGCGACGCCGCGTTGACCCGCGCCAGGGCCGCGCTTGACAGTGTGGGTATTGCCGATGCCGCCATGCGTCTGGCGGCCTATCCGCACCAGCTATCGGGTGGCATGCGCCAGCGGGTGATGATCGCCATGGCGTTGCTGGTCGAGCCCGACCTGCTGGTGGCCGAC
>JANNGR010000291.1:0-13089 GCA_031403955.1 Betaproteobacteria bacterium
ATCCAGCCGCAGGCGGTCGAACATGAAGGGCGCCAGGGCCATCAGCGCTACCGCGCCGGCGCCCAGAACCGCCAGGTGCGACAGATCGCGTGAGCGCGTAACCTGGCCGTCCTGGGCAGCGCGTTTTAGCTTACGTTCCGACGCCGGTAGATTGCGATCCTGGCTATTCGATTCCATGCCTGATTGTCTCGAGGCAGCGGGAAAACTAAAGACGGATAAGACGGTGGATGACCCGCCACTTTGGCCAAGTCCGCCGTTGCCGGCCAAGCGCCGGTCGAGCGCGCAGACTTCGACCCTAACTCAGTGCTTCCGGACGCGACCAGCGCGCCAGCTTGGCAATCAGAGAGTTCAGAAGAGGCACGCCGGCACCTGGATGCGTTGGCTCGGCCTGGAAACCTGGAATAAGTTCATCGCCTAAGCTAACAGCCCCAGCGACTGATCACCACGCGCGGACTCGCGGCCGGTCTTCGATCCACACGTCAAGCAGCGTCAGGTATTCCAGCCGCGCTGCGTGCGCCCGGGGGCGCTGCCCGGTCCGCTCGCCCACCCCCATCGCAGCGCGAAATCGTCCTGGCCGCCGGCGGCCTCGATCGGCAGCAAATGCCGGCACTGCCGACGCAAGCGTCTCTGCCGTTGCACTACAACGTCCGCGGCGGCGACTACTACCACTGACGATGAAGGAACGCTCTCGCTCAAAGCAACGTCTCAATCGGTGTGACTCGGTTCTTCAACGCCCGGAGCGATGACCGCCGTCGGCGATTTCAAGTACGTGTTTGCCACGTCGCTCTTCATCTTTTCCAGCGCATCTTTCGAGAAATACTTCCCCTTCAGGAATACGCCCGAAATCTTGTCGAGATTGGTCACATCCTGGATTGGATTGGCATCGAGCAACACGAGATCGGCATTCTTGCCCACGTCGACGCTACCCATCGTCGACAGGCGATTCAGGAACTCCGCCCCGTTGAGTGTGGTCATCTGCAGAATTTCAAGCGGTGACAGACCAGACGCGGCGAGTTCATGAAAATCTTCATGAAGTCCGAAACCCGGAATGACCCAGGTCGATGCCTGACCCGCATCCGAGCCCGCCATCATCTTCACACCGTTTTGCTTCAACAACTTTACGACCGACTTCTTGAGACTATAGATTTGGCCCAAAGCTGCCTTCGTCGCCGCGGGGAGATTGGAATACGTCAGCCTGGATTGGTTCCAGGCCGCGAGTCTCGTCTTGTCGACATAAATGAGATTCGGATCGTTGACGAGCAGTGGATCGTCAGTGATGTCCAAGCCTCGCACACGACGCAGCGTTGGAACGTGCCAAGTACTGTTTTGAACAAATACCTTCGCCAAATCTTGGCACTTGGCGATGTTATGCGTGTTCAAGACCCGCTGGAGGGACGCTGCATCCGTGGGGTACTGCGGCGCGTTGGTACCCGCGGCACTGATGAGTGCCTGGCGCATGCTGGCCTCGTCGGTGGCGCAGTCCAGCAGGATCCCCATGCGAGATCCGAGGTGCTCGATGGATTTCCAACCTGCTTGCGACGACTCCGTGGCGCTAATGGCGGGTGCCAGGTGCCCGGCAAGGGTCAAACCCTGATTCTTGGTCTCCGACAGGAACGCCAGGATGGCATCGCGCGTGGCGCTAATTACTTTAATGAAGCCGACGCCCTGCGCTTTTTGCTGGACCACCCCCTGAACCGCGCTCGCGGCCGAAATGGGTGGTGTGGTAGGGACAGGGGATGAGGGGAATATGTCGCCTGGGACGAGCAGGGCCTCCGGGGCATCGACGCGGCCCGCCGCAATGTCGGCGTTCAGTTGGGCCGCGCGCGCAACCATGTTCGGAAACGACCCCGGAAACTCCCCCATCTCACGAAAGCCGGTGATCCCATTTGCAAGCATCAACGGAAAGTAACTTGGATTCGCGTCGATGCGAACCATGGAATGGGTATGCATGTCCAGGAATCCCGGCACCACATATTTTCCCGATGCATCGATCGCTTGCGCTGTGCCGGTGACGCGCACTGATGCGGTCGGAGCGATACTCACGATCTTTCCGCCCTGGACGACAATCGCCTGGCCGGCGCTCAGCGATCCGTCGCTGGTGTTGACGACCGTCGCGTTTTGAATCACGGTGCCTTGCGTCACTTCGAATGTGCCGCCGCCGCAGGCGGTAATGGTGATACCGATGACCGGTATGGCAAGAATTCCCAGCAAGCGTGTTTTCAGGTTTGTCGACACGGTAATCTCCTCAATGAAATGAGTGAAATTTGACTTTACTGTCGCAGCCAATTGCCCAAGCGTCGATTGGCCCGCGTAAGTGCATGGGTCGCGGGGGATGCTCAATCGGCCGTGATCTTCGCGTCCGTCACAACCTTCTGCCAGCGTGCCATATCACTCTTGATCAGGGTGGTGAGTTGCGCAGGCGTGCTGGTCTTGATGGACAGGCCCTGCTTGGCCAATGCCGATTTGACGTCTTCCTGGTTGATGACTTCGATGAAGTCCTTGTTGATGCGGGCGACCACATCGGCCGGCGTCTTGGCCGGCGCTATGACCGCATACCATGCATCCACGCTGTCCATCACATCGATGCCTTGCTCCTTGAACGTGGGGACGTTGGGTGCAAGCGGATTGCGGACCACACCGGTAGTGGCGATTTCGTGTACGCGGCCTGCTTCCGCGAGTGGGCGCAACGAATGCACGGTTGCAAACATCATCTGAACCTGACCACCTGCCAGGTCCGTCAGTGCACCCTGGATGCCCTTGTAGGGAACGTGAAACACATCCAGTCCGTATTGCAGCTTGAGCAGTTCCATGGCGAAATGTTGCGGTGTTCCGTTGCCCGGTGACGCGTAGTTGATCTTTCCACCACTCTTCTTGATCAAGGCCATCATCGACGTCATGTCCTTGGCCTGCACACTCGGATGTACGGCGAATGCGTAACCAGCCTCGGCCAGCTTCGCCACCGGTGTGAAATCCGCCACGGCATCGAAAGTCAAGTTCTTGTAGAGCGCGGGCGTCATCGTGAACGAGTTGATCGCCATTAGCAGCGTGTGACCATCCGGCGCCGCCGCGGCAACCTGGGCCGCGCCAATATTGCCGCTGGCGCCGGGTTTGTTGTCAATGACCACCGACTGGCCCCAGCGCGCTGCGAGTTTGGGAACCATCAGGCGGGCGATGATGTCGCTGCCGCTGCTTGGGTTGAAGGGCACGACCAGCGTCACCGTCTTCGACGGGAAAGGCGCGGATTGCGCGTTGACGAGGCCTGGTGCCGCGATGGCGGACATCGCAGCGGCGACCAAAAGAGGTTTGAGTGTTTTCATGGGTTGGATTCCAGTCAGGGTTGTTAAAGTTTCAAAATGCGCTCGGCGTTGAGATTTGCGAGCTTGCGAAGAATCACTGTCTGCAAGTGACAGCGCGTTAAACCAGCGGACAGCTTGCATGTTGGACTCGAAGAATCAAGCGCAATGTAGTCGTTGGCTGCGACCGCCAGGGACGCCGCCTGCTGCGCGTCGGGGATCTCATGCACACCCGGTTTGGTGTGCGACAAGACCTGCATGTCGATGCCCGCTTCGTCCATGCCCTGCAGACGCATGTCGCCGAGTTCATCCAGGGCGGGCATGCAGCGCGCCAGCAGGGCCAGATCAGCTGCGCCATACGTGGCCGCCACTTGGGAGTGGATGAAGTGCTCCTCGAGCGCGTTCAGCCTCATTTTTTGGGGGTCGTTGTCATGGCATTGAGCAAAATGGGAGTGGGATCGGCCGTGTGGTCCTATGCGGGCACTGCCTGGCTTTTTTGCTCGGCCGCGATCAGCGCGTCGAGCATGCGTTGGCAACGCATCGGTCCGGCATCCACTTCCAGCAGCAAGGGAGACACGCCCGGGTGTTTCCTGATGTTCTCCTGCTGCGCCTTGAGCATCGGATCGTCCTGCTCCTTGAAGGCGAAACGACGCAATTCCGCGATGCGGGCCTTGAAAGCCTCGTCACCCTCCTCGGCAACAGCTCCTACCGGCCCTTGGCGAGCTGCAGCCGTGTGGTACAGCGTCGTGTCGGCGGTTTCAGGCGTGAGGATGTGACAGCCAAGTTGCCCGGAAAAATCCTTGCGGTCCGTGCCCAGGGCATACGTGCCGACATCGTTCAGCACCGCTCCCGGCGCACTCCACCGTACGGTTGCCCACATGTTGACCGGCGCGCCGTTCCGATTGAACAGCAGGTCTCTCAACAACGGTGGACTGACGTTGAGCATGTCGCGCTGAACGAAAACATACGGCCCTTCCTGCCGGACCTGGATCTCTGCCGGGATGGTCTCTTCATTCCCGAGCACACCGTCGTGCAGAAAAGAGGCGTGGCTGAGGTCCATCAGGTTGTCCACGATGTACCGGTAGTTGGTCTCCATCGTGATCGTGTCGCGCTGCCCAACGTCATAACCCGAGTCTGGATCGAGATAACGGAAGTCGGGAATCAGGGCTTCGTCTGGCGTTGCATCGCCCATCCAGATCCAGACCAGGGTGTGTTTTTCGACCAACCGGTAAGTCTTGACGCGACAGTTCTTTGGAATTCGACCACTGCCATGCGGATTCTTGAGGCACTGGCCATCCGACCCAAACTCAAGTCCGTGGTAACCACACTGGATTCGCCCGTCTGGCAGAAGTTTGCCCAAACGCAGCGGCGCCAGTCGGTGCGGACACATATCGTCCATGGCGACCGGAGCGCTTGACGCATCCCTGAAGAACACCAGGGGCTCGTCCAGCAGCGTACGTGCAACTAGCTCGCCGGCTTTGAGTCCCTCGGACCACATTGCGGCGTACCAGCAGTTCTTGAGGTAAGTCATACGTTCATCCGTTGCGCAGCAGGCCGACACCCTCGACCTCGAACGCCAACACCCGCGACATGATTTTCGACGTCGCCACGCCGGGAGCACTTCGCCATTGAGCCGGCACTTGCAAAGACTGGCTCACTTTATCTCCTGGTTTATTGCTCTCGGCGGTCCACCAGAAGCGTCCGATTGCGTATTGATCAGGGATGGTACGGATGTGCTGAAGACGCCGCAAGATGACAATTCACCGATGCCGATATCAAAAATTGATCACCACTCGTTTCCCCTGCGCCCGATGCAGCCTGTCGGACCGGGGCTCCGCGACTACTGCCTTATTCAAACGGAGACGGGCACGGCGTTACCTCAGTTCGGCCTGGATGATGATAAGTAAAGCTGATCACCAGAACCCTTTTGACATCTTATTCTTCTCTTTGACCCTCGATAGACTGGGGACAGCAAGTATCCAAACACCGATCCAAACCAGCCAAAGGAACCCGCATGCATCGTCTAGCTTCAAAAATTGTGTGGGTGACGCTCATCGTCAAGGCCGAAACGGAAAAGTGGACGCAATTCCTGAGCCACGCCGGTATCAAGGCGCAATGAACATGCAGACGCTTTCTCCACCACTGCCAGCTTCAACCCAGACAGCCGCACTCCAGACCTTGCTCGACCGGGCCGCCATCACACAAGTGGTACAGGACTGGGGACTTTCGCGTGACGCCGGAAGATGGGATAACTTGCGGTCACATTACACCCGCGACGCCGTCATGCACACAACCTGGTTTGTTGGAAGTGCGGCTGAATTCGTGCAACGCTCGATGGACGCCGCCGGACGAGGCGCACGCGCGCAGCACTTCATCGGTGCGACCTCGATCGATATCCAGGGCGACAAGGCGATTGCGGAGACGCGCATGATCCTTCTCGTGCGAGGCAAGCTGGATGGCGTCGAAGTGGACGTGACTTGTTATGGACGCTTCTACGATTGGTTCGTCAAGTTGGACGGGGCGTGGCTCATACAAAAGCGCATGGTGATCTACGAGAAAGACCGGATGGATGTGCTTGATCCGGGAGTGACCATCACACTGAACCGTGAAGAACTTGTCAAGCATCCTGATGGTTATCGACATCTTGCTTATCTCCAGTCGCACGCAGGAGCCAGCATCACGGCCGATCTTCCCACGCCGAACAGCGCTTCACTCGCACGCTTGTATGCTGAAGGTGGGGCTTGGCTGGGCGCCAATCCCGTTGCGCCATGACTACCCAGAGAAAAGTCGGCGTGCTCCTTCAGGAGTTGATCGCCTATTCCCGCGCCAATCCAGGCAAGCTCACTATCGGCACGACCGGCCAAGGTTCTGGTCAGGCCGTAGCCACTGCCATGCTCAAGAGCCTGGCTGGCATCGACCTGGTCGAAGTCCAGTACAAGGCGCGCCTCCAGCCTATATCGACTTGATGGCCGGGCGCATCGAATTCAGGAAACAGATGACTGCACGCAGCTTCGACCTGTTTTCCCCGCCGGACGTCGACGCCTTTGTCAAAAACGAAGTACAGCGCTGGCCGCCGCTTCTCGCTAAAGCGCGGACTGAAGCCGCAATAAGACAGCAATAAGACGGCAATTAGACTTCCGGTTCCCGGGCGGATAAAAAACTCGGGACAGAACAGTGCAGAAGTGATTCCACGCAGCCAACCCAGGTGGCGACTTTTTTTGAGAATTGAGGAACTGATATGACGAGCACTGTAGCGACCATCAACGGCAAGCTGCACCAGCTCAAGCTCGAACCGCGCGCCTCGCTGCTCGACGTGCTGCGCGAACAGCTCGCCCTCACGGGTGCCAAGAAGGGTTGCGACCACGGCCAATGCGGCGCCTGCACCGTACACATCGACGGTCGCCGCGTCGTGTCGTGTCTCACACTGGCGGTCAAAGTGGAGGGCCGCACGGTGACCACCATCGAAGGCATCGAGTCGGCAGACGGAACGCTGCATCCGATGCAGCAAGCCTTCGTCGATCACGATGCCCTGCAGTGCGGCTACTGCACGCCGGGGCAGATCATGGCTGCGATCGCCTGTGTACGCGAAGGCCATGCCACCAGCGACGAGCAGATCCGCGAATACATGAGCGGCAATATCTGCCGTTGCGGCGCGTACGCAGGCATCCTCGAAGCGGTACGCGATGCGGCCGAGCGCATGAAGGAGTCTCCCAATGCGTGATTTCGCATACCTTCGCCCGCGCAGCGCCGACGAGGCCGTGGCGATGCTCGTGCGCCATCAGCCCGGCGCACGTTATTTCGCCGGTGGCACCACGCTCTACGACCTGATGAAGTTGGGCGTGGAGGCGCCGTCCACCGTGATCGACATCGCCGGCATCGACGAGCTGCGCAGCATCGATACTTCCGAAGGTCTCGAGCTGCGTATCGGCGCACTCGCGCCGATGAGCGACGTGGCCGAGAACGCCGTGCTGCAACGCGACTTTCCGGCGCTGGCCGAATCGCTCTGGAAGGCAGCGTCGCAGCAGCTGCGCAACATGGCCACCGTCGGCGGCAACCTGTTGCAGCGCACCCGCTGCGCCTACTTCAGGGGCGGCCCGGAGTTCGCCTGCAACAAGCGTGTGCCAGGCAGTGGTTGCGCGGCACGGGAGGGCCTCAACCGCGGCCACGCAGTGCTCGGCGGCAGCGAGGCCTGCGTGGCCCTGTACCCGGGGGACTGGGCCGTGGCGCTGACGGCATTCGATGCGCTCGTGGACACCCTCGGCCCGCGCGGCGCACGCACCGTGCCGCTGCGCGAACTGCATCGCGAACCCGGCATGACGCCGCAAATCGAGACGGTGCTGGACGCCGACGAACTCATCGTTCGCATCCGCGTGCCGCACACGCCGGCAGGACGCGCGTCGACCTATCACAAGATTCGCGACCGCGAGTCGTACGCGTTCGCGTTGGCGTCGGCCGCCGTCGGCCTGCAGATCGAAGCCGGCCGCGTGATCGATGCCCGCATCGCGCTCGGCGGCGTCGCGACCCGGCCGTGGCGCGCAACGGCAGCCGAACGCAGCCTGATCGGACAGCCGTTCACACATACGTCGGCGCGGCAGGCAGCACAACTCGCGTTTGCAGACGCCAAGCCGCTGCAACACAACGCCTACAAGGTCGCGCTCGGCATCGAAACCGTGACCGACGCCCTCATGCTCGCCAAGGACAGGAGCTGACCGATGGCAATCGTTGCGACACCCCCGCGTGCCGGCGCCGAACGCGTCGACGCGCGCGATAAGGTCAGAGGCGCCACCCGTTATGCGGCCGACGATGCCCGCGCCGGCTTGCTGCATGGCGCACTGGTGCCTTCGCGCATCGCACGCGGACGCATCGTGCGCATCGACACCGCGGCGGCGCAGCGTGTGCGCGGCGTACGGCTGGTCCTGACGCACGAGAACATCGGCGCCCTTCCGAGCGCTGGCATCGGCTTCCCGCCTTTCCAGCCGTTGCGCTCGGCGGATATCTTGTACTGGGGTCAGGCGCTAGCGCTGGTGGTCGCCGACACGCTCGAAGCGGCGCTCGAAGCGGCCATGCTGGTGGCGATCGACTACGAGGCCGTGCACTTCGTCGCCACCCTTCATTCACCCGGCGCGCAGCCAGTGGCACAAGCATCGCTACTGCCGCTGCCGATGTTCGCCGACAAGCGCGTCGGTGACGCCGACACCACGCTGGCTACCGCGGCGGTTACAGTCGATTCAACCTACGACTTGCCGGCGCAGCATCAGAACCCGATCGAGCTGATCGCGACGGTGGCCGAGTGGCAGGACGGCCTGCTCACGGTGCAGGAACCGACGCAGAACGCCGATGGCGTGCGACACGGGCTGGCGCAGCTGCTGGGCGTCGATCCGGCGCAGGTGCGCGTCATGTCGCCGACGGTCGGTGGCGGCTTCGGCCAGAAGAATTCGCTACAGCCGCAGACCGTCCTGGTGGCCATCGCGGCGCGCATGCTCGGCCTGCCGGTCAAGTTGGTGGTGCCGCGCACCCAGCTTTTTCACGCGGCGAGTTTCAGGCCCGCGGCCCGCCATCGAATCCGGCTCGGCGCGGAGCGCGACGGGCGGATCCTGGCTGCAGTTCACGAAATCGACCAGCAAACCTCGCGTTATGACGTGTTTCCGTCGCAAGGCGCGGACATGACCTCGCGGCTGTACGGCATCACGAACTTCCGCAGCGCCAATCGGCTGGTGCGCATGGACACGCAAACGCCCGGCTTCATGCGGGCGCCGCACGAGCAGCCGGCCGGCTTCGCCTTCGAATCCGCGATCGACGAGCTGGCCTATGCGCTGGGCCAGGACCCGGTTGCGCTGCGGATCACCAACGACACCCAGACCGATGCCATCACCGGCAAGCCCTTTTCTTCACGCCATGCGGCCGAGTGCCTGACTCAGGGCGCGCAGACCTTCGGTTGGGCCCGCCGCACGATGGCGCCCGGCTCGATGCGTGCCGCCGATGACGGCTTGATCGGATGGGGTGTGGCGATGGGAGCCTACAAAGCGGCCACGGCGCCGGCTATCGCGAAGGTGCGCCTCGACGCCGAAGGGAGAGTGCGCGTTTCGGTCGGCGGCCATGAAATGGGGCAAGGCATGCGCACCGCGATCGCCCTGACGGTCATCCGCGTGCTCGGTGTGCCGGTCGGTGCAGTCGAGATCCTGATCGGAGATACCGGCGTGGCGCCGCAGCATCTGACCGCCGGCTCGTGGGGTACGGCCACGGTGCTGCCGCCGGTCGAGGCGGCAGCCACCAAGCTCATGGCGGACTTGCGTGAGCAAGCCGGCGCTGCAGCCTCCGGCACAGCGGTCGAATTGCTACGCGCCTCGGGCAGAGCGTTCGCCGAAGCCGAAAGCCGTACGCGGGCACCGGGTCAGCCTGAACAGGTGTTCGCACGGCTGGCTGACGGTCTGATCGCCCCGGCCGGCCCGGAGTATCCGGACTTCGTGGCCTTCAGCTTTATCGCGCACTTCGTCGAAGTGCGCGTCGAGCCGACCACGCGCCGCATCCGCGTGCCGCGCGTCGTGAGCGTGGTCGACTGCGGTACCGTCGTCAGCCCGCGCACCGCCCGCAGCCAGGTCGAAGGCGCTGTCGTCTGGGGCATCGGTGCCGCGCTGCGCGAAGTCAGCGACGTCGACCCCCGCTACGGCGGCTTCCTCAACGCGGACCTCGCGGAATACGTCGTACCGGTGGCGGCGGACATCGGCCGCATCGAAGTCGATTTCATCGGCGAGCCCGATCCGCGTCTCAATCCTCAGGGCGTGAAAGGGCTCGGTGAGATCGCGATGGTGGGCGTGGCTCCGGCCATCGCCAATGCCGTGTTCCATGCCACTGGCAAACGGATTCGACGTCTGCCAATACGGATCGACGACTTGATGTGACGGAGAGTGGGCTGTAACACCTATTCATCGTTGCCTGGCGGCAGTTTCGGTCGAAGCTTCGGGATTTTGGCGGTGACTTCCCTAGTGACTTTCCAATCGTGGAGACTCTCCTGAAGCTGCTTAGCGACGGCATCGGTGGTCTCAATCAACGCCAGTCCCGATTTGGCGGCAATCACCCGCGCACCGGCGGAACGAATCAACTCCGTCGCGTCAGAAATTTGAGCGGATGAACCGCGATAAAGAGTAAAGCGCGCCATTACGACGATCCTATTTGGGAAGCCCGGAACCTTCAAACAAAATACCAAACCCCAGGGATTTGCAATCATCCATCAGGAGTTTTCGAATGGCGTCCGAGCGGGCGGAGTCTCTCGCCATTCCAAGGATTTGGGGGTCGGCAGCGAGAAGTCGCGCTGCCACACCGGCCACAGTTCATTTTTCGTTGAGTGCGTCCACCCAGCGAATGGCGATCACGTTGATCATAACTGCGCAGCCCAATACGCCAGCGCCGCGACCAGTCGATCAATCTCATCCTTCGTGCGCGATTCGGTGACGGCCACGAGCAGGCATTGATCACGGACTTCCTGCTTCAAAGCCCTGATTCAGCGCCTTGGCCGCGATTCGAGCCGCCCTGGAGGTGATGCGTTCTATCGATCGGTCGTGGATTGCTGACATCTATTCGTTGCACATTCCCGCACGTAACATCCAGCGATTCGTCAATCGACTATTCCGAAGCGCGGAACTGGTGCCTATCTGGATAGGTCCTTTCGCTCACAAAGGTCGATGCCCTTAATCTACAACCAGGAGACAACTATGTTCACTCGCTCACTTCGCGTTCTTGTGGCCGCCATGGGCTGCGTCGCGGCCCTTCATGCCAGCGCACAAACGCCGTTGAAGATCGGATTCCTCGGCACGTTTTCGGGACCAATCGGCACAGTAGGGCAGGACCAATACGACGCGTTCATGCTGGCGGTCGAGCAGCGCGGCGGCAAACTGGGCGGCATCCCGGTGCAGATACTAAAGGAAGACGACCAGTTCAAGCCCGATGTTGCAACGTTACTCGTGCAAAAGCTGATTGAGCGGGACAACGTGCCCATCATCACCGGCCTTACCGGCTCCAACATCATCATGGCAGTCGCCGCGCCGATTATCGAGAAGCAGGTTTTCCTGATTGGCACCAACGCTGGTCCGTCGCCGCTGGCAGGCAAGGCCTGCTCGCCGTTTCAATACGTGGTTTCCTTCCAGGTTGACGCGCTGGCTGAAAATGTTGGCAAATACGCGGCTGACAAGGGCTACAAAAAGGCCTTCCTTCTTGCACCCAATTACCAGGCCGGCAAGGACATGCTGGGGGGTTTCAAGCGGCAATACAAAGGTATCGTTCAGGAAGAGATCTATACCCCACTGAGCCAGCTTGATTTTTCAACCGAAATCTCGCAAATTGCATCGAGCAAACCGGATGCCGTATTTGTCTTCTACCCGGGCGCACTCGGCGTGAACTTCGTGCGCCAGTACCAGCAGGCTGGTTTGTTGAAGACCATTCCGCTGCTGTCAACCGGCACCATCGACGGCACGTCGATTCCGGCACTCAAGGAGACGGCCATAGGCGTGCTGAGCGGGCACATCTGGGCTCCGGATATCGACAACCCGGCCAACCGGCAGTTTGTCGATGCGTTCGAGGCCAAATACAAGCGCATTCCATCGAACATTGCGGCACAGGGCTACGATGGCGCATTGCTGCTGGATTCGGCCATCGCCAAGGTCAAGGGAAATGTGGCCGACAAGCCCGCCTTTGCGGCCGCATTGAAGGCGGCAGATTTCAAATCGGTACGGGGCACCTTCCGTTTCAACAACAATAACTTCCCGGTCCAGGACATGCGGATGTTCGAGGTGGCCAACGACGCGAAAGGCCGGGTCAGCCTGAAAACCATTGCCACACCGCTGAAGAATCACGAGGACGCTTACCACGCACAGTGCGCGTTGAAATGATCGGTGGCAGTACAGGCGCGTTGTTCGAACACGACGCTCGTCCTGTGAAACAAGCTTGAAGGAAAAAATGATCCTGGTCACCGCCGCCAATGGCAATCAGGGAAAGTTGCTGACGGCGAAGCTTCTGGCGGCCAAACAGCCGGTCAGAGCCTGCGTCCGCTCGGAATCTTCGGCGAAAGTGCTTCGCGCCGCGGGCGTGTCCGATGTGATTGTGGGAGACATCACCGAGCCCGATGTACTGGCGCGGGCCATCTCCGGCGTCGAAAAGGTGTATCACGTGGGGCCGACCGTGCATCCGCGCGAGCGGGAAATGGGCTTCGCCATGGTCGATGCAGCGCGCGCTGCTAAGGTGAGGCATTTCGTTTTCAGTTCGGTACTGCACGCGATCACCACCGATCTCGTTCAGCATGAGATCAAGCGTGACGTGGAGGAGCATCTTCTGTCTTCGGGGCTGGAATTCACGATCCTCCAGCCTTCCAACTACATGCTGCCACTGAAACTGCGCCCCGTCTTCGAGGCGGGTGTATTCCGGCTGTCATGGTCGCTCGACCGGCTCCAGTCGCTGGTGGATCTGGGTGACGTGACCGATGTCGCGCTCAAGGTGCTGATGGACAGTGCTCGCCACGCGGGCGCCACGTACGAGCTTGTGGGCCCCGGGCGCTACACCGCACATGATCTTGGCCGCATCATTTCGAGCGTGCTTGGCCGAACCATCCGGGTGGAAGAGATCGACGCGGACACTTATCTCAACGCCTGGTTCGGAGATGCCGATCGAAGCAAATTGCAGCATGAGGTTCGCGTTCTTCGCGCCATCAGCAAGCGCTACAGCAGCCATGACTTCCTCGGCAATCCCAATGTGCTGACCTGGCTGCTCAACCGGCCGCCCACCACGTTCGAGCAGTTCGTCCGCTCCC
>JANNGR010000292.1:0-27584 GCA_031403955.1 Betaproteobacteria bacterium
TTCAGCTCTAGCCCCTGCCCGATCCAGGTTACCGACAAGGCCGTCAGGAAGATCGCCAGACCAGGCGCGATCACCAGCAGCGGCATACGCTCGGCGTAATGCTGCGACTCCGCCAGCATCAGCGCCCAATCGGCGCGCGGAGGCTGAACACCGAGTCCGAGAAACGACAGACCACCGACCGTGATGAGCTTGTGTCCGAAACGCAGGAACGTGATGGCCGCAATCGGGCGCACCGTGTTCGGAATGACGTGGCGAAAAATTATGAAGGTGCGGGTGCAGCCGAGCACCTCGGCCGCCTTGATGTAGTCCTTCGAGTTGATCGCCAGCGCCAGTCCGCGCGCCATGCGCGCGAACGGCGTCCAACCCACCACGGTGAGCGAGGCGATCAGCGTTCCGTAGCCCGGCCCCAGAATGGCAATCAGGAAAATCGCGACGACCACATCCGGAAACGAAATCAGCAGATCGACGACGCGCATCAAGCCCTCATCCACCCAGCCACCGCTTCGCGCGGCAACTACACCGATGATGGTTCCGACGGTAACGCACAGGAAAAGCGTGATGGTGGCGATCAGGATCGAGAATTGCCCGCCGACCAGCAGTCGGCTGAGAAGGTCGCGACCCAATTGATCGGTACCCAACCAGTGCTCTGGACTTGGCATGGCAAGTCTGCTCAGCAAGCTCTGCGTCGTGGGGTTGTACGGCGCAACCCACGGTCCGACGATCAGCAGGATCGCGATCACCAGGAGAAGTGCGCAGCCGGTCATGAACGTCCAGTGACGGCTCCGGATGAATGCGACGGCACGCCGCGCAAAGGAGCGTCGATGGGCGAATTGGGGCGCGGCCATGGCGCCAAATACCGCTGCGACGCCGTTATTGGCCATGGCCCACCCGCACTGCCGGATTTAGCATCAGGTACAGGATGTCGGCCAGCGTATTGATGGCTATGGAAAGAACAACGATGCACACGAAGCTGGCTTGCAGCACCGGCACGTCGTTATTGACAACGCCCTCGTAAATCAACCGCCCCATGCCCGGGATCGAGAAAATGACTTCCACCACGACTGCACCGCCCAACAGGCTCGCCAGCCACAGCGCAAACAGCGTCACCACCGGCATCGCCCCGTTACGCAGCCCATGGCGCATGACTGCCTCGTTCATGCTGAGGCCGCGGCTCAGGGCCGCCGTGATGTAGGGCGCCTGAAGCACGTCGATCATCGCTGCGCGGGTAACCCGCGTGAAATAAGCCATCGGCCGCAGCGACAGGACGAAAGCCGGCAGGATCACGGATGATGGACCTTGCCAGCCGGCCGATGGCAGCACCTTTAGGTACAGCGCGAAAACCAGAATGACCACCGGTGCGAGCCAGTATTCGGGAATAGCCACGAAGGTCTGGGTGAAAAAAGTCGACACGTTGTCGGCCGTCTTGCCGGGCTTCATCGCAACCAGCGTGCCCACCGGCAACGCGACCGCCAATGCGATGCCGAGCGCAGACATGGCAAGGGTAAAGGACACACCGAGGGAGCGCGCGACCTCGGGCCCGACCGGCGCGCGACTGACAAACGAATATCCGAAATCGCCTCTGAGCGCCGCCGACAACCATTCGCCATATTGGACCACCAGAGGCCGGTCAAGGCCCAGATGAACTCGAAGCGCCTCAACCGCCGCCGGATCCAGCCCCACATCGGCCATCCGGGACTGGAGGATGGTACGCACCGGGTCGCCGCCGTTCATGTAGGGAACAAGGAAAGCAAGTACCGAAATGACCAGGCAGGTCAGGCAAAGCAGCGTGAAGCGCTGGATGATGATCGTCCACATGTGCTGCCCCCTCCATCAAAGCGAAACCAGGTGTTGCGCCTGCAGGCCGGTCCAGCCGTGATAACCGGTGTAAAGCCCCACCAGAATTATCAGCGCGCTTGACACATACGGCGCCCTGGCGGCCAGGCCGGTCAGCCAGCCAGAGCGTTTCGTTGCCTGCCGCACGCTAACCGCGGCCACCGCCCCCACGGTCACCAGCGTGATCGCCAGACCGATCGAAAAGCACAACACCAGAACAGCGCCCAGGGAAATTTCCTTGACCTGAATGCAGAGCAGCAGAACGGTAATCGCCGCCGGGCAGGGAATCAGGCCGCCAGTTAGCCCGAACAGCACGATCTGCCCGGTGGTGACGTTGCGGTTGGAGAACTGCTTGCGGATATCGTTGGCATGGGAAAGTTCATGCGCGTCCTGATAACCATCGCTGGCAAGCGCCAGTTGCTCTTGTTGCTGGTGCAGCGGATCGGCGCCAACTCCCTGCAGGAATGAAATATCGTAATCGTGTTCGTGATCGCCATGGTCGAGACTCAGCCTGACCATGAACTCGTAGGGCGCCGCGATCGTCTCGACTGACTCCATATAGCCGTCGCGATCAAGGAAGGTGAATTTCTGTGTCGATCCATCGGGACGTTCGGTTGTGATCGTGACATATTCGCCGGTCCAGCTATCGCCGCTGATGACGCGCACGCGCCAGCGCGCGGGATTTGCGGCGGGAATTTCGAGCGCCATGAACCCGTGGCCGGTGTCGACCTGATGCGACAGGCCACTCGTTGCAGGGTTGCCCTGGTAGGTTTTCACCTCGCGTGTATATTGTTTGGCGCGTTGCTGATCCTGCCAGGTGCGCCGGAACATCCAGCACGCAATGCCGATGATGATGACCGCCGAAGCCAGTTGAAAATAAGGCTCTGTCGTCTCGGCGTCGAGGCCTCTAAAAAGATACATGCCTCCGAGGGCGATGGCCCAGACCACCATGGTGTGCGAAACCGTCGCCGCCAGACCGAGTAACACCGCCTGCGTGACCGTGCCGCGCACCGCGACAATGAACGCCGCCATCATTGTCTTGGAGTGCCCGGGCTCCAGGCCATGCAGCGCGCCGAGCAGGATCGCGCTCGGAATGAAAAGCCACGCGTTCGCCGCGCCTTGCTGAAGAAGTTCGCTGAAGGATGTCATGCCGGTTTCCCTTTCGTCGTTGCCGAGTTCTCCAGTAGCTTGTCGAAGTGGATACTGTCGCCAAACTCGCCGATGTTTTCGTAGCCGCGCGCACGCCAGAATCCGAGCGTCGCCGCCGCGTCGGACGATGCGTGCAGGTACATTCTGGCAAATCCCAACCGCATCGCTTCCCGCTCCGACAGGGCATTGAGCCAGTTGCCAAGCCCCTGTCCACGGTGTTCCTTGCGTACGTAGACGCGCCAGAGGGAAGCAACATCGCGACCGTCGCCATATCTGTGCGCGAAGGCCGCGAGGATTGCCGGCTTCCAGCCAAGGTGCCGGATTCCGGCCGTGGCCCGAATGTTTCCCTGGCTGTCCAACAGCACCCAGAAAGCCCCGCGGTTGAGCGAACTGTAGTGGTTCCCGGCGGCTGGAAGCAGCAGCGAGTCGATATCCGCATGCCAGTCTGGACGGTAGTCGAAGCCATAGAACTCCTTGATGACGTCCAGACAGAACTGCCGCGCGGCGGTATGCATTGGCCCTGGCTCATCGTTCAGGAGCGCCAGCGACAGGCCTTGCGGGGGTTCACTCGCCATCGCGGTATTGGTCATTGTTCGAAAAAGTATCGCCGCTACACCCTGATCAAGGTTGCTGTCGCATGCTGGACAACCACCAGAAGATAGCGTTTGTGGCTTGCGGATCGACACATTGTGCCGCTCGAAAAACCGGACACTACTCAATCGCGACCCGAACATGCCGCAGCGGCCGCCGATCGCAACCAAAGGAGTCTCGTCATGTCTGAACCGACATCTATCCACATGGGCCATGGTCAGATGGTCGACATCGTCACGCGCGGTACCGGACAATGGGAGCTTGTTTTCAGTGAGGCAGGCAAGCCGCGCTACCCCGCTCCCCCTCTGGCAGAGGTCGAGGCGGACGCGATCGACACCGATGGCAACATTCATCCGCTGACGATCTCGGTCAGCGAAAACATCTCCTCGGTCCTCGCGAGCGGTCAAATTGACGGCGCCTATCGCGTCCGGTTGCGGGTTGTGCACGGCAGCCACTTCCACACGCGTGAATCCTTTCTTCCTGGCGCAACACCGCTGTCGCCCCGGATCGGGCCGCATGGCGGCGCGCTAGCAACCATAGGTCCGACGACGAGTATCGAGATCAAGACGCTCGATGCGACGCGGTGGGAACTCTTCATTCTCGACCAGCGGGGCGTGACAACGCCGCCGCCGCCGGCCGAACAGGTGGTGGTTCAGGCTGTGGGGCCGAGGGCGGAGGATTATCAGATACGCAATCTGACCACGGCGCTAAGTGACAGCGGTTCGACGCTGATTGCCAGCGGCAAGATCAAGGACGCAACCCACGCTCGCATCACCATCCATGCCGGTGGCAGGCAGGAAATCCGCGGCGTGCCGATCGTTGGCGTATAACGTGCATAAGAAAAAGGGGGCACAAGGTGAATATCGGGCAAGCCGCAAAGGCCTCGGGCGTATCGGCCAAGATGATTCGCCACTATGAGGAGGTTGGTCTGGTACCGGCCCCGCCGCGTACCGACGCAGGCTACCGCCAGTACAGCGAGAACGAGGTTCACACGCTTCATTTCATCCGGCGTTCACGCGACCTCGGCTTCTCGATTCAGCAAATAGCTGAACTTGTCGGTCTGTGGCAGAACCGCAAGCGCCCCAGCCGTCAGGTCAAGGCCTTGGCCCAGGCGCATATCCAGGAGTTGGAGCAAAAGGCGCAAGAGCTGCTGGCGATGAAGGCCGCTCTGGAGCACCTGGTGCACTGCTGCCACGGCGACGACCGGCCGGAATGCCCGATTCTGGAGACGCTCGGTGACGAAAACGCGGTCTCCCAGATGGCTGCGCACACCGATGGAAGATCAAAGATACGCGGCCTGCGCTCAGGAAACGTTTAACGCCGGGCCACCGTCCCCCTGCCGCGCGTAGGCGGCAATCTGTTTTATGTCGGCAGGAATTCAGTGGGCATGGGAGTGCGCCGGCCGTGAAACAGCGCTCTTGCTGGTTGCGCCGGCCGCCCTTGGACCGCGCAGCAACCGAAGGCCATTGCCCACCACCAACAGGCTGGCCCCCATGTCGGCAAACACCGCCATCCACATGGTCGCGGTTCCAAACACAGCCAGCACCAGAAAGATGCTTTTGATGCCCAGGGCCAACGTGATGTTTTGCCAAAGTATCGCGTGGGTACGCCGGGACAGACGCACCGTTTCGGCCACCCGCAGCAGGTTGTCGTTCATGATTACCACGTCGGCGGCTTCCATGGCAGTGTCGGTGCCGGCAGCGCCCATGGCGAAACCAACGTCGGCCTGGGCCAGCGCGGGCGCGTCGTTGATACCGTCGCCGGTCATGCCGGTGACGCCGTAACGCTGCTGCATTTCCTTGATGGCTTCGAGCTTGGCGTCGGGCAGCAGGTCGCCACGGGCGTCAGTTATCCCGGCCTGCGCCGCGATGGCTTTCGCGGTAGCAGAGTTGTCACCCGTTAGCATCACCGCTGTCACGCCCAGCGCCTTTAGCTCGGCGATGGCCTGTCTGGATGTGTCCTTGATGGTGTCGGCCACGGCAAACAACGCCAGCACGCGCGTCTCGTCGGCGAGCAAAGTGACGGTCCGGCCCTGCTGCTCATGTTTGGCCAACTCCGCTTCCAGTGCCGGGCTGCACAGCCCCCCCTCGTGCACCACTCGGTGATTGCCCAGAAGCAGGCGCTTCCCATTCACGACTCCCTGGACACCGCGACCCGGCAAGGCCTGGAAGTCCTGCACTTCCACCACATCGGAGGCCAGGCTGACCGCAATGGCTTTGGACACCGGATGGTCTGACCGCGCCGCCAGGCTGACGCCTGCCTGTCTTGCCAAAGCCTGGTCGGCGCCGTCCCATACCTTCCAGTCCACCAGCTTGGGTTTGCCCTCGGTGATGGTTCCGGTCTTGTCCAATGCAATGGCCTTCAGGAGCCGGGCATTCTCCAGATAGGTTCCGCCCTTTATAAGTATGCCGCGGCGCGCAGCCGTCGACAGGCCGCTCACCACCGTGACGGGCGTCGCAATCACCAGGGCACAAGGGCACGCAATCACCAGCAGCACCAAGGCTTTGTAGATCGCCTCGGTCCAGGTCAGGTCCATCAGGAACGGCGTCAGCAGCGCGACAGCGACCGCAATGGCAAAAACAGCCGGCGTGTAGGTCGCCGCGAATTTGTCGACGAAGCGCTGCGTCGGCGCGCGCGTTCCCTGTGCTTGCTCTACCGAATGAATGATGCGGGCCAGCGTGGTGTCGTTGGCGGCGGCGGTAACGCGCAATTCGAGTTCGCCGGTCTCATTGATGGTGCCGGCAAATACCGGGTCCCCTGGCGCCTTGTCAACCGGTATGCTTTCACCCGTGATTGGTGCCTGGTTGATCGCGCTATTGCCTTTGGTGACGGTACCATCCAGCGGCACGCGCCCACCCGGTTTGATGCGCAGCGTGGCGCCGATCGGCACGGCCGCGGCCGCCGTCAAGGCCCAAGAGCCGCCAGGTACCAGCATCAGCGCCTCCGCGGGCGCCAGGTCGAGTAGACGCTTGATCGCGTTGCGCGCGCGGTCCACCGCCTTGGCCTCAATCAGTTCGGCGATCGCGTACAACGCCATCACCATGGCGGCTTCAGGCCACTGGCCAATCAAGAAGGCGCCCGTCACGGCTACCGCCATCAAGGCGCTGATATTGAGCTTGGCCCGGAACAGCGCGGCCAGGCCCTTCTTGTAGGTATCAACACCCGCCAGCCAGATCGCCACGGCGGCTATGGCCAGCCCGGCGCCCTTCCATACCAATTCTTCAGGCGCCAGGAACGAGATCGCCTCGGCCCCGGTGGCCAACACCAGCGCGATGACCAGACGCGAAATACCGCCACCAAATCCATGCTCCTGTTCTTGCACGTGTTCGTGCCCATGGTCATGGCCGTGGGCATGGTCATGGTGATGCGCGTCTTGAGCCTGCGCCGCACCAGCACCGGCCTGGATTGGTTTTGGATCGTAACCCGCCTTACGAATGGCTTCGAGGGCCAGTGGGTAGGCTTCGTCGGCGGCGTCAATCCTGAGTGTGCGCGCGCCAAGCTGAAAACCGAGCGAACGGATATTCGGTATCACCTCCAGCGCCCGCCGGATGTCCGATTCCTCCGCGCTGCAATCCATGGTGGCAATGCGGAAAAGTCGACCCCTGGCATTGCCTGGCACCTTGGCGTTCTGGACCGAAGCTGCAGGCCGGCCGCCAATCGACGGCTCACAACAAGCGCTGGAATCGGCAGTAGGTGCGTGGTCATGGCCGTGACCGTGCTTGTGCTTTTGCTCGTTGCCGTGGTCGTGGTCGTGACCGTGGTCGTGGTCATGGCCCTGCTCGTGGTCATGGCCCTGCTCGTGACCGTGGCCCTGGTCGTGCCCGTGGTCGTGCCCGCACGAAGGGCTGGCGCCGGAAGAAGGTGGGTTGTCGATTTTCATGGCCTAATTGGAAACCTTGTAGTGACATTAGAGTCAAGCGATACTTTGCGCAGTCTGCAAATCGAAGGAGCACCCATGAAAATCGGAGCACTGGCCCAGGCCGCCCAGACCCAGGCCGAAACCATTCGCTACTACGAGCGTGAAGGGCTGTTGCCTGAAGCGGCGCGATCGGAAGCCAACTACCGCGTCTACGAAGCCAGCCATATACAGCGCCTGGCGTTTATCCGCCACTGCCGGTCACTGGACATGACTCTGGATGAAATTCGCATCTTGCTGCATTTCAAGGATGCGCCGTCCAGCAACTGTGTCGAGGTCAACGGCTTGCTGGACGAGCATATCGGCCATGTGGCTGGGCGCATTCGTGAACTCAAGGCGCTGGAGAAGGAATTGAAAAGACTACGCGAGCAATGCGCCAGCGGCCATTTGACGGCCGACTGCGGAATCATGAGCGAATTGGAAAAAGCCGCCCTGGAACAGCGTCGGCGACCGGCAACCCGGAGCAATCTCGCGCACATCCGTGGCACGCACTAGCAGGACCGGCATCACCCTGGGTTGACGCTCGTTTTAGACCTGGGCCCGTGCCCGCCAGGCCGTGCCGGCCAATGCGCGATTCAGGAGTGTGCTGATGGACTTCGCGCCGCCGCACGACGTGCCGGCAAAGCCGGTCCAAACCACAGCTTTTGCGTTTGCGCCGCCATCAATCACGGCAAACATATTTTCCTTACATGTTTCAATGAAACAGTGTTGGCAGCGCCGGCGCAGCAACACCTAATCCCTTCAATACACGACTCAACGGGAACACGACCAGCATGCACTTCCGACCCAAATACATCACATTCGACTGTTACGGCACGCTGACGCGCTTTCGCATGCGCGAGATGGCCCGCGAGATGTTCGCCGGCCGCATCCCCGCCAGCGGCATGGAGCAGTTCATCACGGATTTCGGTTCCTACCGCTTTGACGAAGTGCTCGGCGCCTGGAAGCCCTACGCCGAGGTGCTGACAAACGCGCTGCACCGCACCTGCAAGAAGTGGAAAATCACCTGCACCGACGCCGAAGGCTTGCGCTACTACGATGCCGTGCCCACTTGGGGCCCCCACGCGGACGTAGCGGCAGGCCTTTCGCGCATCGCCGACGCGATACCCTTGGTCATTCTTTCCAACGCCTCCAACGACCAGATTCACAAGAATGTCGCCCAACTCGGCGCGCCGTTCCACCGGGTCTTCACGGCCGAGCAGGCGCAGGCTTACAAACCACGCCTGCGGCCGTTCGAATACATGTTGGACCAGCTCGGCTGCGGCCCGGAGGACATTTTGCATGTCTCGTCCAGCCTGCGCTACGACCTGATGTCCGCCGATGACCTGGGCATCAAGAACAAGGTGTTGGTAAACCGCGGCCACGGCCCCGGCAACCCGGCTTACAACTATGTCGAGATTCAGGACATCGGCGGCCTGCCCGGCGTCGTTGGCCTGTGAATCGCGCCCGGCCATGAAACTCGACTCCTATTGGACCGACACCGCCCCGGCCTTCACGCCCGCGCAAGAAGCCTTGCCGGCGCGTGCCGATGTGGTTGTGGTGGGAGGCGGGTTCACGGGTCTGTCGGCGGCATTGGCCCTGGCGCGGCGCGGCGCACAAGTACAACTGCTCGAGGCCGGCGCGGTGGCGCACGAAGCTTCGGGGCGCAATGGTGGCCATGTCAACAATGGTTTGGCGGTGGACTATGCCCAATTGGCCGAGCGCGTGGGAACTGACACCGCAAGTGCCTGGTACCGTGCCTACGACAGCGCCGTCAACACCGTGGCCCGCCTGGTGCAACAGCAAGGCATCGACTGCGACTTCGAGCGCAATGGCAAACTCAAACTGGCTTCGCGCCCGGCACACTACGACACGCTGGCACGCGGCCTCGATCGCCTGCGCCGCGAGGTCGATGTTGACGTGGAGCTACTCAACAGCGTGCAAGTGCGCGACGAAATCCAGAGCGACGCGTTCCACGGCGGTCTGCTGCAAAAACGCAGTGCCCAGATGCACATGGGCCGATTCGCCGTTGGCCTGGCGCGCGCCGCTCAAAAACAAGGCGCGCGGATTCATTCGCATACACCCGCGTTGCGCCTGGAGCGAATGAGCCGCAACGGCCATGCCCACCGCGTCCATACCCCGCGCGGCATGGTTGAGGCCGACCAGGTGCTGGTAGCGACTGGTGCCACACGACATGGCAACTACGGCAGTTTCGGTTTCTGGCGCCGTCGCCTGGTACCGGTCGGTAGCTTCATCATTACCACCGAGCCGCTGGAACGCGCACGCGCCGATCGGCTCTTGTCGGGCCGCCGCACCTACACCACAACGGCCAACATCCACAACTACTTCCGGCTCACGCCCGATAACCGGCTGGTGTTCGGCGGGCGCGCGCGTTTTGCCATGTCCAGTCCGCGATCCGATGCCAAGAGCGGCGCGATCCTGCAACAAGCGCTTGAGCGCATGTTCCCGCAACTGCATGCGGTGCGCGTGGACTACTGCTGGGGTGGCCTGGTGGACATGACACGCGACCGGCTGCCACGCGCCGGTGAGCACAACGGTTTGTTTTATTCAATGGGTTATAGCGGCCACGGAACGCAGATGTCGGTGCACATGGGCGAATGCATGGCTCGCGTCATGGCCGGCGACGCATCTGCCAATCCCTGGCGCGACCTACCCTGGCCCGCCATTCCCGGCCACTTCGGCCCGCCCTGGTTCCTGCCCGCGGTCGGCCTTTATTTCCGGCTCAAGGACAAGTTGTCCTGATGCAGTCAGTCTTCTCAGTCAATGCAGACGAAACTGAAATCCGTAATCCGGCCCTCGCGTAATTGGGCGAACTCGACGCGTACCCGTTTGCCCGGCGCCAGGTTCACCATCGCCGCTTCATAGTCCGACAGATCCAGTCCGTCGACATAGTTGCCGATAGCCGAATCGGTGCCGTCCAGCCGCACGAAGGCTATCGCCACCGGGGCCTTCCTCTTGCCCTCAAAGCCGCGCACCACGATGGTGGAGGTTTCGATCACGCCTTGCAGACCGGCTTCCACCCAGGAATCGCACTTCTCGAAGCTGCGCTCGCAGTAGGAGCGCGGCGGCAGGTAGGTGAGACCGGACTTGGAGCAGCGCGTGGCCAGGATCTTCCCTTCCTTCAGCCCGGCCATGAAACGCCCGGCCACCTCGCCGAGCGCATAGTCGTAACGCAGCGTTACATGGTCGGTGATCACGTCGCCCTTGTCGGATGCCTTGGCTTCACTCATGTTGTTCGCTCCTTGGTATTCAGTGGTGGCTGGGCTCGGCGCCGAAGACCGTGCAGTTGTAGAACTGCGCGATGCCTCCGACCGCGGAGGACACCGTGTTCTTCACATTGGGCACCTGCATCGCACCTGCCTTGCCCATTACCTGGTTGGCCGCGTCGATGGCGCGCACCAGGCCGGCGACCGCAATCGGGTTAGTGCACAACGTGCCGCCGGACGGATTCACGGCTACCGCGCCGCCTTCGACGTTCCAGTACCCGTCGCGCTCCAGCCGCAATGCCATACCCGGGCTGCAAAAGCCGAGCCGCTCGAGCTGGATCGGCGTCATGATGCTGTACGGGTCGTAGAACTCGGTGGCCTGGATCTGCTTGAGCGGATCGCTGATGTTGGCGAACCGGAAGCACTCGCGCGCCGCGTTCGCCGCCAGAGTGAAGTCGATAAAGTCGGAATCGGTGCTGGGCGTCATTCGATCGCCGATCCAGTAAGTGGTGCTGCGGCTCGCGACGCCGTTTATGAAGGCCGGGCGCGCCTGAAAGCGCTTGGCCATGCCCATATTACCCACCACCATCGCGGCGCTGCCCGAAGAACGGGGGCAGATGTCGAAAAGCTTCAACGGGTAGCTGATCATGCGCGACGCCATCACATCCTCGACCGTCACGATTCCCTTCAGGTGCGCGTGCGGGTTCTTCATGGCGTTGCGCCGCGCGCGCACCACCACGCGCGCAATATCCTCCTGCGTGTGGCCGTAACGCTGCAGATACCGTGTCGCCTGAAGGCCGATCGTGGTGTTAGTCGACAGCGGCATGTCGCGCTCGTAGAAGAGGTCGAAAATCAGGTTCAACACATTTTGCGCATCGGGGGTCTCCGAGATACGCTCGGCGCCGACGATAAGCACCGAGCGGTACAAGCCGGCGCGCACCAGGTTGTACGCTGCCTGCACCGCTGAGCCGCCGGTGGCACCGCCGGTGTGCACGCGCATGATCGGTTTGCCGGCGCCGAATATGTAATCGATCGACCAGCGGTCGGCGTCGGCGACGCCCATGAAGTAGGTCGGCGCGAGCGAGAACACGATCGCGTCGATGTCGTCCGGCGTCATGCCGGCGTCATGCAACGCGCCGGCGGCGGCGATCTGCGCCTGCTCGGCGAAGGTGTGTTGTGGATGGTGGGTCTTGAAATCGGTCTGGAAAGTACCGAGGACGGCTACCGTTTCACTCATTGCAGGCCTCCCGCGGCTTCGAACACCATGACGACATTGCCCTGTTGGGCATAACCGTGGCAGCTATGGGCCGCCGCGCGCCTGACCCGCGGGCCTTGCACCGGTCCGGCCTGGCCAGCCACCTGCAGCACCGCCTCGGCGGCATTCACCAGTCCGCTGCAAAAGAGCGGGTTCTGCGCAAACGGGCCGCCCGATGGTGACAACACGTCTTCGCGCTCTATGCCAAAGGCCCGCACGTAGGCCGCCTCGTGGTAGCCGGTCTGGGATTCGAGCTCGATGGCGTCGAGATCGGCCGCGCTCGTGAGTCCGGCCTGACGCAGCGCGTTGCCCCACGCGGTGCGGGCTGACTGCATCGAGCGCAGGCGCGCCGCATCGAGGCGATAGGAGTCGCTCGCCCAACCGACACCGGCCAGCCGCGCCAGCGGCTTGCAGAGCGGATTGGCCTTCAGGAACCGGTCCGAAGCCACCACCAGGGCGACCGCGCCGTCGGTCAACGGCGCGCGCTGCGCATTGCGCAACGGCAGGGCGTCGAACGCGGAACGGTTCACGCTGTCCACCGTCGGTATCACATGCGCCATGCCGCGCGGGTTTCTGGCCGCGCGCGTATAGGCATGCACCACCCGATCGGTCGCCTCCTGCGGCGTAACGCCGAATTCCGCGCTCACCGCCTGGGCGAATAACGCGTCACTGACCGCGGCGCCAATGCCGAGCGGTCGGGTATAGAAAGGGTCGCCGCGCAGGCGCATCACCGCCTCGACGTCGGTCTTCGAGCTTTTGCACCAACTCACCACCAGGCCGAGCTGCGATTCTCCGGCCAGAAAGCGGGCATAAGCCAGGCACAGAGCCGAGGCGCCCGAATCCGTGACCTTGATCTCGTCGGTCTCATAACCACCCGCCGGGGCGCTCATCAGCATGCTCGATATCGGTCGCCCGTCGAGCTCGTCGCAAGCACCCAAGGTGAGGCTGTCGACCTGCCTGCGGCTCACACCGGCCGAGTCCAGCGCCGCGCGCGTGGTGTGGTAGGCCATCTCCTCCAGGCGCAGGTGGCGCACGCTGGCGGACGCCGGGTGTAACGCCACACCCAGCACATAGACACTCGTAGTCATGGATTGCTCCGCCTTGGCATAAAGAAGTGACTTGTCGGTTATTGAACTTGACGATGAGGTAACAATACCATACATTTTGTTCACAACTCAAATTCCAAGCATGAAATCGATGACGCAGCCCAAGAGCCGCGGCAAAGCCCAAACGCCACACGCCTGGGGTGACGCGCTGCCGCGCCGTTCCGAACTGGCGGAGCTAAAGCGCGGCTCGATCCTGCGCGAAGCTGCTCAATCGTTCAACCGCAGCGGCTTTCACGGCACTTCGATGGGCGACATAGCCAAGCGGCTGGGCGTCACCAAGGCGGCGCTTTACCGCTATGTGACGAACAAACACGAGTTGTTATTTGAGAGTTTCAACCTGGCGATGGACTCGAGCTTCGCCAACCTGGACCGTGGCGAGAAGGAAGGCGCCAACGGCTTTGAAAAGCTGCGCATCGCGCTGTATGGCTACCTCACGGATTTGATCGGTACGCTCGGGCATCCGGTGGTGCTGCTGGAGGAAGGTGCGCTTATCCCCGAGCAGTCGCGCGCCATCATCCGCAGGCGCGACCAGGCCGAGAAGCGTTACCGCGATCTGATCGAGCAGGGCATGCAGGACGGCAGCATCGCACCCTGCAACCCGAAACTCGCCGTCTTCGCGCTGCTCGGCGCGGTCAACTGGGTGCCGAAGTGGTATCGCGAGGGCGGCGAATTGTCCCAGGAGCAGCTAGTCGAGGCGTTCGTCAATGTCATCATGCGCGGGATCGCGGCGCATCCGGAGCACCTGCCGGAGCGCAAAGCAGCGTGATGAAAATCTATCCGATGCGCGAGCGGGTCATCGGTCAGGTCGTGGCCGAGAAGGCCGCGCTGCACGGCGAGCGGACGTTTGTTCAGTTCGAGGACCGTCGTTATTCGTACCGCGACCTGGATGTGCTGTCGAATCGCATCGCCAACGGGCTTGTGCTGTTGGGAGTCAAACAGGGCAGCCACGTGGCCTTCATGCTCGACAACAAGCCCGAAATAGTGCTGATCTATTTCGCGCTCTGCAAGCTGGGCGCCGTAGCCGTGCCACTCAACACCGCGGCCAAGGGAGAGCTGCTGGCGTATTACCTGACCCAGTCGGACGCGGAGCTGGTGATCGCCGACGTGGCGCAGCTTGATCGAATTGCCGCCGTAACGGCCCGGACCCCCAAGCTCAGGCATATCGTGTTCTTGCGCAATGAGAAGGCGCCCGCGGCCGGCTTCGCTGATCCAGGCCTGCCGCACTCCGACTTCGATGCCTTGCTCGGCGCGCCCGACGTCCGGCCGGCGGCGCAAGTCCGCTTCTGCGACCTGCATGCGCTGCTCTATACGTCGGGAACCACCGGCCCTTCCAAAGGCAACCTGTCGACCCATGCACATGCGCTCAGCATCGGTTTGGTGCTGGCCCAGGCCTATGGCTACCGCCCCGACGACGTGATTTACCTTTGCCTGCCGATGTTCCATGGCAACGCCTGGTTGTGCAGCGTTATTCCGGCCTTGGTCGCCGATGCCTCGATCGTGATTTCGCGGCGCTTCTCGGCCAGCGGGTTCTGGGACGAGGTGCGCCGCCATGGCGCGACGCAGTTCAATTCCCTCGGCGCCATGACCAACTTCATCTGGAGCCAGCCGCCCGGTCCGCGTGACCGCGATCACAAGGTGCGCCAGGTGATGTCGGTGCCGACACCGCAACACTTCTACCATGATTTCGAGCGCCGCTTCGGTATCAAGTTCACGACCGTTTATGCCCTGAGCGACTTCTGCATGGTCGCCGTGAGCGGCCCGGACGACCCGCCCGGGAAATGGGCCTCCAGCGGCAAGGCCAGCGAGCAGGTTGAAATTCGCATTGCCGACGACGACGACTTCGAGTTGCCGCGCGGCCAGACCGGCGAGATTCTGGTGCGCACCGCAATGCCCTGGCAACACGCGCAGGGCTACTACAACATGCCCGAGGCCAGCCTGCTGGCCTACCGCAATCTCTGGTTTCACACCGGCGACCGCGGTTATGTGGACCATGACGGCTACCTATTTTTCGTCGATCGCAAGAAGGACGCCATCCGCCGCCGGGGCGAGAACATCTCCTCGTTCGAGGTCGAGCAGATCATCCTGAAGCACCCAGCCGTGCTCGAAGTCGCGGCCTTTGCGGTGACCTCGGAGCACTCCGAGGACGAAGTGATGGTCAGCGTGGTACTGCGAGCGGACCAGGTTCTGTCCGAGTCCGGGCTGATCGAGCACTGCAATGAAAACATGGCCTATTACATGGTGCCGCGGTTCATCGAGTTCGTCGCCGGGCTGCCCAAGACAATGACGGAAAAGGTGGAGAAATACAAGTTGAAGGCCGACGTGCAGAAGCGCCTGTCAGCGGTCTGGGACCGGGAAAAGTCCGGCATCCTGGTGCGGCGATGAACACGCTGCACAAGGCCGCCCCGTCCCCCGGCAGGCATTGCGTTTCTGGTTTCGGGTATACCCCAGTATTTGCGTTGGTATTTAGCCGATACCATGAAGAATATTTGTAGTCTATGCGGTAAATCCAGGGCTGCGACACGGGTCGGAAATTCAAAGGAGAACTAACATGTTTATGCGCCGGAAATTCGGGAAATTGGCGGTTGCGTTGCTGGCCGCTTTGGCGATCACGCCGATTGCGAACGCGACCGATCACGAGATTCTTATCGGTTATCACGGCCCGATGACAGGCCCCGCTAGCTGGGTCGGTTTGGGCGGCCGCGACGGGGCGCTGCTGGCGCTCGACGAAATCAATGCGGCCGGTGGAATTCACGGGCGCAGGATCAGGATGGTGTCTTACGATGACGGTGCCAAACCCTCGGAAGCCGAGGCAGTGGCCAAGAAGATGATCGAAAGCGACAAGGTGTTTGCCATCCTCGGAGGTGGCGTCAGCAACGTGGCAATCGTTGTCGGGGAGGAGTCCCACCGCGGCAAGGTGCCCTATTTCAACGGAACCGGTGCCAGCCCCAAGATAATCGATCTGCAAAGCCGCTGGGTGTTTTCCGGCGCCACGATCGATGTGCGGGACATTGCCGAAAACGACGCGACGTTTATCGGAGAGTACCTGAAGGTGAAGAAGGTGGCGGTCATGAATGGGACCGACGAGTTCTCACAGTCGCTCGCCGACGTGGTCGTCAAGCTGATCAAGGAGCGTTACGGTGTAGAGGTATTGACGCAGCAAAAATACAACCCGGGCGACACCGACTTCAGTTCCCAGTGGTTGGCGGTCAAGCAGACCAATCCCGAGTACATCTTGATGTTCGGTCTGTATGTCGAAGCGGCGCGCGCGATTCGGCAGTCGCGCGAACTGGGCATCAAGACACCCATCAAGGGCGACACGTCGATGATGAATAGCGGGTTCCTGACCGTTACCGGCCCCGCGTCCGAGGGTGTCATCACCACCTACGCCCCGCTGTATTTCAATGGCAACCCAGTCCGGGACATGGTCGAATTCGAGGCCCGTTACAAGAAGATGTTTCCCAGCTACCCAGCGGACCGGCCCAACTATGTCGACGTCTACAACTACGGCAACATGTACGCGCTGGCCGAAGGCATGAAACGCGCCGGCAGGAACATGACCCGAAAGAGCCTAGTCGAAGCACTGGAGACGCTAAAAGACTTCAAGGCCCCGGACTACTCGCCCAAAGCCGTGCATATTATTCAACCGCTCACATTTACCGAGAGCCATAACGGAAACCGGCGGCTCAGCTTCTTCAAGGTCACCAAGGGTGCCTTCATGCCGATTGCGGACTTCAAGGTGCCGGTACCAACGACCAAGTTCCCCGTCAACGCAAGCCTGAAGTGGTAGCGGCACTGCCTCGGCCATCGGACACCGCCTGAATGGAGCTGATACCGCAGCTCGTCGTGAGCGGCATCGCCGCGGGGGCTCTTTATGCGCTGGTGGCGATCGGACTGGTGCTGATCTACAAGGCGACCGATATCGTCAATTTCGCCCAGGGAGAATCAGTCACCGTCGGTGCCTACATGGGCTGGCTGTTCGTCACCGAGTTTCACCTGCCTTATTTTCCCGCCATCGCGGCGGTGATGGTTGCGTCAGCGCTGGTGGGCATGGTGGTGGAGCGGGTAGCCTACCGGCCACTCATCAAATCGCCCGCATTCACCGTCATTCTCGCCACCTTGGCCGTGGGCCTGATCATCAAGAATGTGATCCGGTTGATCTGGCACGATACCCCCCGCAGCATCAGCGGCGCCTTGAGCGCCGAGCCGATTGAATTCGGCGGGATGCTGATCACGCCGGAGCGACTCGCGATCATGCTGACGGTGGCGATCGTGGTGACGGGCCTGGTGCTCTTCTTTCGCTTCACCAAGCTCGGTAAGGCCATGCGCGCTACCGCCCAAAGCCAGGAAGCGGCTGCGTTGATGGGTATCAGCGTGTCCGGGATCTTTTCCAAGACCTGGGCGCTGGGCTCAGCGCTGGGCGGTGTCGCCGGAGTTTTGATCGCTCCGTTGGTCGGCATCAACACCGAGCTCGGCAGTGTATTGATTCCGGGCTTTGTGGCCGCGATTGTGGGCGGCTTCACCAGCATTCCGGGCGCCATTGTCGGCGGCCTGATGGTCGGGATTCTGGAAAACTTCGCCGGCGTTTTTGTATCCTCCAGCTTCAAGCGCGTGGCCTCGTTCGTGATTCTGGTTGCGGTGTTGATGGTCAAGCCCTCGGGGCTTTTTGGTAAACCGCTGCGTAAACAGGTATGACGGATTTGCCGATCACCCCTACGCACCGATCGCCGCCGCTTCGACTGGCACCTTACGCATTGTTGCTGCTGGTCATGGTCGCCGCTCCGTTTGTGGTCTCGTCCTATGCGGTGCACATTCTCTCCACCATGGGCATCGCGGTGATCCTGGCGCTCGGCCTGAATCTGTTGATGGGATACGCCGGGCAGGTGTCGCTGGCGAACGCGGCCTTCTATGGCATCGGCGCCTATTCGGTCGCAATCCTGGGCAACCGCTATGGGGTGTCGTTCTGGATTGCGGTGCCGATGGTCGGCGTCATGACAGCGGCAATCGGCTTCGTTGTCGGACTGCCGGCCTTGCGGGTCAGCAGCCACTACCTGGCACTCGCCACCCTGGCTTTTGTCTGGACCGTGCAGGTGATCCTGATCGACTGGGTATCGATGACCGGCGGTTCCCCTGGCCTGAGCACTTCGCGCAGCGGTCTGGGAATTGCCTACCTGCAAGATGACAAGAGTTACTACTTCCTGATCCTGATCGTCACGGTGCTGATGGTGGTGTTGGCGCTGCATATCATCCATTCCAAGATCGGCCGGGCCTTCATGGCGATTCGCGACAACGAGAACGCGGCCGAAATCATGGGTGTGAACCTGGCCAAGTACAAGACCATGGCCTTCGCCACCAACGCCTTCTACTGCGCCATCGCCGGCGGGTTACAGGCAGGCCTGGTGCGGTTTCTGGACCCGTATGAGTTCGGTCTGTGGCCATCGATCTGGCACCTGCTGTATATCGTGGTTGGCGGCTTGGGCTCGGTGCTGGGGTCTGTCCTTGGCCCGCTGGTACTGGTCGCCCTGCCGGAAACGCTGCGCGCCTTCGCCGAATACCGCGAGTTGATTTTCGCGTTCGTTCTGTTGCTCACGCTGATCTTCATGCCGCAGGGAATTGCCGGAAAGCTGGAAGACCTGTGGCATCGATTCAAGCTGCGCCGGGCGCCGGCGCCGCGGGGATTGGCGGACGCGGCATCGGCGGCGGCCGAGCGCCATCTAACCCGGGCCGCGATGTCGCTGCAGACTCGCCACGCCCGCGCGGCGAAGGGCGAGACGGTGCTCGAAGTTGAGGATCTCACGCTTTCATTCGGCGGGCTGAAAGCGTTGCAGGGGGCCAGCCTGGCGCTGCAAGAGGGCGAGATTCGGGCCTTGATTGGTCCCAACGGTGCAGGCAAGACGACGTTCCTGAACTCACTCAGCCGGGTCTACACGCCTGACGCGGGGGTGATGCGTTTCCGCGGCAAGCAACTGCTCGACTTCAAGTCGCATGATCTGGTGGCGCTGGGCATTGTGCGGACGTTCCAGAACATCCGTTTGTTCGCCAAGATGAGCTTGCTGGAGAACGTGATGGTCGGCATGCACGCGCACCTGAAGCAGGGGATGTTTGGCGTCGCACTGCGACTGCCGGGTGCAATGGCCGAGACCAGGGCGGCACGTGAGGAAGCCCTGGCCCTGCTGGCATACGTCGGCCTGGAACAGATGGCCGACATGAAGGCTGCATCCCTGTCCTTCGGCCAGCAGCGGCGTTTGGAGCTGGCCCGGGCCCTGGCAGCCGATCCGATCCTGCTGTTGCTCGACGAGCCCGCCTCGGGTCTGAGCAAACATGAAATCGAAGAGTTGCTGGTTATTCTGCGCACCATCCGCGACGAGCTCGGCGTCACCATATTGTTGATTGAGCACAACATGAACTTTGTGATGGGACTGGCGGACCGGATCTCGGTGCTCGACCACGGTGTCATGATCGCCGAAGGTACTCCGCGGGAGATCCAGAGCAATGCGCAGGTAATCGAAGCCTATCTGGGCAAGGGGAGCGCGCTTGTTAAAGCTGAATAACGTCGAGACCTTCTACGGCAACATCCAGGCGCTCAAAGGAGTCTCCTTCGAAGTACCCGATCGAAGCATCGTGACGCTGCTTGGAGCGAATGGCGCGGGCAAGACGACCACCGTAAGAACCATCGCCGGTCTGACCGCCGCAACGCGCGGAACGATCGAGTTCGATGGAAAACGGATCGAGCGCCTGGGGCCGGAGCGCATGGTCGGTCTGGGCATCAGCCTGGTTCCGCAGGGCCGGTTGCTGTTTTCGGAGCTGACGGTGGCCGAAAATCTCGAACTCGGCGCTTACACGCGCAACGACCCGGCCGGGATAAAACGCGACACCGAAAAAGCCTATGTGCAATTTCCGATTCTGAAGGACAAGCGCAATCAGGATGCAGGCACGCTGAGCGGCGGACAACAACAGATGCTGGCGGTTGCCAGGGGCTTGATGTCACGGCCGAAGCTGTTGATTCTGGACGAGCCCTCGCTGGGTCTGGCGCCGCTGATTGTTGAGGAGATATTCGCAACCATTCAGCGCATCCGTGACGATGGCACGGCAATCCTGCTGGTGGAGCAGAACGCGAACATGGCGCTTGGAATCTCCGACCATGGTTATGTGCTCGAGTCCGGGCAGGTGCTGATCTCGGGCAGCGCGAGCGAACTGATTCGCGATCCGCTGGTTCAGCAGGCCTATTTGGGCCAGGGCACCGTGGCTGCATGAGACGCAAAACGGCTGTGCCGGCTCACGTTTCCAGCTTCACATAACGGACCACTTGCCGGTCGGTGCGCCGATTGTCGGTCCAGCGCCGCACCTTGAATTCATACCGCGGCAGGCTCAGATAGTCGACGCGGCGAATCGACATTCTGACGTTTAGCTTGAGATGGATTTCCTGCGTCAGCTGGCTGATTCGCCGCGCTTGCTGGTCCCCCGGGATGGCCGCGCGGGGATTGAATTCAAGCCTGATTTCGACCGTTTCCCGGCCCTGCGCGTCAATCGCCACAACACCCGCATATTCCTCCACATCCCCGTTCGCGAAGACCAGCTTGTCGACCGCGTCGGGCCATAGGTTTTGGCCGCGAATCTTCATCATGTCGTCATAACGCGCCACCGTTCCGGCCTCGATGCCGGCAAATGGACGGCCGCAGGAACAACGGTTGCCCATGAAACGAACCCGGTCGCCGGTGCGAAAACGCACCACCGGAAAGGCCTCGCGAAAAAGCGTGGTGATCACCATCTCGCCCTCCTCACCTTCCGCCACCGCCTGGTTGGTTTCGGGATGGAGAACTTCACACAAAACCCGGTGCTCCATCGAGTGCAGGATGCCGCGCCGCCCCTCCGGCGCGATGCCGTGTTCACACGAGAACGACAGGTTCAAGCCGCCCTGCATACATCCGTACCACTCGGAAATATTGCAGCCCCAGAAGTCGAGCGCTCTGTGTGCCCATTCAAGACTGTAGTTCTCGCCGGCAATGAAGATCGATTTCAGGTTTGCAAGGGCTTCGCGCGGGTTGATGCCGCGTTGCTCCAGCAACGCCTGCAAACGCGTGAGATAGGCCGGAGAGATGGCCATGCCGTGGGGCCGAAACCGAAGCAGGTAGTCGAGCTTGCGCTCGCTCGGGTAGGGCCCCATATGAAAGCCGAGCGAAGCCATTTTTTCACTTGCCGGACCGGACCAGAGTCCGCCGGTTTGCATACCGACCGGGAAGGTGTAGAAGAATGCGTCGCCGATCTCGAGACCGGCCCAATAGGCCTGGTAGATCCAGGTCGAACCCATCGCTTCATGATCGAGCAGGGTCAACGGATGGACTTCCTGCCCGATTCCGGAGGTTCCCGAAGTGAGATGCAGCGAGTAAACCGGTGAGCCTGGATTCGCCACTCGTTCGGAGAAAGTCTCTTCATCACTGGTCAGCAGGTCCGGCTTGGACAGGAAAGGGATGATGTCCCGAAATTCAGCCAAGGAAGACACCGCGCCGGCTGCCGCTGGCCAGCGGCGCCGGTAGTACGGAATGCGCTGATAACACCGATGGACCTGGGCCAGCAACCTGCTCTCCTGCAATTGCAGAAGCTGCGCCCGTGTCGCCAGCTCAAGTGCCGGATTGACGATTCGCCGGTTGCCGGTTGCCATGGTGCCGTCGCTCACTTTCCAGTCGACGGCGACGCGGCTGGTGCCGATGACACGGCCGGCAGCTCGTCCCACGGGTTGACCATGGTCAGATCGATCTCCATCAACGCGTCCACCAGAATCGCCACGATTCGGTTACCCGAGGTCTGCACCAGCAGGTTGTCGGAAGAACACAGCGGCATCGCCTGCTCAATCAGCGCGCGTATCAGCTGCACGGTTTGCGAACCCATTCAGCACCTCCTCGGCGGAACCGGGACGATCGGCCCCGGTTGTCGTCAATCCACGCGCCCTGGGGCTGCATCGCTAAACACCGCTTCGATGGCGGCCGGATGCCCGCTCGGCGAGTCTTCCAACTCCTTGCCGAGAAAGTTTTCTAGCACTTGTTCCCGGCGAATTATCTCGTCGGGCGCGCCGTGTGCGACAAAGCGACCAGACTCCAGCAGAAACGCGCGCGTCGCCAACGGGGCGACCCACCAGACATTCTGCTCGGCGACGATAACCGCTATGCCATCACGGCTGATGTCGGCAACAATGCGCTGCAAGCCTTCGACGATGGTCGGCGCCAGGCCAATCGACGGCTCGTCCATCAGCAACAGCCGGGGCTTGCGGATCAGCACCTTGGCCAGGGCAAGCATCTGCCGCTCGCCGCCGCTGAGCGTGCCGGCCAGTTGCGTCCTTCGTTGCTGCAGCTTGGGGAACCGCTCGAGCATCTCGTCGCGCCGGGCCTGGAACTCCGCGCGGCTCAACCCCAAGCCAATGCTGGACAGGCGCAGATTGGCCTCGACCGATTGTTCGGAAATGACACCGCGCTCCTGCGGCACCAGCGCCATGCCGCGGCGCACGATCTGGCTGACGGTCAGGTGATCGATCCGGTGACCGAGCCAACTTACCTCGCCACTCGATACACGGGGGTTACCCACCAGGGCGTTTAGCAGGGTTGACTTGCCCGCGCCGTTGCGTCCGCAGACCACCAGCAGTTCACCCGCATGGACCGAAAAATTCAGGTCGCGTACGACCTTGACCCGGCCGTAGCCCGCATCGATGGCGCGAACTTCGAGAATTGGCGCGCCCACCGGCGCTGCTGGCGGCGTGCCCGGCGCTGCTGACGGCGCCGCCGCCGCGCCCGCATCCGGCTTGGCTTCACCGCCCAGGTAGGAGGTGATCACCTCCTTTTTCATCCTGATTTCGGCCGGAGAGCCGGTTCCGATGCTGGTGCCGTTGTCAAGCGCGGTGACCCGATCACACAAGGAAAATATAAACGGCACGTTGTGTTCGATCAGCAGCACCGAAAGTGAATTTTCGCCGTCGCGCTGCAGCGATTTCAACAGCTTGGCGATCAGCACAACCTCATCGGCGGTCAGGCCCGCGGTCGGTTCATCAAGCAGCAACAAACGCGGCCTGGCCATCAGCGCGCGCGCTATCTCGACCTTGCGCTGCTCGCCGAATGGCAGCGATTTCATTGGTGTATCAAACGCGGATCGAAACCCGACCCGAGTCAGCCAGGTCTGGGCGCCGCGGTGCAGCTCGTTCTCTTCAGAGCGGGCCAATCGCGACCGGAGCATGCAGCCGAACAGGCCAGAGCGGGTCCAGCGATGGCCGGCGCACATCACATTTTCTCCTGCCGTCAGGTCCGGAAAAATGGCGGACGCCTGAAAAGTGCGTGCTATGCCTGCCCGCGCGATCAGGTGCGGACTGGCTGGCAGCGGCTTGCCCTCGAACAACACGCCCCCACCGCGATGGGGAATAAAACCTGTCAGCACGTTGATGGCAGTCGTCTTGCCGGCTCCATTCGGGCCGATCACGCCGTGAATCTCGCCCTGTTTAACCGCCAGCGAAAAGCGGTCCAGCGCGAGTACCCCTCCGAAGGACACTGTCAGGTCGGTGGCTTGCAAGATAAGGCTCACGCTTTTACCTCGCGCCGCAACAACCGCCTGAACAGCGGCTGCAGTTTCGACGAAATGCCCAGCGGCATGAAGACCAGGGTCAGCAGCAGAACAGTACCGTAAAAAAAGTCACGCCATTCGCCCAGCGCGCTGAACATCTCGGGAAGGAAGAACAGGATAACGGGTGCAATTACGGCGCCGATGATGCTGCCGGTCATGCCGCCTACAACTACCAGCGTGATATGGAAAATCGACAGGTTCACCAGGTAGGCGCTCGGATTGGTCACGCCAAGCAGGAATCCATGCATCACGCCGGCCAGGCTGATGATGGCGCTGGAGAAGGCAAACGCCAGTATCTTCATGCGGCTCACATCGATGCTTTGCATCTGCGCTGCCGGTTCGTTGTCCCTTACGGCTAGCCAGGCCCGGCCGATGCGTGAACGCATGACGTTCACCGACGCACCGATCACCAGCACCATCAGAAAAACCGAGAACGCAGCCAGGCGCTCCATCGTGATCTCGGGCAGAAATGCAATTGAAAGGGTGGGAACAACCAGGCCGTAGCCGCCGCCGGTCAACGTGCCGCCATGTTTCAGGCCGACCAGCAACACCTGCAGCAGACCCAATGTTGCGATCGCCAAATAGAACCCCGACAGGCGCAGCGTTACGAAACCCAGCAAGCCGCCCAACGCGGCGCCGGCCAGCACGACCAGCGGCACGGCGATCAGCAGCGGCAGGTGCAGCTGCGCGACCAGAATGACAGCGCCATAAGCGCCGACGGCCATGAAGGCGGCGCTGGAAAGGGCCAACAGACCGGCTCCTCCCATCAGCACCGTCAATGCCACGGTGACGATGACCACCACCGCCAACTGCCCGACCAGGAACAGGCGATACGACGGCAGCAGGCCGGCCAGCGCGGCGGCGGCCAAGGCGGCGATTAGCAGAATTGCAACCGAGTGCCGCCGGACCAGTTCCATCAAACCCTCCTGGCCTGCGCAACGGTGAATAAGCCGCTCGGGCGCCAGAGCAAGATCAGCAGGAACGCGGCGAACATCACGACTTCTTTCATCGCCCCACCAAACGCGACAACGGCGTAGGTCTGAATCAGTCCAAGGGCCAGGCCGCCGATCAGCGCGCCCAGGATGCTGCTGAATCCGCCCATCACGGCGCCAATGAAGGCGGCCAGGAGAATGTTGTCGCCCATGGTGGGGAACACGCCGATCAAGGGGCTGATCAGCACTCCCGCGATGCCGGCCAGCATACCGCCGACCGCCCAGCTCACGGCCAGCGTACTGCGCACATGAATGCCGGAGAGCGCCGCCCGCCAAGGATCTTCGGCCACCGCCCGGACCGCCCGGCCGTAAAGCGTCGAGCCCTGCCAGTAGAACAGCGCGGCCGTGGCCAGCGTGGTAACCACCAGGATCATGACGGAGTTGACCGGCACACTGGTGCCCAGTATGTCGAGGTTGCGCTCGCCGAATATCCAGACTTCGGCACGCAAGGGAACGTCGGTGAAAAGATAACGCGCGCCGGCCTGCAGCAGTATCAGCAGCGCCAACGTGCCGATGACTTGCGCGATGCGGGTGGCTTTAGGTAACAGCACATGGGCAACGGCAAAACAAAGCAGACCACCTGCCGCTCCCGCGCCCAGGGCTGCGGCGAGCTGCAATGCCGGAACATCGACGCGCTGGGAAACCAGGGCATAGGCGTAGGCGCTGACCATCATCAGCTCGCCCTGGGCAAAATTCACCACGCCGCTGGCCCGGAAGATAAGCACCACGCCGATCGCCAGCAGAGCGTAGACCGCGCCGATCGCCAGGCCACCGATTAGCAGGTCCATGCCCGAGCCCTTGTTTTTGTCAGCGCGAAAGCACCAGACGCCTCGACAGCCGGCTGCGCATGGTTGTAAGAAGGAGGGAGAACGATGACCCTCAATCGGCCGGCTTGAACACCCCGCCCCGGTTCACCAGGGGTTGAATGTTGCGGTTGCCGAGGTGATCGGTAGGCGAGAAGGTGCGCGGAAATCCGATCGGCGCCGCATAACTCCACTCGCCACCCTTGCCGGCCACGAAACCATTTACCTTGGTGTCAAGACTGGTCAACAGAGCCTCACGCGTCAGGTTCTTTCCCGAGGCGCGCATGGCTTCGGCCACAACATACAAGTCGGCGTACAACATCAGCGAATAAAGGTTCGGAGTATTGGCGGGCCGCTCGATATTGTTCTTGTCCAAAGCCGCCAGCCACTGCGCCATCGCGCCGGACTTGTCGTCGATGAACTGGGTGCCGCCGATCCAGAACGCATAAAAACCCTCGGCCGCCGGGCCGGCCACACGCGCCACCGAAGGATCGGCGAGCGAAGTTTCGGCCACGATCTGGGCGTTGATGCCAGCACGCCGGATCTGCGGGAACAGCCGCCCACCGTCGGACGCGAGGCCATAGACGAACACTACGTCGGGATTGCTGGACTTGACCTGCTGCATCTGCCCGGTGAAATCGGTGTCGCCCGAGTTGAACGTGACAACCGTGACTTCGACACCCGATTTTTCGAACAAGGCTTTTACCCGCGGTCCGCCGGAAGTGCAATGTCCCTGGTCGCACTGGATCAAGGCCAAGCGTTTGGGCTTGAATTTCTCGACCACGAACTTCGACATGGCTTCGGTGAAAACTACCTGGGTGCTGGTCGCGCCAGAGTAGACGTTCTTGCGAAACTTCTCCAGCACCGCCGGATCGGAGGCCAGGCTTACATAATAAGGAACCCCGTTGCGCTCGAAATAGGGCAAAACCGGAACCGTCGACGTGCTCGTTCCGGCGCCCAGAACAAAGAACACCTTCTCTTCGTCGACCAGACGCCGCACCGCGGTGACGCCGCCATCGGGCGTGCCACGGTCATCGACCAGACTGAGCACGAGCTTGCGGCCATTGACTCCGCCGTGGGCATTTATCTCGGCCAGCGCCAGCGACAGGCCCACCCGTGAGCCCTGACCGACGAAACTTGCCGGCCCGGTCAGCGAAAGGTGAACTCCGATCTTGATTTCGGTGTCGGTAACGCCCGGCACACTCTGCGCAACAGCCGGGGAGAGCGGAACAAGCGCGGCAACTATCCACGCAAATAGTGAGTTTCGGATCTGCATGTTGTCTCCTGATTTCGATCGACGGTTTATTGCTTTTCCAAGGGAAAAACACCGCTTGCCAACCAAAGTGAACTGTCACAAAGTGAACAGTCGGTTACGCAGCGTGATCTCTTGGTAACTGTATCATACAATATGTTCACACTGCTGAATGGCTGCAATATTCGCGCGTATGAAAACCGGACCGGATTACTTGGCGCCGATGCCGGTGGCCAACGCCATGTCGGGCAACATCGCATTGATTACCGGCGGCACGGCCGGTATCGGATTCGAGATCGCAAAGGCTTTGCTGGCTGCCGGAGCGACAGTGGTAGTCAATGGCCGCGATGTGCAACGCGGCCTGGCGGCGGTTCAGGCGCTCGACAATGCCCGCGTCTCGTTTGAGGCCGGCGATTGTTGCGACGCCGAACAGGCGCGTGGTGTGGCCGACCGCGTGGCCGCCGTTCATGGGCGCATCACGACGCTGGTGGCCAGCGGCGGCGCAGCCGCCCTGCCCCCGGCACTGTTCTGCGACCTGGCGGACGACGCCTTCAGCTCGGTTTTTCGCAACCAGTACCTGAACCGGGTATTCCCGATTCGAGCCGCCGTGCCACACATGCAAGCCGCCGGCGGCAGCATCCTGATCATCGGTACCGATGCCGGACGATTCGCCACCGTGGGCGAAGCGCTGCACGGAGGAATGGGGGCGGCGAAGATCATGCTGACCAAGACGCTGGCGCGGGAATTCGGGCGCTGGAAAATCCGGGTGAACTGCCTGGCTTTGACGATCACGTCCGGCACCGAGGCGTTCGACGCGTTGTTCGAAAAGGACGCATGGACGCGAGACCTGTTCAGCAAGGCACTCAAGCGGTTTCCGTTCGGAAG
>JANNGR010000293.1:0-12596 GCA_031403955.1 Betaproteobacteria bacterium
GTGAACATATTACCAAACAACAGTTCCAGGAAGAACGACTTTTTGCAGAAAGCAAGCGGAGTTATCGGATTTTGGTTCCAAAACGAACGACCCGCCAATTTTATTTTGGCGCAAAAAAATTAGTTCCAAAAGGTATTGACTACGGTGTGAAGCCGGCATTAAATTGCACGCTACGAGCCGAGCGATTCGCGCTTTGCCAGTTTCAGGAGAATCAACATGCGCTCTTTTGTCTTGGGTATGCTGTGCGCCACCGCACTGGTCACGACGTCGGTTGCCCAAACCCTAACGATTGGCGTGCGCGGCGGCCCCGACTCGATCGACCCGCATTTCACCGCCACCGGCCCCCACGCCGAAGCTTTGAAACATGTATTCGATACGTTGGTCTGGTCGGGTGACGGGCTGGAGCTTGAGCCCCGCCTGGCGGAAAGCTGGACGGCAATCAACGACACAACCTGGGAGTTCAAGCTGCGCCGCGGTGTGAAGTTCCACGATGGTTCCGACTTCACGGCGCAGGACGTCAAGTTCTCGATCGAGCGTATACCGGTGGTGTCGGGCCCCAATCCGACCACCATTTATGTAAGGCGCGTGAAGGAAACCAAGGTGATCGACCCGTTTACGGTGCAGGTCGTCACGGAAGGCGCGGCGCCAACCCTGCCGAATGACTTCATCCGCCTGTTTATCGTCTCGTCGAAGGCCGCGGCCGGCCTGACCAAGGAAACCGCCAACGAGGCGTTCAACTCGGGCAAAGCCGCCATCGGCACCGGGCCTTACAAATATGTTTCATGGCAACCCAAGGGCGACCTGGTGCTGGCGCGAAATGACAGCTTCTGGGGTGTGAAGGAGCCCTGGGCACGCCATGTGCGCAAGGAAATTCCGAACGACGCCGCGCGCGTGGCGCAGTTGAAGGCCGGTCAACTCGACCTGATCCAGCGGGTTCCCGAAAGCGATGTCGCGGCGCTAAAGCGCGATCCAAAACTCAACGTGCAAGTCATCGACACGGTTTATGTTTTCAATGTCGAGCTTGACATGCGTGACAAGGCGCTAAACGTTGCCGCCAAAGACGGCTCCGCGCTGGACAAGAATCCATTCCAGGACTTGCGCGTGCGTGAAGCAATCGATCTGGCGATTGATCGCAAGGCCCTGGCCGAGGTGGCGATGGAAGGCCTCGGCAAGCCGGCCAACCAGATGGTGACACCATCGATTTTCGGCTTCAACAAGGCGCTGGGCGAGCGCAAATACGATCCGGCGGCGGCGCGCAAGCTGCTGGCGGATGCCGGTTATCCAAATGGCTTCCGTCTCCAGTTCTCGTTTACGCAAGACCGCCTGCCGGGTGACCGTCAGGTTGGCACGTCGATTGCCCAGATGCTGGCCGCGATCGGCATTGACGCACAGGCCAACGCACAACCGGCGGCGGTGTTCTTCCCGGCGCGCACACGGGGCGAATATTCGATGTCCATGTCCGGCTGGGGAACGTTGACTGGCGAGGCGCACTACACCTTGTCGTCGCTCGCCCATTCCAACGACAAGGACAAGAAAATGGGGGCCTTCAATGTGCTTGGCTACAAGAACCCGGTGATGGACAAGCTGCTGCAGGACGCGGCGGTCGAGATGAATGTGGCGAAACGCCGCAAGTACCTCGAAGACGCGAATGCGCTGCTCGAAAAAGACCGCCAACGGCTGCCGATAGTTGCGGTCGGATCGGCCTGGGCGATGCAGAAGGACAAGGTGACGATCAAGACGCGTGTCGATGAGGACACGCTGGCAATGAACATCAAGCCCGCCCGGTAGGGTGATGTCCGCGCCGTCCGGCATCGCACTCGGGCTTCACGGGGGCTGCGGAACACTTGAGCGCAGCTTGTTGAGCGAAGCCGAATGGGAGCAAAGCCGAACCCATCTGGCCAACGCCTTGCGTGCCGGCTGGCGCGTACTCAGCATGGGCGGCAGTGCACTCGATGCGGTGCAGGCCACCGTGGTAGTGATGGAAGACAGCCCGCATTTCAATGCTGGGCATGGAGCGGCGCTGACCGAGGCAGCGGAACATGAGCTGGATGCGTCGATCATGGATGGCGCATCGCTGGCTGCGGGCGCTGTCTGCATGCTTCGGCGGGTCCGCAATCCGGTGATCGCCGCGCGTGCCGTGCTTGACAGTGGACGGGCGGTGTTACTGGCAGGCGCGGCGGCTGACGATTTCGCCGCCAGCCGGGGGCTTGCCATGGTGCCACCCGATTACTTCACCACGCCGCGCCGGGTCGAGGCTCTCAGGGTTCTGAAGGCACGCGCCGCATCAGGCTCTACCGTGCAGTCGTCCGAAGCCGAGAAACATGGCACGGTCGGCGCGGTGGCGCGGGATGCCCATGGTCATCTGGCCGCTGCGACTTCGACCGGTGGTTTCAACAACAAGCCCTCCGGACGGGTCGGGGACAGTCCGATTATTGGCGCCGGCACCTACGCCAAGGACGGTGTTTGTGCCGTCTCCTGCACCGGGCAGGGCGAAATCTTTATGCGGCGGGTCGCCGCATACGATCTTGCGGCACGCATCAGCTACGGCCGCCAGGGACTTGAGGAAGCCGCCAACACCTTGGTATTCGACACACTGGCCGGCCACGGCATCGGCGCCGGTCTGGTGGCTTTGGGTGCAAGTGGCAATCCGGTGACACCGTTCAACACTTTGGGCATGTACCGCGGCTGGATTTCGACCGCCGGCGAACTAACGGTCGCTACCCACCACGAGTTGCATGCCATGGGGCGAGCCTGATGGCAGGCAGCCGGCCGATACTGATCTGGGGTGCGGGTGCCATTGGGGGTGTGCTGGGCGCCTATTGGGCCAGGGCCGGGCTGCCGGTGTTGATGGTCGATGTGGTGCCGGAACATGCTGCGGCCTGCCGGACAACCGGGCTGGTGATCTCCGGGCCGGTGGAACAGTTCCGCCAGCTTGTGCCCGCGGTGTTGCCGGACCAGGTTCGGGGCGAATACGAAATTATTGTGCTGGCCGTGAAGGCGCAGGCCACGCAGGCGGCGCTGGCCATGCTGCAGCCCCATCTGGCTCCGGATGGTTATGTGCTGTCGGCACAGAATGGCCTGAATGAACTCGCCATTTCGCGTGCCGTCGGGGCCGGGCGCACGATGGGCTGTTTTGTCAATTTCGGCGCCGACTGGCTCGGGCCGGGTGAAATCCTGTTTGGCAACCGGGGTGCGGTGGTGGTTGGCGAGATTGACGGTTCGGTGCGCGAGCGCACACGACAGATGCACCGTTACCTGTCGATTTTCGAGCCCGATGCGGTTCTCACCAACAACATCTGGGGCTACCTTTGGGGCAAGCTTGCTTATGGGGCGATGTTGTTTGCCACCGCGCTTACGACCGATTCGATGTTTGCCAATTTTGCCGATGCCGGTCGTTTTGTCGTGTTCGACCGCCTGGCGCGCGAGGTGATGGCTGTTGCGTCAGCGCGCAACATAGCAGCACTCGGCTTCAACGGCTTTGATCCGGCCTGTTTCGCGCCTGGCGCGTCCGATGCAGGCGCGCAGGCTTCGATTGCGGCGCTGGCTGAATTCAACCGGCACAGCGCCAAAACCCATTCGGGTATCTACCGCGACCTGGCAGTGCGCAAGCGCAAGACCGAGGTCGACCCGCAAATCGGGGTGATTGCCGAACTGGGACGCGAGGCGCAGGTTGCCACGCCCGCCATTACCTGCCTGGTGGCGCTGATTCACGACATCGAGGAAGGACGGCGGCCGATGTCGTTCGAGACCTTCGAGGTGCTTCTCAGCACCTGCCTGGCTGCTTGAATCGTGCCCGGCATGAACTTCGACTTTGCAGGCAAAACCGCGCTGGTTACTGGCGCGGCACACGGTTTTGGACGCGCCATCAGCCTGGCATTCGCGCAACATGGCGCCAGCATATGGGCGATTGACGTGGTAGCGGACGAACTGGAGGAAACCGGCCGGCTTTGCGTGCAAGCCGGTGGGCGCTGCGAACACCGCACGGTCGATATCACCCAACCCGGTGCCGTGCAAGCGCTGGTGCAGGAAATCGCGCGTTCCGGTGCCCAGGTCGATGTTCTGGTCAACAATGCCGGCGGCGTGCTGGGGCAAATCGGCCGGCCATTGGAAGCCGTCACAGCGGATGAATGGAATGCGATCTTCGCCGTCAATGTCAGCGGCGCGTTCTACCTCTGCCAGGCGGTCGCGCCGGTTATGAAAGCCGCGCGCCGCGGGCGCATCATCAACATTTCCAGCGGTGCCGGACTGACGATAAGCCTGACCGGCATACAGGCCTATGCCGCCGCCAAAGCCGCGCTGATCAGCCTGACGCGCCAACTCGGGCATGAACTGGGCGCCTGGGATATCACCGTCAACTGCATCGCCCCCGGCTTCGTACGTTCCAACGCCAACACCGAACGCCAATGGCAAGCGCTTGGATCGGCGGCTCAGCAAGCCCTGGTGGATGGCATCGCGTTAAAGAGACTCGGCACGCCGGCGGACATCGCCAGTGCGGTTGTGTTCTTCGCTTCCGACTACGCTGGCTGGATTACCGGGCAAACCATCGCCGTCGACGGTGGAAAATAGTCTGCGGCGATCCGGACTTCGCGCACCGGGTTGGCTGCCGTTGCTGGCCCCGGCTGATCGGCCACGGCACAACTTGCCAGCACGAGGCCGGCGACCAGAACCCTGAAGTGTGCTGCCCACATGGCAAGATACTATGCGCCGATGATCACCTTTTACAACCGTCAGCACGCGCTGCACCAGGGCAAACTGGAAATGTTCCGTGGCCAACTGGTGCCGTGTTTTGAAGTGCCGGCACGCGTGGACCATGTGCTGGCGGAGCTGGAGCAACGCAAGCTGGGCCCGGTGCAGGACCCAGCCAGGTTTGATGCGTCGGTTTTGGCCGGCATCCATACACCCACTTACCTGGACTTTCTGGAGCGTGCCTGGGACGACTGGGTGGCGCTGGACCCGAGCAATATCACACGTGATGCGTTGCCCTCGGTGTGGCCCAACCACGGCCTGCGATGTGACGTGTTACCGGCGAATTTCGCCGCGCGTTTGGGACGTTTTTCGTTTGACACCGGCTCGCCGTTGACTGCCGGCACCTGGGCGGCGTCACTCCAGGGTGCGTTCTGCGCCTTGAGCGCGGCGCATTCGGTTGCCGATGGCGCGCGCGCGGCGTTTGCCCTGAGCCGTCCACCCGGACACCACGCGGGCGCGGATTTTTATGGCGGCTACTGCTTTTTGAACAACGCGGCATTGGCCGCGCAGGCGCTGCGCGACCGTGGGCTGGAGCGTGTTGCCGTGCTGGACGTGGACTACCACCACGGCAACGGAACGCAGGCCATTTTTTATCACCGCGCCGACGTGTTCTTCGCCAGTCTTCACGGTGATCCGCACACCGAATACCCGTTTTTTCTCGGCTACGCGGATGAGCAGGGCACCGGCGTCGGTCACAGCTTCAACCTGAATCTGCCCTTGCCGCGCGGCACCGACTTCGCCACCTGGCGTACCGCGTTGACGGTCGCGCTGCGGCGCATAACCGATTTCGGCGCCCAGGCGCTGGTGGTGTCGCTCGGGCTCGACACCTTTGAGGGTGACCCGATCTCCGGTTTCACATTACGCAGCGACGACTTTTTTCGCCTCGGCGAAGACCTCGCCGTGGCTGGATTGCCGACGGTTTTCGTCTTTGAAGGTGGCTACGCGGTGGCGCAACTGGGCATAAACGCGGTCAATGTGCTGGACGGTTTTGCGCAAGCCTGCGGCTGAGGGCGCTAGATTGTGCCTTGTCCGGCGCCATGTTGCCTCGTCGTCAGGCCAACCGAGGCGGCTGCGCCAGCAGCGCCGCGGCCACCTCGGCGAAACCAGCGCCGCGTTCTCCGTGTGTCACGTAACGCGGCCAGTGCGTCAGCCCGGATGCAAAGCGGCGGATATTGGCCACGCCGACCGATTGCCCGAAGGCCTGGAACATCAACTGGTCGTTGCTCGAGTCGCCCACATAGACCCAGCGGTGCATCTCGGCGTCCAGCGCGCGGCCATACAACTCGCGCACGATCCAGCCGGCACCGACCAGCTTGTTGTGATCGCCGAACCAGCCATTTATGTGGATGCTGCTCACGGTGGCGTGCATGCCCTCTTCCTGCATGATGCGTACCACCTCGGCAATCTTGCCGGCTGGCAAATCGGTGAATTCACCGTGGTCGATGGCGATGTCGGTTTCTCTGCCCGGTGAGTCTTGCGACAACACGCTGCCCGGCACCTCGCGCAACACGCGTTGCGCCACCTGCTGCATGCGAATGAAGTTCGCGGCGCGTATTTCGGCGTCTTGCTGGTACAGCCGGATTAACCGGTCTGGCCGGTGCCCGCTCACCAGCGCCACGGAGCCGTTTTCGGCCACGATGGCGTCCACTGGCCAAGTACGCGCGAACGGCTCACTCCAGCCCACCGGGCGGCCGGTGATGGCGATCACGTGCAGGCCCGCGTCCTTCAAATGCACAAGCGCCTGCAGGGCGTCGGCCGTGATCGCGCCTTCGGTGGTTAACGTGTCGTCGATGTCGGTGAAGACGCCGATGGTCGCGCGGCGCTCTGGCAACGGCCAAAGTGACAGCGGCAACATCGTGAGGCAGTGAACGATCAACCCGCAGACTGCAGCGCCAGCCCGGCGTGTTCGCGCAGTGGATGGAAATGGATTTTCGGGAAGCGCTCCTGGGCCAGCCGCACGTCGTAAGGCGAGGTCGTCAGGTAGGCCAGCGTGTCAGCGGCGTCCAGCGCCATGCGCGTCGGGTAGGCATCGGTGAAAGCGCGCAGTTCCTGTGGTGTGTCGGCCGTGATCCAGCGCGCGCCGACGTATTGGCAGGGTTCCAGGCGGATGTCGGCGTCGTATTCGCCCTTCAGGCGGTGTTGCACCACTTCAAACTGCAACTGCCCGACCGCGCCCAGCAACATCGGGCCACCCACGTGGGGGCGAAACACCTGGATCGCGCCTTCCTCACCGAGCTGCGCCAGGCCCTGCTGCAACTGCTTGGTGCGCAGCGGGTTCTTCAGAATAACGGTCATGAACAGTTCCGGCGCGAAGAATGGCAATCCGGTGAACTGCAACGCCTCGCTGCCATCGGTGATGGTGTCGCCGAGCTGTACGCCGCCGTGGGTGGTGAACCCAACGATGTCGCCGGCGTAGGCTTCATACACCGCCTCGCGGCGCTGGCTCATGAAGGTGACGACGCTGGTCGGGCGCAACTCCTTGGCGGTGCGCTGCACCTTTAGCTTCATGCCCGGTGTGTATTTGCCCGAACACATGCGCACAAACGCGATGCGGTCGCGGTGCGAGGGGTCCATGTTGGCCTGCACCTTGAACACCACACCGGCAAATGTCTCGTCTTCCGGCCGCACCAGTTTGACCACCGGTTGTTTGTTGACGGCGAGTGAGCTGGTGCGGGGCTGAGGCGCGGGCGCCAGGTCCACCAGCGCGTCCAGCACTTCCATCACGCCAAAATTGTTCACGCCGGAGCCGAAGAACACCGGGGTCTGTTGGCCGGCCAGAAAGGCAGCCTGGTCCCAGGTGGGCGAGGCGCCGGCGGCCAGCTCCATGCTGTCCATGGCAATTTCAAACTCGTGGCCAAAACGTTGCAGCAGCGCGGCGCGATCGCTCAAGGGTAGCGTCGTGAAGTCTTGCGGGCGGCGCTCGCGACCGGACTCGAACACCGTCATGGTCCGGGTCCGGACGTTGATGATGCCGCCGAACGATTTGCCCTGGCCGACCGGCCATGTCATCGGTACACAGGGCATGCCCAGCTCGCGCTCGATCTCGTCCAGTATGTCCAACGGTTCGCGCACTTCGCGGTCCATCTTGTTGACAAAGGTGATGATCGGCGTGTTGCGCTGGCGGCAGACTTCGATCAGCCGGCGCGTCTGTGCTTCAACACCATTCGCCGCGTCGATCACCATCAACGCAGAATCAACCGCCGTCAACACCCGGTAGGTGTCTTCCGAAAAGTCCTTGTGGCCGGGGGTGTCGAGCAGGTTGATCACATGCTCCCGGTAGACCATCTGCATCACCGAGCTGGCGACCGAAATGCCGCGTTGCTTCTCGATGTCCATCCAGTCGCTGGTGGCGTGGCGGGTGGCCTTGCGCGCTTTGACCGAGCCGGCTATCTGGATCGCGCCCGAAAAAAGCAGCAGCTTTTCGGTCAGCGTGGTCTTGCCCGCGTCAGGGTGGGAGATGATGGCAAAAGTTCTTCTTCTCCGCGTCTCTTCTAGGTTTGTGAGGTTAGCCATGCAGGTAAATCTGTCGATATGTACGCCGTTATGTACGCAAATGTACGCATATTGTTTTGTCGTACGCACCGCGCGGCGAAACCCGTGATTATCGGTTGCAGGGCCTCGCTGTCGCTGGCAGGTCCCTTCGGGACATCACCGCTTGAAGCGCGGCGTCCACGACTCGATAAGAGATTCTTCGTCTTCTTCGTCTTCGGCTTCGGGAATATCGATGTCGTAAAGCACGGTCAGGGTCTTGCCGTATCGGCCCAGACCGACAACGTCTTCGCTGATTTCGATGCTGCGCTTGCCGCCGAACCATCTTTGCAGGTTGGATGTCTCCGCAACGCGCACGCCGTGCTGAACGTCATCCGGGACCTGTTATGGCGACAAAGAAGCCCGGTGTGACAACCGGAAACAGAGGGGGATTTACCAGGAGGTCGGTCCCGGTGGCGGCAAGCAGTCGAACTTCACCACAGTGCCGGACAACCGTCAGCTGCCACCAACGACCAAACCGGGGCATACATGGGCCCCGGTGAAAGTCACCCCGAACAGCAACCGGTGACGATGATCACCCCACCTTAACGGGCGGCCTTTGCCGCCCGTTTTCTTTGGAATTCTGGACATGAGCCGCATTACCTAAAAATCAATGAACTCGATAACCTAAAAATTCATTGACACAATAACCTAAAAATTAATTGACACAATAACCTAAAAATGACAAACTTAATAACCTAGAAAAGACAATTACGGAAACCACCATGGCAACGCCCGCAGCAAACCTAGCCTCTTCGCTCGAAGTCCTGAAGCAATTACAGGATCGGGGGCTTGTCGCTATCCGGACCGGTGACATGACCCGAACACACCGGGAGCGACTGCTGAAAAACGGGTTTATCCGCGAAGTCATGAAGGGCTGGTACATCCCGACACGCCCCGATGAAGTGGCGGGAGAAAGCACAGCCTGGTACGCATCTTTTTGGGCATTTTGCGCTGGCTACCTGATTGAGCGGTTCGGCAATGACTGGTGCGTCGGCCCCGAGCAATCACTTGCCTTGCATACCGGCGACTGGACGGTGCCCAGACAGGTTTTGATCCGGTCGCCGAGGGGCGGCAACAAGCCGGTTCCCCTTCCCTATGAAACCTCGATCTTTGACGTTCGATTGGAATTGCCCCCCGCAGCGGATATAGAGATCAGGGACGGCCTGCGCATGTTCAATCTGCCCGCTGCACTCATAGCTGCCTCCCCCACGCACTTCGCAGCGCATCCCATCGTGATGCGGTCGGCGCTGGCCGCCATTACCGATGCATCGGACGTACTAAGCCGACTGCTGGAAGGGGGGCACAGTACGGTTGCTGGACGACTGGCAGGAGCCTTCCGCAATATTGGAAGAGGCACCATTGCCGACAACATCATTGCGACCATGCGGACTGCGGGCTACACGGTGAACGAAACCGATCCGTTCAAGGAGCTACCACCAATGGCATTTGCGTTGCAGGAAACCTCGCCTTACGTCAACCGGGTCCGCATGACATGGGACAAGATGAGAGCCGATGTCCTGCAAAACTTCCTGGCGGCTCCTCAGCAGACAGACACCGCCACTTACCTTGCACATCTCGATGAGGTCTACGTCAGCGACGCCTACAACTCGCTATCGATTGAGGGCTACCGCGTCACCCCTGAACTGATTGAGCGCGTGCGGTCGGGCGACTGGAATCCAGAAAGCGTCGAGGCTGACCGCAATCACCGGGATGCTCTCGCGGCACGTGGGTACTGGCAAGCCTTTCAGCGGGTCAAGCAAAGCGTTGAAAAGGTCCTGAGCAACCAGAATGCAGGGCTCGTCGCCAACGCTGACCATAACGCGTGGTATCGGGAACTCTTTGGCCCGAGTGTGATTGCCGGATTGATCAAGCCCGCTGATCTCGCCGGATACCGGAATGGTCCTGTCTACATCCGCCGCTCGATGCATGTACCGTCACGCCATGAAGCGGTGCGTGAATTGATGCCCGCATTCTTTGATCTCCTTCAAAACGAACCTGAGCCAGCGGTCAGAGTCGTGATGGGGCATTTCATGTTCGTTTACATACACCCCTACTTCGATGGCAACGGACGCATGGGACGATTCCTGATGAACGTGATGATGGCCTCGGGCGGCTATCCATGGACAATCGTACCCCTGGAGCGACGTAACGAATACATGACGGCGTTAGAGCAAGCCAGTGTTGCGCAGGACATTGCACCCTTTGCGAGCCTCCTTTCATCCTTGGTCAAAGGCACGCACAACAAGTAGAGCCAGAGGCATTTTGAGCCATGCGTCAGAGACAGCCATGAAATCACCTCGCTGTGTACATATTTTCGAGCGACCCCTTGCCCCCAAATTATCGAGGCTCGGTCACGGCGCGTCCCGGTTGACTGAAAGCGAGGAATTTGGCACTGTTACCGGAGATGCCGAGTCGCGGTAAGAAACCTATCTTGGCGTAGGCAGCTGCAGCCATAGCATTCCGCTCGCCAGCACAAAAACCTAAAAGCCGCACAGCACGAAACCTAAAAACGGCCAATGGGTGGTGCGGCCCCCGCGCCTCGCCTTGCAAGCTCACTCTGAGAGGTTGGACACTACCATAAAGATGTTATTAAGAGATTATTAAGTTACTTAAAATGCTCTTAAGGATGTTTTAATTGAATTCCTTAAACAATGCGTGAAAGAACTGTTCCGCCGCATGTGCTTCAACGCGCTGATCTCCAACATGGATGATCATCCGCGCAATCACGCGCTCCTGGCCACGGACAAGGATTGGAAACTGTCGCCGGCTTATGACCTGACACCAGCTGTACCAGTCAGCCTGGATCGGCGTGATCTGGCGATGGAGTGCGGTGACGCTGGCAGGTTTGCGAACGCAACAAACCTGCTCTCGCAAGGTGCCCGGTTTTTGCTCGAACGCGATGAAGCCATCACTATCATCGACGCGATGGAAAAACAGGTGCGCGGGGCTTGGTATGCGACCGCGCGCGCGGGGCTGGCGTTTCGGAACGGGATTGCGAGCAAATTGCGCGTGCTTTCGCATATCCGGGATTCCGGCAAGTCCAGACCGGGCAGTGACGGCCAGACCCACCAACGAGCGGCCAAACCCCGGCGTGAATCCCAACTCCATAGACAAGATAAGTCCGGGCAAGGTAGAATTCCGGCCATCCGAGGAGCGTTGCAGTTCACGACAAGGTGAACGAGGCTCGGACCGCGTGGCCTGGAACCAATCCAGGTTACCGCACCAACCGCGCTCACCCACTGTTCTGTGAGGTGAGTCTCCCACCAGAGTATTCCCCATATCCAGTGGTTTGTTCAATTTAACTGCTGGAGTGAGCCATGAGCGCCGTACTGAAACCGATCAACAACCAGGACTATGCAATTGCCGACCTGAGCCTGGCTGCCTGGGGCCGCAAGGAATTGACCATCGCACAGACCGAAATGCCCGGGCTGATGGCGATCCGCGAGGAGTTTTCCAAGGCGCAACCACTCAAGGGTGCGCGTATCACCGGCTCTTTGCACATGACGATCCAGACCGGTGTGCTGGTTGAGACGCTGCAAGCGCTGGGTGCCGAAGTGCGCTGGGCCTCGTGCAACATTTTTTCCACCCAGGACCATGCCGCGGCCGCGCTGGTGGCCGCTGGCACCGCGGTGTTTGCGTACAAGGGTGAGAACCTGACTGACTATTGGGATTACACCCACCGCATCTTCGAATTTGGCCCCAAGGGCGCCAAACATGAAGGCCCGAACATGATTCTGGACGATGGCGGCGACGCAACCTTGCTGATGCATCTGGGCGCCCGGGCGGAAAAAGACATAAAGGTGTTGGCCAAACCCGGCAGTGAAGAAGAAATTTGCCTGTTCAATGCCATCAAGGCCAAGCTGAAACTTGACCCAACCTGGTACAGCCGCCGTCTGAAACACATAATCGGCGTGACCGAAGAAACCACTACCGGTGTGTTGCGTTTGAACGAAATGTCGGCCAAGGGCACGTTGACCCTGCGCGCCATCAACGTCAACGACTCGGTGACGAAGTCGAAGTTCGACAACCTGTACGGCTGCCGCGAGTCGCTGGTGGACGCCATCAAACGCGCCACCGACGTGATGATTGCGGGCAAAGTGGCCGTGGTGGCCGGTTACGGTGACGTCGGTAAAGGCTCGGCCCAGGCGCTGCGTGCTCTCTCCGCCCAGGTCTGGGTGACCGAGATCGACCCGATCAACGCGTTGCAAGCCGCGATGGAGGGTTTCAAGGTGGTGACAATGGAATACGCGGCCGACAAGGCCGACATTTTTGTCTCCGCCACCGGCAACCGCAATGTGATCACCTATAAACACATGGCG
>JANNGR010000294.1:0-7128 GCA_031403955.1 Betaproteobacteria bacterium
GGATGATCGACTCGCTGGACTCGGCACTACCCTGGGTTGCGCTGGCGGTCGTTCTGTTCTGGTCGGTCGGCGCTTATAACCGGCTGGTACGTTTGCGCTCGCAGGCGATTTCGGCTTTCGGTGTGCTGGATGGCCGGTTCAGCCGCTTCACGGCGCTGGTTGATGACAGCCTGAAAACCGCCCAGCCCGGCGCCGGCCTGGCAAGCAACTGGGCCGGCCTGCAGGGTGCAAGCACCCAGTTTGAGGCCTCGCTGCGGGTCGCGCGCCGCCAACCGCTGGACGCCAACGCGATGGCGGCACTACAAACGGCGCACGCCACCATGCAAGTCTGGTGGTCACGGATGCAGGAGGCGTACTTCGAGCAGCGTCAGCTGATGCCGCCATCGGGCCACTCGGATTGGACCGAGAACGTGAGACTGGCAACCCATGCCATGGCTGAGTTCAACCGTGCCGTCCTGGCCCACAACGAAGCGATTGCGCAGTTCCCGGCGCTGCTACTGGCCCGCCTGTTTGGCTTTCGGCCGGCGGGGTGTCTGTGAGCGACCCAACGCGCCCCGTGACGCAGCATCGCCTGGACCCAGGCGCGGTGCCGTTGTGGCGGCTGTTGCAGCCCGCCGCCGCGGTCCTGCTTGCGATACGCGCAGGTGTGTCGGGCACGGCGGCGTTGAACCAGGTCGATCCGCCTTTGCGCCCCGGTGTGCAGGCGCTTGTGTTCCAGGTCTTGCGTTCGCTCGCCCGCGCCGAGCACCTGCGCCGGCAGCTTGCCGCGCGCAGCCCGCCACCGCCAGCGGATGCATTGCTGTGTGTGGTACTGGCGCTCGGCTGGCGCAGCGAAGACGCGCCCTACGAAATATTTACGCTGGTCAATCAGGCGGTCGAGGCAGCCAAGCGTAATCCGGCAACCAGGGCCCAGGCCGGTTTCATCAACGCCTGCCTGCGCCGCTTCCTGCGCGAGCGCGAAGCCCTGGTGGCGCGTTCGGGTCTCGATCAGGTCGCGTTATGGAACCATCCGTCTTGGTGGATAAGCCGACTGAAACAGGACCATCCGGGCTGCTGGCAGGACATCCTGCTGGCGGACAACCGGCAGGCGCCGATGACCTTGCGTGTGAATGCGAAAAAATCGACATCCGCCGCCTACCTGGCGCAGCTGCAGGCGGCTGGCATAACAGCCAGTGCCAACGGCCCCTCGGGCGTTCGCCTGCAACGTGCATTGCCGGTGCAACTGGTGCCGGGATTCAGCGCCGGCGTGGTGTCGGTGCAGGATGCGGCGGCCCAGCTGGCGGCCCCGTTGCTGCTGGAGCACTTGCAAACCACTGCCACGCCCAACATCCTGGACGCCTGTGCCGCGCCGGGCGGGAAAACCGCGCATCTGCTGGAACTGGCCGAATGCCGGGTCACGGCGCTGGACATTGACCCGGTGCGTTGCGAAAAGATCGCCCAGACCCTGGAGCGCCTGGGCCTGCGGGCGCGCATCGTGGCGGGCGACGCAACGCGGCCGGGCGACTGGTGGGACGGCGAACCGTTCGACGCCATTTTGCTGGACGCTCCCTGCACCGCGTCCGGAATTGTGCGGCGCCACCCGGATGTGCCGTGGCTGCGCCGCGAGAGCGACATCGCACAACTCGGTGCGCTTCAGGCCAGCTTGTTGCGCGCCCTTTGGCCGTTGCTAAAGACGGGCGGACGGATGCTGTATGGCACCTGTTCGGTTTTTCGAAGCGAGGGCAGTGGCCAGATAGAAACGTTTCTTGCACACAACACCGACTCCTTATTGCTGCCGTCTCCCGGTCATTTGCTGCCCAGTTTCGACGCAAACCGCGAGAGCGTCCCGGACAATCGTACCGGTGACCATGACGGCTTCTTTTACGCACTGCTGGAAAAGCGCGCGGCTTGACCTGGCGGCGGCGCTGATCAGCGTTTGGCTGCTTGCCGGTCTGCCGGTGTCAGCATCGGCGCAGCCGGCGGCGGCGGAAGTCACGCAGATGCGGCTGGAGCGCACCTCAGAGGGGATATTCCTGTTCGCCACCGTCAAGGTCGAGTTGCCGGCGGCGGTCGAGGACGCGCTGCTCAAAGGCGTGCCGATGTTTTTCGTGGCGCAAGCCGAAGTGGTGCGCCACCGCTGGTATTGGACTGACAAGAGTGTGGCCAGCGCGCAGCGCCACATGCGATTGGCCTACCAACCCTTGACCCGGCGCTGGCGGCTCAACGTGGCGTCGGGCGTTATCACCGCCAACAGCCTTGGCGTGGCGCTCAACCTGGGTTTTGATTCGCTGGCCGACGCCATGGCGGCGGTGCAGCGTTTGTCGGGCTGGAAGATTGCCGATGCGACTCAGATTGACGCGGACGCAATCCACAAGGTCGAGTTTCAATTTGGCCTGGACCTGACGCAGTTGCCGCGTCCGTTTCAGATCGGTGCGTTTGGCCAGTCAGACTGGAGCATTTCGGCCTCCGCCAGCCAGCAAATCGGCCCTGAAGGCGCAAAGTGAGCAACCGCCATTCGGATGTGCCGCACGCTGCACCGACAACGTTGCAAAACTCGCGCGCCTTGCGCTGGACCGTCGGCGTCGGCATGGCAGCCATGGCGGCGATCGGGCTGGTGTTGCTCCTGCTGCTGACCCAGGCGACCAACAACCGGCAGCTCTACGAGCGCAACTACGGCCGGTTGTTCACCCTCAACATGGTGGTCGCCGGCATTTTGCTGCTGATCATCGGCTGGATCGCCGTGCGGCTGTTGCTGCGGCTGCGCCAGAAGCGGTTTGGCAGCCGTCTGCTGGTCAAACTGGCAGCGATCTTCGCGTTGGCCGGATTTGCGCCAGGCGTGTTGATTTATGTTGTTTCCTACCAGTTTGTGGCGCGGTCGATCGAGAGCTGGTTCGACGTCAAGGTCGAAGGCGCGCTGGATGCGGGGCTCAATCTGGGCCGCGTCACGCTCGAGACCCTGGCTGGCGACCTGGCCAACAAGGCCCGCTCTGCCGCCCCCCAGCTCTCGCCGGTTTCTGACGCGGCGGCCGCATTGCCTCTCGAGCGCCTGCGCGATCAGTTGGGGGCCAGCGACGTGGTATTGTTTTCCGGTTCGGGTCAGTTGATCGCTGCCGCCAGCCAAGCGCGCTTCCGGCTCAACACCGAGCGTCCCACGGCGCAACAGTTTCGAAGTGCCCGCGGCTCCAAGGCCGTCACCTGGGTTGAAGGGCTGGAAGAAGCGACCCCCGCGACCGTCAACGATGCACGCATCAAGGCGCTGGTGTCGGTGTCCGACCCGGGGTTCGCGTTGCAGGGCGAACCCCGTTATCTGCTCGTCACACAGGCCTTGCCAAGCGCGCTGGTGACCAACGCGCTGGCGGTCACACAGGCCAACCGGGAGTACCAGGAGCGCTCGCTGGCGCGCGAGGGCCTGAAGCGGATGTATATCGGCACGCTCACGTTAAGCCTGTTCCTGGCGGTATTTGGCGCGGTGCTGCTGGCGGTGGTGCTGGGCAACCAGATCGTGCGTCCCCTGTTGTTGCTGGCCGACGGCATGAGCCAGGTGGCAGCCGGCGACCTGACACCCAAGGTGGCCTTGCCGGGCAGAGATGAACTGGGTGGCCTGACGCGCGCATTCGCCGACATGACGCAGCAGTTGTCGGACGCGCGCCAGGCGGTCGGCATCAGCATGGAACAGGTCAACGCCGCGCGCGCCAACCTGCAAACCATACTGGATAACCTGACTGCCGGCGTGATCGTGCTCGACGTGCAGGGAGTGATCCAGTCATCCAATCCGGGGGCCACCCGCATACTGCGCCTGCCACTGGCGGCTTATGAGGGACGGCGCCTGGCCGAGCTCGAAGGGCTGGAGGATTTCGCCCGTCAGGTACAGGCGCGGTTCGATTCCTTTCTGGGTGAACGCAGTGAGGACGGGCTGGACCATTGGCAACAGTCGTTCGAGCTCGGCGGCAGTGGTAGCGGCCTGGCGGGCCGCCAGAGCGACAACGCCATCGTGCTGGTGGCGCGCGGCGCGAAACTGCCCGGCAGCCACCGGCTGCTGGTTTTTGACGACATCTCGGAAATTGTTTCGGCCCAACGCGCGCAGGCGTGGGGTGAAGTGGCCAGACGCTTGGCACACGAAATCAAAAATCCATTGACACCCATCCAGCTCTCGGCGGAACGGCTGGAGATGAAACTCTCCGGCAAGCTGCCGGCCGCCGAGCAGGCGATCCTGATCAAGTCTGTCAAAACCATCGTCGATCAGGTCGACGCGATGAAACGCCTGGTAAACGAGTTTCGCGACTATGCCCGCTTGCCGGCGGCGGAACTTAAACCGCTGGATCTGAATGCCTTGGTTGCCGACGTGTTGCAACTATACGAAAGCGAGAACACGCATGTGCCGGTGCGCATGGAACTCGACGCCAGGTGTCCCCGGATATTGGGCGACGCGCAACAACTGCGCCAGGTGGTACATAACCTGCTGCAAAACGCGCAGGACGCGACACCCGCGGCGCGGCCGGGAGATGCCGGCAACAGCGTCGTCGTGCGCACCCAATGGAGCGATTCCAGTCAACGCGTGCGCCTGAGCGTGCTCGACCGCGGCGCCGGTTTTCCGGACCACATACTCAAACGCGCTTTCGAGCCCTACGTGACGACCAAGGCCAAAGGCACCGGACTGGGGCTTGCGGTGGTGAAAAAAATCGCGGACGAACACGGCTCGCGTATCGACATCACGAACCGTGTCGAAGACGGCCAGGTGCTTGGCGCGCAAGTATCGTTATCATTCGCCGTGCACAACACGGCACCGGAAAGCGGCGCAGCCTAGCGCCGCCGCATCGTCACAGGCAAGGGACAGCGAACAAATCATGGCAAACATTCTGGTGGTCGACGATGAACTCGGTATCCGCGACCTGCTGCAGGAAATCCTAAATGACGAAGGCCACACGGTCGAGGTGGCGGAAAACGCCGAGCAGGCGCGCGCCGCGCGCTCGCGCGAGCGTCCCGACCTGGTGCTGCTGGACATCTGGATGCCCGACACCGACGGCGTGACGCTGTTGAAGGAATGGTCTTCCAGCGGTGCCTTGACCATGCCGGTCATCATGATGAGTGGCCACGCCACCATCGACACCGCGGTGGAAGCCACCAAGATCGGTGCGCTGGCTTTCCTGGAAAAACCGATCACGCTGCAAAAACTATTGAAGGCGGTAGAGCAGGGGCTGGCCCGCAATACCGTGCGCCAGTTGCAGACGCCGGCGCCAACGCTGCCGGTTGTCGCGTCGGTCGAAATGGCGCTGGCGCCTGGAACCGAAGGTGTGCCGGGCCAGGACGCCGGCCCGATGCCCAGACAGAGCTTTGGCCTGGACAAACCGCTGCGCGAAGCGCGCGACGAATTCGAGAAAGCGTACTTCGAATACCACCTCGCCAAGGAGAATGGCTCGATGACCCGCGTAGCCGAAAAGACCGGCCTGGAGCGGACCCATCTGTACCGCAAACTCAAGCAACTTGGGGTGGATTTGACACGTGGCAAACGCAGTCTGGCCTGACCCGTTATGGCCGGCCAGCAGCAGGGCCGCGGGTATAATTTAAAGCTCTGGCCCGGTAGCTCAGTCGGTAGAGCAGAGGACTGAAAATCCTTGTGTCGGTGGTTCGATTCCGCCCCAGGCCACCACTTTTCAAAGCCAACTGTTCTCGGTTGGCTTTGTCGCTTCTGGGCTTTCCCCGCGCCACGCGGGGTTCTGGGACGTTCTGCGTGTGCCACGGCGTTTGTGTCGCGCCGAAAATCTGGCCGTTTCGGCCCCGTTTCGATTCCGTTCTGCTCTCTGTTCTCAAAAAGTAGTGGAGAACTGCGCGGATTTGGCACACGCAGAACGCGTTTAAGGACAAGGGGTTTTGCGTGTGTCGGACAGCCACGTTCGCGGATCAAACTGGGTCGGTAAAAGGCATTTCACGTATTCTGAAACATCATTCATCCCAGTTTGATCTCCGGTCGCGATCAGCGACTACTGGCGGTTTTCACCTCCACGCCTTACCTTGCGCACTTCCATCTCCACGATGTCGGCGTCCCGGCCGTGCGGCCATCCTGATCGATCAGATCGGATCCGTGGCTCCCAATCCAGCGGAGCGTCCGACGGAGTGATGTCGGGAATCTTGTTGTGGAACGCCAGTGCCTGCCGCCTTGCGACTCGATCCTGCTCTGGATCCAGGGGTTCAAGTTCCATGCCCTCATTCCCGGCAGCGTAAAGCGGCCCGCCGACATCGTCGTCGTATTCCTGACCATCATCAGGCCCGCCATCGTGGTAAGCGCGCATATTCGACTCCGTGAAGTCGGTCCCGAGCATCTTGGCCAGGTAGACCCACTTCCAGGCCTCGCTCAAGTCCGTTTCCACAGTCCTTTCTGCGAGTTCGCGGATGGCATGTAGGTCGCCTGTTTCTGCCTGCTTCTCAAGAGCCCACAGGTCGCCGCGCTGCGCCAAGGACTCAATGGCTGCGTCTGACCCTTGCTCGGCCGCAACACGCATCCACTTGAGCCGTGAGTCTTGATTGTTCACCGACGCAGCGGCGTTGACCATTTGCCACGCATCAATGTCGCCGCTCGACCTCTCTGCCAACGCAAAGAACTGGGCGTCACCGAATACCTCGGCGAATTCCGCTGCCGCCTCGCGAATTCCACCCACCGCAGCCTGCCGTAGGTGATGCCGATATTTTTGGTATTGCACCTGATGCGGTAGGTAGGAGTCAGCCCAACCCTGTTCGACAGTGTTCAGGATGCGCCCCTTCTGTGCCTCTTCATAGAGATAGCCGTTGGGCTTGCCACATCGATTCAGCGCCGCAATCACGAAATGGGCAACCGCGCGGCCTTCACCCGCGGCTTGCTCCAGACCATCTTGCAGCAGACTGGATTGTCGAAGCAGGCTTGCCTGCTGTTCGATACTGCTTTCCGCGCTATCGCCAGGATCGTCATCCAAGTCGCCATCCAGGTCCGTCTCCCAATCGTCGAGTATTTCGTCGTCGACAGGCACGTGCGTTTTGCGACGAATTGACGCGAGCAGATCCCGCCAGGGAACGAAGGAAATCTTCCGTGCTGCGGTGTGGTCTGCAAACGCTCGTGCAATCGCCGTCGCGGATTCTTGCGGATAACCGAGTTGCACGGTCCTACCGATCAGCTCGGGT
>JANNGR010000295.1:0-3611 GCA_031403955.1 Betaproteobacteria bacterium
GGAGTTGAACCAGTCGGCCGATTCCGGCACGTCGGTCTGTTCGCCCCAGACCTGCGGGCTGCTCGGCGGCAGGTCGCAGTACCAGTCGTAAAAACTCATGCACACGCCGCCGATCAGGCTCAGATAACGCGAGCCGGCGGCATAGCTGACCATGCTCATGGCCGGAATCGGCGAGAAACCGATGACCCGGTCGGCGCCGTGTTTCTTGATCGTGTACACGTTGGCGGCGGCGATGATTTCGTTGACTTCGTCCCAGTTTGAACGCACCATGCCACCGAGCCCGCGAATGGCCTGGTAGTCGCGCCGCTTGGTGTCGTTTTCGACAATTGACGCCCAGGCGTCGACCGGGTCATGGGCCAGGCGCGCTTCGCGCCAGCTCTTTAGCAGGCGCCCGCGCACCATCGGGTACTTGACGCGGTTGGCGCTGTACAGGTACCAGCTATAACTGGCGCCGCGCGCGCATCCACGCGGCTCGTGGTTGGGCATGTCCCAGCGTGTACGCGGGTAGTCGGTCTGCTGCGTTTCCCAGGTGACGATGCCACCTTTGACGTAGATTTTCCAGGAGCATGAGCCGGTGCAGTTCACGCCGTGGGTGGAACGAACGATTTTGTCGTGGGCCCAGCGATTGCGGTAGGCGTCTTCCCAGGTGCGGTCTTCACCGGTGGTGACGCCGTGGTCACCGGAGAAGTTCTGCCTCGGGGCGGAGAAATAGGTCAGTCGGTCGAGGAAATGGCTCATCGCGGCCTCCTTGGGCTAATCTGGACTCAGAGGCTGAGAGGCAATCGGGCGTGGCCGAGCAGACCCCGCAAACGGGTCCAATCAAGGCGCAAAGCGCAGCCATAGCTCGGGCTATGGTGAGCATTTGCAACGCCGAGTGGGCCTGTTTGCGGGGGATGAGCGGTCATGTTCGATTGCCTCTCAGCCTCTCAGGGGTTTTTCACGTAGGCACCGGCGCGCAGGTAGAACCACCAGTTCAACACCAGGCACAGGGCATAAAACACCGAGAAGCCGTACATGGCGATCTCCGGCGTGGCCGCCTTGATCTGCGCGCCTATCACCACCGGTGCGATGAAAGCGCCATAGGCGGCGATTGCCGAAGTCCATCCCAGCACCGGGCCTGCCTGCTGGCGGTCGAAGATCACACCGATGGTGCGAAAAGTCGATCCGTTGCCGATGCCGCTGGCGGCGAACAACACTACGAACAGCAGCATGAAGAGCATGAAATACTGTTCTGGCGTGGCCGAGCGGTAGGCCAGCAACATAACGTAGCCCACTGCGGCTGAGGCAATGACCATGATGGCCGAAATTACCTGGGTAACGATCGAGCCACCCACCTTGTCTGAAATCCAGCCGCCGACCGGACGGATCAAGGCACCGACAAACGGGCCGATCCAGGCATAAGTCAAAGCCGATGGCGCGTTCGGGTTCTTCAGCGTGTGCTGCATCAGGCCAGCCGAGTCGGGCATATGGCTGATGCCGAAGATCACCGTGATCGACAGTGGCAGCGCCATCGAAAAACCGATGAACGAGCCGAAGGTCAACACGTACAGGACAGTCAGGGCCCAGGTGTGCTTGTCCTTGAAAATCTCGAACTGCCGCGCGATGTTGTCTTTCATGGTGCCGAACGCCGTCAACTTCAGTACCAGCAGCGTGCTGACGATGATCAGGGGCATGGCGAGCCACATGTTGAGCACACCGAGACCGCCCGGCGACGGAAGGTAAAGGTAAAGGCCCAGGCCGGCGGGCAGGAAGGACAGGGTATAGAGCCAGGTGATCTTGATGAACGCGGCGATCGGGCCACCCGTATTGGGCGAGACGGTCTTCAGGTTGTTCATGCCAAACCAGCACAACAGCGACAGCGGAACCAGCGACAACAGCCAGGCGAAGCCCGCGTTCTGGATATAGGTGGGCGTGCCGGACAGAATCTTGCCGAAGATCCAGCCACTGTCCTTGACCAGCGTCATCGGTTCTCCGCCCAAGGCGCCGAACAGGCTCATGGTCATGACCAGCGGGATGATGATCTGCATGCTGGTCACGCCGAAGTTGCCCAGGCCCGCGTTCAGCCCCAATGCGGTGCCTTGCAGGCGTTTGGGGAAAAACGTGCTGATGTTGGACATCGAACTGGCGAAGTTGCCGCCGCCCACGCCCGACCACAACGCCATCAACTGGAACGCCCACAGCGGCCAGTCTTTGTGCTGCAGCACAATGCCGGTGCCAAGGGCCGGCGCCAGCAGCATGGCGGTGGTGAGGAAGATGGTGTTGCGGCCACCGGCCAGGCGGATCAGGAACGCAGCCGGAATACGCATCGTGGCGCCTGCCAGGCCTGAGATAGCAGTCAAGGTGAACAATTCGGCCTGGCTGAACGGGAAGCCCAGGTTGAGCATCTGCACCGTGATGATGCCCCACATGCCCCACACCGCAAAGCCGCACAACAGGCTGGGTACCGAGATCCAGAGGTTGCGGTAGGCGATCTTTTTTCCGGTCGATTCCCAGAACTCGTTGTCTTCGGGCCGCCAGTCGGCTATGTCCGTCGCGCCGGTCAGCTTCGGCGCACCGGTGCCGGTGTTGGAGCGGTTGTTCATGGTCGTGACTTAGCCATACAGGGCAAATTCGCGGGCGTTTTTGCCCATCAGTTCGGTGCGGCGAACTTCGGTCCAGTACATCCAGATCAGCGACACCCAGACCACGCCGTACATCAGCATGAAGGCGCTGGAACGAATGCCGGTCAGGTCCATCAGCGCGCCGAACATGATGGGCAACACAAAGCCGCCCAACCCGCCCGCCAGCCCGACGATTCCGCTGACGGTGCCGATGTTTTGCGGATAGTCGTCACTGATGTACTTGAACACGCTGGCCTTGCCGAAGGCCCATGCAATGCCGAGCAGGAACATCAATCCGGTGAAGGTATAGACGTTCAGGCCGATGTGAAACGTCTTCGGGCCATTGACGGTGTAAATGGTGAAATCGGTCTGCGGATAACTGAGCAGGAACAGGCATATCCAGCTCACCCACAACACCCACCAGGTCACGCTGTGGGCGCCGTATTTGTCGGAGAACCAGCCGCCCACGGCGCGCAGCACACCACCGGGCAACGAGAAACACGCAGCCAGCAAGGCGGCGGCGCGGATATCCAGGCCGAACTCGCCGACGTAGTACTGGACCATCCATAACGAGAGCGCGACATAACCGCCAAATACGATCGAGTAGTACTGGCAATACTTCAGTACCTTGGGCTCCTTCAGCATCTTGAGCTGGTCGCTGAATCGGGTGTTGGAGGGCACCAGGTGTGCCGGGTCGCTGTGGCTGAACATCCAGAACAGGATCACGCTGCCCAGCATAATGGCGGCATAGACCTGCGGCACCATGGCCCAGCCAAAGGCCACCACCAGCGCCGGCGCGACAAACTTGTTGACCGCCGCGCCCGAGTTGCCGGCGCCGTAGACACCCATGGCGAATCCCTGGTTTTTTTTCGGGAACCAGCGCGCCACGTACGGCGTGCCAACCGAGAACGAGCCACCGGCGAGGCCAACGAACAGCCCTATAACCAGGAAGTGCCAGTAGAGCGTTGCGTAACTCATCATCCAGATCGCCGGTACCGTCGCCGCCATCAG
>JANNGR010000296.1:0-1523 GCA_031403955.1 Betaproteobacteria bacterium
CAGAAATAGCCGGGCCCATCTTCGTCGGGAATGGTCGACGCATACGACCACAGGGACACCGCGCCCTGAATCAGGGCTACCGAGTCGATGGGCCGCTCGAGGGGGGCCCGGCCACCGGGTCCACCCAGGGCCGACGAGATCACCACGCTTCCGAAACTGTGTCCCATCAGGTGGATCGGGGTGGCGCGGGTCGCCGTCGCCCGCTGCAGCTTGAGCACGAAGTTGTGCACCGCCCCTTCTCCAATCGTCCTGGCGCGCTTCTTCATGGAGAAGTAAGACAGCAGCCGAAGCAGGTCCAGACCTTTGCGTCCCGAAGAGCCAAAGGAAGCCGCCTGAGAGAGGCCGGCGGCGTTCACGTCCCACGCGATCCCGTCCGCATCGGCACTGGCCTTCAGGCCGAGCTCCTCGTCGATGGCCTGGAATGCCTCCTGCGCAGCCGGCGAGAGCCTGCCTCCCGTACGCGACTCCGCGAGGATGGTGGATACCGCAGCGCGCATGACCGGACTATCCCCCAGCCACTCGAGATAGGTAAAGAGTTCTTCGTCTGGGTCAGGTGCGTCATCCACAGAGAATGACGCCACGCCGGCCGATTCGTCCCCCCACCACTTGCTGGGCCAGTGCACTCCGATGTACAGCGGCATGAACCCTGGAAAGACCGTAGCCGCGCGGTCCCGGTCTGCTGCCAGTGAGTCCAGCGCCCTGATCCACAGATCGAACTGGCTCTGGGCGTCAGTCATGTCTCCGTTCCAGCCGTGCGCGAACAGAAACATGTTCGTCACTGCGCCCCCAGCCGCCAGGTCGACTAGGCGCTGGCTCATGAGGCCGTCAGGATCGTCCTGGCGCTCTTCGCCTTCAGAATCGACGCTAAACAGACCGTACACGGTGTCTGTTCCTGGAATCGTTCGAAATGGCATTAGGAGGCCTCGCGACGCTTCACAGAGAGCTATGGGTTATCCCGCGCAACTTCCGGTCGTGGCACCTCGGACCCAGTGGCGGTCGCAGACGAGAGTATAGTGCCGCCAACCCGGATAGAGGCTGTCGCACCGACGAGCGACGCAATGCCGGGCCAGCTCCCAGCGCGCCTCGCCGCCCACGAGACAAGTGTTCCTTGCCAGGAATCGTCGTGACACGCGGCCTCAAGGGCGATGCCACGACGCTGAGGGCTGACCCCGGTCTTCAGGAGTGTCTCGGCGTCGTTGTCGCGGACCGGGCAAGTCCCGGCGGTCAGTGCCGGAGGCATCCAAGGGTTATCTGGGCTGCCTAGCTCGCAGCGGCGCGCGTTGTTTCACGGATTCAATCCATGTCTTGCCGTGGGTCCTGACTCTCAAAAGCGAACGAGGGACTGAGGGGCGCGGACAAGCGAAGATGGCTCAGCCGCCCGGCTTTCAACCCTAGCTCATCAACGCGACTCGGTTCTTGGTCTGCCAGTTGACGGCGCGGTGGTGTGTCCCCCTCATGGGTGGACGGAGATTAAGGGGGGATCGCGAAGGCGCAGCCACGGTCGCCACGTTGGAGACTACCGC
>JANNGR010000297.1:0-10519 GCA_031403955.1 Betaproteobacteria bacterium
GCCATTCGCGCCGGGTTTGTTGTCGACCACCACCGGTTGACCGACGACCCGGGACAGTTGCGCACCGAGCAGGCGCAAGGATGTGTCGCCACCACCGCCAGCGCCGAAAGGCGCGATGATGCGAATCGGCTTCGATGGATAGGCGACATCCTGGGCCACGGCCAAGGCTGGCAATGTGATCGCAAGGGCCATCAGCATGCGGTTAAGCAAGTTCATGTTGTCTCCGGTTTTCCCACAAGGTACCTAATGGTACTTATGGATGCATTATTCTACCCACAAGTATATTTGTCCGCGCTTGACTCGCCCGCGCGACAGGTCCATCACCAACCGGTGCGACTCCGAATGACTGATTTCTGAACCAACGGGTCAACTCACCCAATAGTGGAAATTACCGCGATGGTCGCTGGCTTGAGTGACCGGCTGATTCGGCGGCTTACGCTTCTCCATCTCAGCGGGCTTTGCAAGTTCGTTATTGCTGCTTCACTTGTTGATTGGGTGAGGCTCGTTTCCTGGCGTAAGCAATCGCCGCGGCAGCGTCGCTCCGGATCTTTTCACTCTTGCTTTCATCGGAGGACAGTTGACTGAGCGCAACTTGGGCCTCGGTAGGGCTACATTCCGCTAGCGCCCAAATCGCGGCAGACTGAAGTGTCTCATTACCTTCGCCGATCAAAGCTTTGAGAGCATCTGCGGCTCGCGGATCTGCGATCTGCCGAAGCGACCAAAGGATGTTCGCGGCAAGATCCTCGTCGGTGTTTTTCGCTTCGCTAAGTCGCTCCAAGAGAACCGGGACAGCACGCCCGTCCCTGAGGAATCCAATAGCAGCAGCGGCATCCTTGCGAACAATCGGGTCCTCGTTTGGGTTGCCGAGGATCTCGATCGCTAGGGAGAATGATTCCGCTGCTTGCATCTTGCCCAAGGCGAATATTGCTCCAGACCTCAAATTGATGGGGTTTCGCTTATTAAGCAGCGCCTCGGTGAGTCGCGGGGCGGCAATCGTGCCGATCAGAGCAATGGACTCAGTGCTGGCTACGCGTACATCGCCAGACGGATCATTAAGCAGGGCGAGCAACGGCGGAATCGCATCTACTCCATACATTCCAAGAGCTATTGCACCGAACTGACGTTCGCTCTTGTCATTGGAGCCTAGTCTCGGGACTATCTTGGAGATCTCTTGCAACTTTGCAAGAGCAAGCTGCGACTGGGCTTGTCGTTGCGCAATCTCAAGTTGCTGGCTGTTGTACTTGTTCGTCAAGTAGATTCCGGTAAGTGCAATTACCACTGACGAGAGGAAACTGGAGAACGCTTTGAAGTACTCAAGGCCTCTTGATGAAGTTGATTCACGTGAGTCGGACATGGTGAGCCCTTTCGCGAGAAGTGGTCTTGCGGATGAACGATGTGGCTGATGGAAATGTCGTCGCTCGGGCCTTGTCTCGATCTGCAAGGCCTAACGAACGAAAGGGACTTCCAGGTCCCGCCCAAGCCGCGTGTCATGAGACTTGCGGTTTACGGCAACAACGTGCCAAGATGGAGAGGCCAATCTTTTAGCTCCGACGTAAGAGGGGAAATAATGACTATCGTAACCGTTGGCATCGATCTGGCAAAGAACGTTTTCGCTGTGCACGGCACCAGTCGGTTCAATCAACCGGCTATACCGAAGCGTCACGGAACGCCCTCAAAACTGTATTGATGCGCGTTTGATAGCCAGTCCCCTTGTGCCTTAAACCATTCGAGCACATCTTGATCGACTCGCAGCGAAATGGAGGCTTTGGAAGGTAGCGGCTTCACACCTTTGCGAACCAGACCGCGAACGATGTGCTTTACGTCAGCCTCAGGGTGTTCCGACGTTGGCTTTGCGACAGCTAGGCCTGACTTCAGGCGTGCCCAATCAGTTTTGGATTTCATCGAAGTAGATTTGCGACTCGCGCTTGGTAGCTTTTCGGAACGAGATGACGCGGATTTCATGTTCATTCTCCGCATGTACGACTGAAACAGGGATGCCAGCAGGCATGCGCAGCGTAACGAAGCACTGCTCGCCGTAGGAGAAACGGTCATCCTCGATCGTGAACGTCACACCTTCAAAAACGCTTCTGGCATCCAGGAAGTCAAGGCCGTGGACCTTGATGTTGGCAGCACGTTTCGCTTCTGACCAAGTGAACTCCATGTGCCAAGTGTATATACGAAACGTATTGTCATCAAGGAATATTTCTTCCGCGGTTCAACGAATCAAGCTAACCGGCGGGCCGCGCCAACGCCCGCCAAGTTGAAGCCGCATATCGGCCCGTCCGGTTGAGCGCAGGGTTGGGCGTCACTCATTCCGGCATACCCAAGGTCCACTTGCGGTTGTTTGTGAAGGTGACCTCACCGAAACCCGAAATGCGTTTCGTGTTCGTGAGTTCCAGATATGAGGATGCTGCTGAATGTCCGTCCATTGTTCACTCAATCACCTTATCGGCGCTTATCAGAAGCGAATGCGGAATGGTCAGGCCTAGCGCAGTCGCGGTCTTGCGGTTGACGAACAACTCGAGTATTGTGGGTTGCTCCACCGGCAGGTCACCTGGTCTGGCGCCTTTGAAAATCCTGTCGACGTAACCCGCCGCGCTCCGGTATATGTCGACCTGATTCTGCCCGTAGCTCAGCAGACCACCGGCCTCTGCAGCTTCCCGAAATGCGAATATGGATGGCAGCCGATGCTTCGTTGCCTGTGCTGCGATCTGGAGTACTTGCTGAATGAAGAACGGGTCGAGCGCCACGATGACCGCTCCGGCGTTCTCTCGGACCATTCTCGAAAATGCGCCCTCGATCTCTTGGGGCGTCTGCGCTTCCACCGCCAGAACCTTGATGCCGGCTTTCTGCGCGGCAGCCTGAACGTTCTTCGGTATCGCGGCATGGGCCGCGTTGGCGGGATTCACCAGTATCGCCACGCGCGAAAGCCTGGGCACGATCGTGAGCAGCAACTCGAGTTGTTTGGAGCTCAGGTCGCCAGCGAGGTTTGAAAGTCCAGTGATGTTGCCTCCAGGCTGCGCCAAGCTCCTGATGAAGCCGGCGCCGACCGGGTCGACAGAGACCACCATGACGACGGGAATGGTGGTGGTAGCTTTCTGCGCTGCGATCACCCCGGGCGGCCCCAGCGCCATGATGGCGTCCACTTTCAACTGCACCAATTCCGCCGCCATGCCGGGAAGACGCTCGTACTCACCGTTGGCGAATCGCCATTCGATGATCAGATTCTTCCCCTCGACATAGCCGAGCTCACTCATTCTCCGCGGGAATGCGCCGTAGTAGTCTGAATCGAGAGAAGCCGGGCGACGACGTGAAGACAAGAAACCGATACGCCAGACTTTGCCCTGCTGCTGAGCGAAAGAACCCAGTGGCGCCACCAGTAAGGCGGCCCCAAGCGTCAAGACGAGACTGCGGCGCGCGTTCAACGACAATCCTCGGCTATGAAACGGACTTGGCGCACGCCACTCCTCTTAGAACATATTCCTGCAGCGCAATGGATGATACTTGGCGTCTGCTATGGGTCGAAATCGAACGACGGACCGTCTCGACGCCCAACGTTAGGTTTCGTTGCCCACTGGCCTCTGTTGTCTTGCCTCACTCCATAGGCGAACAAGCTCAGTGGGATCATCGGGCGTTGTTTCGTAGCGTGCAACCGTCCGGTCACCACCGTCTTGTTTTAGGGAAGCGGCATCGTCATGCTTGTGTTAAGTTATTGATTGTTCGGCGGGGTTTTTTCTCGAAAGACGTCACGGCGGTAGGTGGCCTTGAATGGTGCCAGTTGCGACGACGTCGTCAAGCTGCAAGCTGCCTGATAGCACAGACAAGTACTTGAACTCACCGTGGACCTGGGCTTGCTGGATCAGAACCCTGACGAGGCCCAAGCGATCGGGGTCAACTCGGAATGCCGCCAGTTCCGCCCGGAACGACGCCGTCGGGATGCTGAGGGCGTACTCATCGCCTGGAGTTTTGCGCCAGCGTTCGATGTCGTGGGCGAAGAAGCAGTACAAGTCGCTCTCGTAGTGTTCAGCTTCCACGTACAGGAACACCACAAACCCTGGGGAGACATACCCCGCAGGGATAACGATATTGGCCGAGTGGCTGGCGACGGACCGCCCCTTGCACTGGATACGGCAGAACTTGACGCCGTCGCCCATCTCGATGAAGCCAAGTAGGTCGGTGCCCACACGGTCAAATTTGGGCTTCGCAACCAGGATGCCGACTTGCTGGAGGCGATGGGCGACGAGGTCTTCAGCGACGTATGCCTGACGTGACGTGTCCATGATGACGCCTAACGAATGTCCATCGCAAACACTGCGAATTAATCTGGCCGCCGCGGATTAATCTGGTCATGAGAATCCGGTGAACGCGGCTTGCAGACTGGCTTTCGGTCAATCTTCTCCATTTTCATACCGGTATAAAAATTCCGCGAAGCCCGGCAACCATGATCGGCTCATTCTAGGTGCCGTGCGCACGTTCACGTCAAACCCCTGACGACCGATGAGAACATGCTGGCGCGGTCCACGATCTTCAATTCGCCACGGCATTTCGGGTTTCAGCCGTGCGCCGCCAAACGCCCGAGGCGATGCCTCGTTCTCGAAGAACTGGCCGGCACGAGCTCAAAAATACCCATCCGTCTGGCAGTCCGTTCAATTGTCGACGCGTCTATCCGGCTGCCGGCCACCATAAGCAAGTGGCGCTGGGCAAATGGCGCAAGATATTATCCGCAGCATGAAACCGCCCCTGCAGCGCCGAGACATACTCCGGTTCACCGCCGGCGGGTTGGTCATGGCGGGCGCCGCCGCAGGCTTTTCCCAGCCAGCGCAGGCAGTGTTGACCAAACGCATTCCGTCGAGCGGCGAAGCCCTGCCGATCATCGGTTTGGGCACCTGGATCACCTTCAACGTCGGCAGTGACCCGGTTGCCCGCAATACCTGCACTGAGGTAATGCGCAACTTTTTCGACCTCGGCGGGCGGATGATCGATTCATCGCCGATGTACGGTTCATCGCAACCGGTCATCGGTGAGGGGCTTGCCAGGCTGGACGCTACCGCACGGGTGTTCTCGGCCGAAAAGGTCTGGACCTCGTCCCAGGGCCAGCGGCAGATTGCCGAGTCACGGCAGCTCTGGCGTGTACAGCGCTTCGACCTGCTGCAGGTCCACAACCTGCTGGCCTGGCAAGAGCATTTGCCGATGTTGTTCGACATGCGACGCGCCGGCCAGGTGCGTTATGTCGGCATCACGACCTCCGAGGGCAGGCGCCACGCGGAGGTAGAGCGTGTCATGCAAAGCCATGCGCTGGATTTCGTGCAGGTCAGCTACAACATTCTCGACCGCGAGGTGGAGCAGCGCATTCTTCCGCTGGCCCGCGAGCGGGGCATCGCGGTGATCGCGAACCGGCCGTTGCGCGAAGGCGCGCTGATCCGGGCGGTGCAAAGGCAACCCCTGCCGGCTTGGGCAGCGGAATTCGACTGCGCCAACTGGGCCCAGTTTCTGCTGAAGTTCATCGTCTCCCATGCCGCGATCACCTGCGCCATACCCGCCACCAGCAACGTCGCGCATATGCGCGAGAACATGGGCGCCGCGCGCGGCCGCCTGCCCGACGAAACCATGCGCAGACGAATGATCGAGCAACTCAGGAATCTTTGATGTCCGAGTGGTGGACCTACGGGCTGTCCGATTTGCTGATGTTTTCTGAGCGGACCTATTACCGGATGTTCGAGCTGCACAATCTCGCCTGGTGGCCGCTCCAGCCCTTCCTGCTGTTGTCGGGGTTCGGCCTGTTGTGGTCGATGCGCAGCGCAGTTCGTTGGGCGGCACAACTCGGACTGGTGTTGGTCGGGCTCGGCTGCTTGTTCGTCGCCTGGGCGTTTCACTGGATTCGTTACGCCGAGATCAACTCGGGCGCCCGCTACTTCGCGATAACGTTCGCGGCGCAAGGCCTGGTGTTGATTTGTCTGGCCTTGGTGAACCGCAATCTTCGGCTCGAAGGCGGTGATGTGGCGGCCCGGGTGGGCGCGGGCATGTTGTTGATTGCGGTGCTGGCTTATCCGATGCTGGCGCTGGCATCTGGCCGGCCGCTGGTCCAGTCCGAAATTTTCGGTCTGGCGCCGGATCCGACGGCCCTGGCGGCGTTGGGGATAGTGTCGTGCCTGCGTGGATTTCACCCGTTCCGGCACCCGCGCATGAGCGGCTTGCTGTTGATGTTGCTTCCCCTGCTCTGGTGCGCCGTGACCGGCGCCACGTTGTGGGCTTTGGGCTCGCCCGATTGGTTCCTGATGCCGGTGGCAGGCATGGTTGCACTGGTGCTCGGGTGGCGGCGACCCGGGCCCGGACCCGCAGAAGGAAGATGAAGTTGCGCGCAATTCCCCCAGTGGCGCGAGCGCTCAATGCAGCGGCGCCGGCAGGCCGGCTCGCCCCATGACGCTCCGACAAAGCCGCCCAGTGCAGCGCCGAGCGGGCGCGCGCCCATGTTGGCAGCCAGAAAGATCGCCGATACCCGGCCCAGCATGGCACCGGGCGTGACGGTCTGGCGCAGCGTGGTGGAGATGATGGTCCAGACAATCGGCCCGGCGCCGAACAGGAAGAACGCGAACGCCGCCAACACGCCGGACGCAACAACCAGCGTGGCGACCATGGTCAAGGCGGCCAACACCGAAACCGCCGGTCCAAACTGGATCGCCCGGCCAAACGGCATGGCCGCGACAATCCGTGGCGCCAGCAATGCGCCAACCACCATGCCGGCGCCGTAGGCCGCGAGTGTCATACCCACGCCGGCAGCGCTCAGGCCGAGGAGCCGCACCGCATAGGGCACATACGCGGCCTGCAATACGAACCATGAAATGTTCCATGCCACGGCGGTCAGGAATATCGGCCGCAGCAACACATGCCGCCAGACCAGGCGCGCACCGTCCTGCAATTCGAGCCAGGGGTGGCGTGGCGCCACCGGCGAACGTCGCGGCTCGGTGATCCGCAACAGCAGCGCCACGGCCGACGCCGACAACGCGGCAGCCAACACGAATGCCCCCGGCGCTCCGGCCCATGACACCAGCGCGCCGGCGAGCGCCGGCCCGGCGGCAAAAGCGACGCTACGAGCCAGTTCGAGCCGGCCGTTGGCCTGCGCCAACGACTCACGCGGCACCAGCGCGGGAACCAGGGCCGGCGCGGCGACGCTAAAAGCAACCGTACCAACGGCACCCATGAAACCCAGTAAGGCCAGCCATTCGATCGACAGGCCGGCAAACAGTACGGCAGCCAGCAGGGCCAGCAACGCCAGCGTGCGCAGCGCCTCGGCCCACACCATCAGGCGGCGCCTTGACGTGCGATCAGCCAACAGGCCAAACGGAATCGACAGCAGCAGGAACGGCAGGGTCTGCGCGGTGGCCAGCAAACCAACCTCGCCCGGCCCGGCGCCGAGCGCAATAACCGCCACCATCGGCGTCGCCGCCAGGCTCAGAGCGTGAGAGGCAATTGATTGGGCCCGCGACGGGGTGGCCAAGGGTGTCGTGCAAGGCGCGTCGTGCAGCCCATGCCGAGGCTTGGGCAAGCGGCGCAACGCCGCACGGCGCCCTTGGGTGCCCCGGCCCGAAGGGTGAGGCCGCGCGAGACCAAGCTACCAAGCGGAGATGGCGCGTCTCGCGGGGCCTCACACGGGCTCAAGCGATTGCCTCTCACGCTCTCAGTTGTTCAGCCGACTGTGCCGCCAGATTGGACCAGGCCAGGCCGGTGAACGAACCGGGAAGTCTTGATGGCATGTGATTCTGAATCGATCAAAACCAGCATCATGCCTCCTCGATAACGCCGCTACTGGCCGTTTACGGGTCTGCGACAGGAGCCCAGTCGATTGGGCGTTCAACATCCTCAACCACCAGTTGGCCGATCAAACTGCCAACCCGCAGATCGTCAAGGTGGCCAAAGTGGTTTAGGCGCAATCGACCCAGCCGGTCAATCAGCAGCAGGCTCGGTGTGCCGTTCAAGCCATAGGCCTGCATGGTGCGGGGAATCGGACCCTGGTCCGAGGCTTGGTCGATGCCGACCGGAAAGGTGATCCGGTATTCGTGCAGGAAGACTTTCAAAGCCTCAGCGCCCATCACCGCATGGTGTTCGAACACGGTGTGCAGACCGATGACAGCCACGTCGCGCTCGGCAAACGCCTCGCGGATGCGCGTGGTCTGCGGCAAGCCGTGCGAAACACATCCAGGGCACAACATCTGGAACGCGTGTATTACCACCACGCGGCCGCGCAACGACGCCAGGCTGATTGGCGCGGCTGTGCTGAACCATTGGTCAACCTGCAGCTCGGGTGCAATTTCGTCGTCTTTGCTCATGGTGGGAATGCTCGCGCTTGATACCTGGTCATTGGCCTGGAAACCAGTTTAGCCTGCTGAACCGGCACAGCGCACAATTACGCCCATGAAACCACCCAAGAGACTGCAATCCCTGATCGAAGAAGGCCTGATAGACACGGTGGTGCGCCAGTTGATGAGCGGCAAGGAGGCGATGGTATTCGTGGTGCGTTGCGGCGACGAGACGCGCTGCGCCAAGGTCTACAAGGAGGCCACGCAACGCAGCTTTCGCCAGGCGGTGGACTACACCGAGAACCGCAAGGTCAAGAACACGCGCCAGGCCCGCGCGATGGCCAAGGGCACGCGTTTTGGCCGTCAAGCGCAGGAGGCGGCCTGGCAGAGCGCCGAGGTCGATGCGCTGTATCGCCTGGCGGCCGCTGGCGTATCCGTGCCAACGCCCTACAACTTCCATGATGGCGTGTTGTTGATGGAACTGGTGACCGACGAACACGGCGACGCGGCACCGCGGCTGAACGATGTGGCATTCACGCCGGTGCAGGCGCGTATGCACCACGCCAGATTGTTGGTCGAGGTGGTGCGCATGTTGGGCGCCGGCGTCATACATGGGGATCTGTCGGAGTTCAATATCCTGCTGGCAGCCAGCGGCCCGGTGATCATCGATCTGCCACAGGCGGTGGACGCGGCCGGCAACAACCACGCCAAACGCATGTTGCTGCGCGACGTGACCAACCTGCGCGACTTCTTCGGCCGCTTCGCGCCCGAGCTGCTGCACACCGACTATGGGCACGAAATCTGGGATCTGTACCAGCGCGGCCTGCTGCACCCCGAAGTGGCGCTCACCGGCCGCTTCGCGCGCAACACCAGCGCGGTGAATGTGGGCCATCTGATGCGCGAGATCGACGACGCTCGCGCCGAAGAGGCGGCGCGCCGGCTGCGGCTGCAGTTGACCTGACCCCGGGCCAGCTCAGAGCGGGATGCGCACCGGCAAATGCGTAAACCCGCGCACGAAATTGGACAACACACGCTTCGGTTCTCCGACTACCTCGATCACCGGGAAGCGTTTCAGAATTTCTTCCCACAGGATTTTTAGCTGCATCTCCGCCAGCCGGTTGCCGACGCAGCGGTGAATGCCAAAACCGAACGACAGATGCTGGCGCGGCCGGGCGCGGTCAATGATGAACTGGTTCGGGTTATCGATCGCCTCTTCGTCGCGGTTGCCGGACAGATACCACATCACCACCTTGTCGCCTTTTTTGATTTGTTTGCCGCCCAGCTCGGTGTCGGCCAACGCGGTACGGCGCATGTGGGGCAGTGGCGTTTGCCAGCGAACTATCTCCGGCACCATGCTCTCGACCAGCGTCGGGTTGGCGCGCAGTTTCTGGAACTCGCCCGGATGCTGGTGCAGCGCCAACAAACCACCACTCATGGAATTGCGCGTGGTGTCGTTGCCGCCGACGATCAGCAACACCAGGTTGCCCAGGAATTCACGCGGCGTCATGTTGCGTGTAGCGCTCGCGTGCGCCAGCATGGAGACCAGGTCGTTGGTGGGAGGCGCGTTGACACGCTGGTTCCACAGGTTCGTGAAGTAGGCCAGGCATTTTTCGAGTTCGGCCTGCCGCGCTTCCATCGACTCCACCAGGTGGTCCAGGCCCGGCACCGAGGTGGCCACGTCGGACCACCAGGTCAGCAACTTGCGGTCTTCGAACGGAAAGTCGAACAACGTGGCCAGCATCTGCGTCGTGAGTTCGATTGACACCCGTTCCACCCAGTTGAAAGTCTGGTTGCGCGGCAGACCATCCAGCACCGCGGCGGTTCTCGATCGGATGGTGCTGGCCATCGATGCCAGGTTGGCCGGGGCGACGATGGCGCTCACGCTCTTGCGTTGCTCGTCATGTTTCGGCGGGTCCATGGCGATGAAGGTTTGCAGGCGTTCATCCATCGGTGCATCGAAAAGCCCGATACCTCCGTGCGACCAGTCCGACGAATAGACGCCGTGGCTGGTGTCCACCGTCATGATGTCCTTGTATTTGGTCACCGACCAGAAACCGCCATAGAAGTTGTTGCTGTGGTAGTGCACCGGGTCGTCGCGGCGCAAACGTTCGAAGTAAAAGCCGATGGTGTCTTGCTGGAACAGGCGCGGCTTGGTGACATCGATCTGGTCCAGCGGCATGGCAAAGGCCTCGGCCCGAGCCATGTCTGCTGCCTCGTTGGGTGCG
>JANNGR010000298.1:0-10265 GCA_031403955.1 Betaproteobacteria bacterium
CCAACTCTACGAGCTTGAAATCGCGCTGCAACAGATCCAGCACAACCGCCAGACATACGGCCAGTCGATGCCACCCTGGCTGGTCGACCGCACGCTGCGCAACATACTGATCGATGTAACCGGCAATACCCATCGCAGCGAGTTTTCGATCGACAAAATGTATTCGCCCGATACAGCCACCGGGCGGCTCGGGCTGCTGGAGCTGCGCGCGTTCGAGATGCCGCCGCATGCGCGCATGAGCATCGCCCAGCAGTTGTTGTTGCGCGCGCTGGTGGCCCGTTTCTGGAAAACGCCCTACCGGGCCGAAGCGAGCCGCTGGGGCACCGCCTTGCATGACCGGTTCCTGTTGCCGGCCTTCATCAAACTGGATTTCGACGATGTGATTGCCGAGCTGCGCGCCGCCGGGTATGCGTTCGACCCAGCCTGGTTTGCGCCGCATCTTGAGTTCCGTTTTCCGACACTCGGCAGCATCCAGGCAGCCGGCATGGAACTCACGCTGCGCAACGCGCTCGAACCCTGGCATGTGATGGGTGAAGAAGGAGCGCCGGGCGGCACCGCACGGTATGTCGATTCATCGCTGGAACGCATGGAGATCCGCGCCACCGGTCTGAATCAGAGCCGTTACGTGATTACCTGCAACGGCCAGGCGCTGCCGATGCAGCCCACCGGCACCGACGGCGAGTTTGTCGCGGGTGTGCGCTACAAGGCCTGGAGCCCGCCTTCGGCTTTGCATCCGTCAATTGCGGCCCATGTGCCGTTGACGTTCGACATCGTCGACACCTGGATGAACCGCTCGCTGGGCGGATGCCAATACCATGTAGCGCACCCCGGCGGCTTGAGTTACGAGAGTTTTCCGGTCAATTCCTACGAGGCACAAAGCCGGCGTCTGTCGCGCTTCGTGGCCATGGGCCACACACCGGGTAAATTGATTGTGCCGCCGGCCAGCATCAAGGTTGCGGGCAGCCGCGAGTTCCCGTTTACGCTGGACTTGCGGCGCATGTCCTGACCCCTGCTGGCATTGACACCACGTGGACCCGTTATTGCACGCTCCGAGCGTACCGACCGCGGCGCAGGATTTCGCTGCGCCGGCGGCCGCTGGTCACTTCGATGAGTTGCGCGGCCACAAGGCCGCAGCCGGTGTGCCGCCAGCCAACGATCTGGCCGCGCCATGGGAGCGGTTTTTCGACCATCAGGCGTCGGACGGCCTAGGGGACCTGAACCACCGGGCGGCGAGCCTGGAGCGGCAGATTCGCGACAACGGCGTTACCTACAACGTTTATTCCGATGCCGGCGGCCCGCAACGTCCCTGGTCGCTTGATCTGTTTCCGCTGATTGTCACGCCCCAGAGCTGGCAACAGATCGAGGCCGGTGTGCTGCAGCGCGTGGCTCTACTGGATCACGTAATGGCCGATGTCTACGGGCCACAACAACTACTTGCGCGCAACCTGTTGCCGCCGGCGCTGGTGCACGGGCATCCGGGCTACCTGCGCTGCATGCATGGCGCAGCGCCGGTCGGTGGCACCTATCTGCACATTGCCGCGTTTGACCTGGCACGCGGGCCCGACGGCAACTGGTGGCTGGTGTCCCAGCGTACCCAGGCACCGTCGGGGCTGGGTTACCTGATGGAAAACCGGCTTGCGGTATCCAGGTTGTTTCCCCAGGCGTTCGAACACATGCAGGTGCAGCGCCTGGCCGGCGCCTACCGCGCGCTGATGAACAACCTGAAAGCCATCAGCCCGGACGGACCCGATTCGCACATCGCGCTGCTGACGCCCGGACCGTACAACGAAACCTATTTTGAACACGCCTACCTGGCCCGTTACCTCGGGCTGACGTTGGTGCAAGGCGGCGACATGCTGGTGCGCGACCAGCGGCTGTACCTGAAGACGCTAAAGGGACTGGTGCCGATCCATGCCCTGCTAAAGCGCCTCGACGACCAGTTTCTGGACCCGCTGGAGTTACGCTCGGATTCCACCCTCGGTGTTCCGGGCTTGCTGCAGGCGATTCGCGCCGGCAATGTGCTGGTCGCGAACGCGCCCGGATCGGACTTTCTCGAGTCCGCGGCGTTACTTGGTTTCCTGCCGGCGCTGTCCCGCCACCTGCTGGGCCAGGAACTGAAACTACCAGCGATGCCGACCTGGTGGTGTGGCGAACGCAGCGCGATGGAAGAAGTCTTGCCGCGACTGGCCGAGTGCGCCATCAAGCCGACCTACCCAGGTGCCGTTGACCACGGCAACGTCGGGGCCGTTTTGGGGCGCGACCTGTCGCCACGTGAACTGGATGAGTGGGCCGGGCGCATCGCGCGCCAGGGCGACGAGCACACCATTCAGTCCTATTTGCCGCTGTCACAGTTGCCCACCTGGCAGCGCGAAGCCAGCAACCCGGCCCAGGACGGGCGGATCGTTCCACGTTCGTTCATGTTGCGCGTGTTTGCGGTGTCCAAGGGCGACCAGTCCTGGCAGGTTCTGCCTGGCGGGTTGGCACGCGTGGCGCATGACCATGGTGAAATCGCCACCATGCAGCGTGGTGGCAGCAGCGCCGATGTGTGGGTCATGACGCGCGATGCGGTGGACCGCACCACCCTGCTCGCACCGGCCCTGACGCCCCGCGCCGTGACGCAACGCAAGCGGCTGGTGACCAGCCGGGCGGCTGAAAACCTGTACTGGCTGGGACGTTATACCGAACGGTCCGAAAACACGATCGCTCTAGCGCGCCTGACGCTGGAATGCCTGAATGGCGAACGCCCGTCATCGGTGCCGCTGCTGGCCTGGCTTGGCAAGATGGCGCTGGCCAATGCCCTCGTCTTGCCCGGCGTGCCGGGGGCCACGCAGGCGCGCCGGGTGTTCGAGCGCTCGCTGAACGCCAGCCTGGGCGGCACCGATCCGGCCACCAGCGTGGGCTACAACCTGCGCGCGGTCCGGCTGGCCGGGTCGGCGGTACGCGAACGGCTGTCGCAAGAACACTGGGGCCTGATCGTGCGGGCGCAGGAGGAGCTGGCTCAGGCCTGTGCGGCCCAATCCCGCAGTGGCGATTATTCGAGCATCGAGACCCTCAGCATCCTGAAAGCCGCCGGGCAACACATGGCGGCGATCACCGGAGCGCAGACCGACCGCATGACCCGCGACGACGGCTGGCGGCTGCTCAGCATCGGGCGCCACATTGAGCGCCTGCGTTTTCTGTCGGCATCGCTGGCGCGCGGCCTGGAAAGCGGGTCCGTCGAATCCGAAGCCGGTTTTGAAGCCATGGTGGCATTGTTCGACAGCACCATCACTTTCCGTGCGCAGTTCCAGCAGGTGCGCGAGATGGCTGCACTGATCGACCTGCTGGTGCTCGACCGCGACAACCCGCGCTCGCTGGCCTGGGTCGCCCATACGCTGCGCGGCCGTCTGGCCAAGCTGGCCGGAAGTGAACCTAATGCATTGAGCGAACTGTCATTACGCGTGCCCGACCCGGGTGTCTGGAATCTGGCCGAACTGTGCGCATGCGACGAAGACGGCGTGGCGAGCGCAACCGGTGTGGAGAACTTGACCGCGTTGCGCGATTTGCTGGACCAATGCGCCGAGGCAGCCTTCGACCTGTCCGAGGCAATTGGCGCCACCTACTTTACCCACTCGGGTGAAGCCAAACAGAGTGTCGGCGCATGAAAGTACAGGTGACGCACGAAACCCGGTACAACTATGTGCCCGCGGTGGAGGTGGCGCAACACATGGCGTATCTGCAGCCGCTGAACACTGCTACCCAGCAGTTGCTGTCACACACGCTGCAGGTTGAACCGCGACCCGACCAGCAAACCCCGGCGCTGGATGTGTACGGCAACACGCGAACCTTCATTTCGCTGCAAACCGCCCATGCGCAACTCAGGGTGGTGGCGACCAGTATCGTAGCCACCCAAGCCCGTTCCATGCCAGCCAGCGACATGGCATGGGAGCCGGTACGCGAGCGTTTTCGTTACCGGGCTGATGGGGACTACGATGCGGCGGCCGAGTTTGTATTTGCCTCGCCCTATGTTGCGCGTCATCCCGATTTCGCCACCTACGCGCGCGCGAGTTTCGCCCCCGCCACCAGCCTGTTCACGGCCGCCTCGAACCTGATGCACCGCATCCACGCCGACTTCAAGTATGAAAGCAAAAGCACCGAAATCAACACACCGGCGCTCGTTGCGCTGGCCCAACGCAAGGGTGTGTGCCAGGACTTCGCCCACATCATGATCGCCTGCCTGCGCCAGATGGGCCTGGCAGCGCGTTATGTGAGCGGTTATTTGTTGACCAAGCCGGCTCCGGGTACGCACCGCCTGATCGGCAACGACGCCTCGCATGCCTGGGTATCGGTATTGCTGCCGGACCTGCCGCAAACTGCGCGCTGGTGCGATTTCGACCCGACCAACGACCGCTGCGGCTGGGGCTCACCGGGCGAGGGCTACATTGTGCTGGCCACCGGCCGGGACTACTCCGACGTGTCGCCGATTCGCGGCGTCATCCATGGCGGTGCCAACCACCGGCTGCGGGTGGCGGTTACGGTAACGCCACTTGATGTGACACCACTTTCCGGCCAGGCTCAAATCCAGGCTCAATCCACCACGGAACTGCCATGAACGTTTACGACAAACTCACCGAACTGGACATCACCTTGCCCCCGGTCGCCATACCGGCAGCGGCCTACCTGCCTTTTGTGCAGACCGGTAACCTGGTTTTTCTAAGCGGTCATATCGCTAAAAAAGACGGCAAGCCGTGGGTCGGCCAGTTCGGCAAGAACATGAGCACCGAAGAAGGCAAGGCGGCGGCGCGCACCGTGGCGATCGATCTGCTGGGCACATTACATGTCGCGGTCGGCGACCTGAATCGCGTCAAACGCATCGTCAAGCTGATGTCGCTGGTCAACTCCACCGGCGACTTCAACGAGCAGCATCTGGTGACCAACGGCGCCAGCGAGTTGATCGGCCAGGTCTTCGGCACCGCAGGCGCGCACGCGCGCAGCGCTTTTGGCGTGGCGCAGATTCCGATGGGGGCTTGCGTCGAGATTGAAATGGTTGCGGAGATCGCCTGACGCTGCGCCAACTCAACGGGCGCGAGACCTTGGAATCGAATACGTACCCACGGCATGCGCCACCGGCTCATCATTGCCTTCTGAATACAAGGCCACCTCTCCAACGGCCAATGATTTGCCAACTTTCATTAGCTTGCAGACGCCGACAATGTCTTTGTCAGGCGACGGTTTGCGCAGAAAGTTAATGCTGAAGCTGGTGGTTACGGTAAGCGGAACAATTCCGATTTCACCCAGGATGGCCACGTAAAGCGCAACATCGGCAACCGCCATCAGCACCGGACCAGACACGGTACCGCCAGGACGCAAATCATTGATGCCGACGTGATGCTTGACAGTCGCCGACGCGTTACCGACAGCCTGAACCATACATTTGTTCTGCGGAAAATCCGCCGCCATGAACTCAACTATTTCTGCCTTGGTGGCCATGCGTGCCTTTCTCTTTCATGAAGATCGGCGTAATGCCCGATCTGACAAACCTTCTGGCGTGAAATGGCAATGAACCGGACCGAGTGACGGCATCGGAGGCAGGCATTTTCCCCTAATTTTTGCCATGTCCTGAACACTTGAGACTGTACCCCAGCGGTGGACCGATGAAGTTTTCCACTCCCCCATGATGGACCGGCGGCTTGACTTCCCGCGTCAAAACTGAATGCGCCGGAAACGCGGCCTTGCAGATACTTCGAGACGGCATCCAAGGGGGCCGCCTCAGGCACAGGGGCGACCGGCGTATTGCGACCGGCTTGTGACGACCAGTTGGAGTCGCTCAGGTCAGCGTCGTTCAATGACCGCAGAAGACTGTTATGCACATCTGTGCACAAAAACTGGAAGCGGGTCTACAAATACTGAAACTGCTTGCCCGAAACCAGTCATTGGCCGGTGCGAGTCAATTGTTCAGCCAGGATTTGGAGAACCTCACATCACCCCCGGCGCATGGGCGACCGCTGTTGCAGGCATGTGATGCGCCGCTGGGCGAGGATGTGGATGTCGAACCCGGGTGGGATGTATCGGCCCAAATGGCACCCGACGACGAGGTCGATCAACGCACAGGTTGGTGAACAGGCAAACCGGCGATGCAGACTCGCCGTGGGTGGGGCTGTGCCGGTGGTGCAGCCAAGAAGCCCAAAAGGTCGGGCAACCGGCGACTCAGGGCTTTGCGATTGCCACTCTTCGCGTCGCCGCGCGCAGAGTGGGAATTTTGATGATGGCCAGGGGTGTGATGCTTGGGGTCAAGCGGTTGAATTGCCTATCCGTTCGTGCGGCGCACGGTGCCCGCGGCGGTTCCGAATGTCAATTTCCGGTCCGGTGGCCAGACGCCCGAGGAGGCGACGGCCAATCTCGACGCGATCAACCGGCGCGGCCCACAGGCCTCGCAGTAGAGCTTCTCGTACGGTCGCGCGCTGCAGGAACCGGTCTTGCAGGCCTGGATGGGGCAGGCCGCCAACGCGCGGTACCGCGCTTCGATGCAAACTGCCGGCCAGGCGTCCCGGTTGGCGTGATGCCGTGGCGCGGCGGCGCAGCATCAACTTCGCTGGCCCGAGATGTAGTGTTCGAGCTGGTCGATGATGAATTTCTGCTCGGACAGGATATCCTTGACCAGATCGCCGATCGAGACCAGGCCGGTCAGTCGGCCGCCGTCCATTACCGGCAGATGGCGCAGGCGGTGCTCGGTCATCAACGCCATGCATTCCTCGCTGGTGCGGTGCGGGTGCGCGATCATGACCTGGGTTGTCATGATGTCGCGCAGCGGTGTGTCCCTTGGCGAGCGTGCCATCAGGACCACTTTGCGCGCGACGTCGCGCTCGGTGACGAGGCCGATGACCTGATCGCCTTCCACCACCACCAGCGCACCGATGTTCTTATCCGCCATCAGCTTGACGGCATCGAACACCGTGGCCGCGGGCTCGATGGTGTAAATGGCGAAGTCGACTTTCGACTTGAGGATATCCACCACGGTTGTCATGACGATCCTTCCCCGCTCCAAAGCGGCTGGCTCAATTGCTCGATGAACGAAGACAACATCACGTTGAAGCTTACGCTGATTCGCTCCGCCTGGTTCGGGTTGGCGTCGACCGAGTGTCCGAGCCAGGACGGAAAGATAAGCAGCGTCCCGTTACGCACCCGGACGACGACCTGATCGGTGTTCTCGGCCGTCAACTCGACGACCGGCGGGCGGATCACCGCGGCCTGCGGTCTCGGGTCGTGAAAGTTAATGCGGTCGGCACCGGCGGCGGTGCGAACATAGTAGACGCCACTGAGGAAGTTGTTCGGATGGCTGTGCGCCTTGTGCGCGGCGCCCTGGGCCAACACCGTGGCCCAGCAGCCGGTGATCTCGAAGGCGTCGTGACCGATGCGCAGGAAACGCAGGATGCTGGTGACGCCACGTTCGACGCATGCCACGAGTTCGCGCAGTTCGTCGCGTCTATGCAGCGCGTGCGCGGACTGCCAGCCATGACCGGCAGCCAGTGGCGGCGGTTCACGCCGCATGTCCGCCAGCGCTGCCATGATGCTCGAGTCGAGCGCGTCGCGCAGGCCGGCCTCGAGCTGGATCTTCCAGACCAGGCTGGGAAACATCGGGATAACGTCCGACGCTTCCATCCAGCGCTTGTGTTCCTCGATCACGGCGCCCCGTCCATCATCCGGTGGTCCGGACGGAACGCCGTGAAGCGCGGCGGCGCTTGATGAAAGCCACGCAACGCGCGGACCGGCAGGACATGGTGTTGACTCCTTTGCGGCATCGTTGGTCTTGCCCCGGCGCACCCGTATCAAGACCTGCCAGACACATTAACAGATTGCCGCCCGACGGCCAACGCGTCGTTATACTGCAACCAGCAGGTCGTCCTGCCTGCGGCGTTCGTCCTGTGGAGTTCGTTCATGGCAAGCATGGTCAAGTGCATCAAGCTCGGGCGCGAGGCCGAGGGGCTTGGTTACCCGCCCTACCCCGGCGAGCTCGGCAAGCGCATCTTCGAAAACGTGTCGAAGCAAGCGTGGCAGCAATGGCTCGAACATCAAAAAATGCTGGTGAACGAGAACCAGCTCAACCTGGCCGACAAGAAGGCGCGCGACTACCTGGCGCGTCAGATGGAAAAATATTTCTTTGGCAGCGGCGTCGACGTTGCCGCTGGCTATACACCGCCGGCGCAAAAGTAGGCCGCCGCGCCGCCTTGCCAGACGCCAGATTCGCCCCATGGACAGCACCACGCCAACACCGACCGAAATCAAGCTGCACCAAAAATCGCGGGTCATGGAACTCGTGTTTTCGGACGGCCGCCAGTTCGAGTTGAGCTACGAACTGCTGCGCGTCTATTCGCCTTCCGCCGAAGTGCGCGGGCACGGACCCGGCCAGGAAGTGTTGCAGGTCGGCAAACGGGAGATCGATATTTCGACGCTCGAGCCGGTCGGCAACTACGCGGTGCAGCCGGCCTTCTCCGACGGTCACGGCACCGGCATCTACTCCTGGGACTATCTGTTCTGGCTAGGCAGCAACCGCGATGCGCTGTGGCGGGAATACCTTGATCGCCTCGAAGCGGCCGGGGCCAGCCGGGAGCCGGGACCCGAGCCTTTCGAGCAGCGGCCCAAATCAAAATAGCCCAGCCGCCCCTCGCCGCCAAGCGTTCGCCGTCCATGTTGTCCCAGATTGCGGCATCGCCCCGAGCGACTACTCCGTTCGAGGTCGTCCTAATCAATCCGTATGAACTGGGCCGGCAGCCGTTCGCCCTGGCCGAACCTGCCGCCATGCTGAAGCGCGAGGGCTTTGCGGTGACATGCCTCGATCTTTCGCTGCAAAAGCTCGATCCCGACAGCCTTAAAAATGCCGGCCTGGTGGCTCTGTATGTCGGCATGCATACCGCCACCCGCATCGCGGTCGAAGCCCTGCCCCACATCAGGCGGCTCGCCCCGAAGGCTCACCTTTGCGTGTACGGACTCTACGCCCCGATGAATGAGGCGCTGCTGCGCGGACTGGGCGTGGGCACCGTTCTGGGCGGGGAACTGGAGCCCGCGTTGCTGTCGGTTGGCCAGCGACTGCGGGCGAATGGCGCGGCGATGACCCAAACGCCAATGGCGATCAGGCAGAGCGAACCCGTCATCAGCCTGGACAAGGTCGCTTTCGAAGTACCGGACCGCGGCGGCCTGCCCCAACTCGCCCGCTACGCCCACCTGGTGCTGCCGGACGGATCTACCCGGGTGGCAGGGTTTGCCGAGGGCAGCCGGGGCTGCAAGCACCTGTGCCGGCACTGCCCGGTGGTCCCGGTGTACCAGGGGACGTTCCGCGTCGTCCCGGCCGAGGTGGTGATGCAAGACATCACGCAGCAGGTTCGGGCCGGGGCGGCGCACATTTCCTTTGGCGACCCGGACTTCTTCAACGGTCCCACCCATGGCCTCAGGCTGGCGCGGGCGTTGCACGACGCGTTTCCCGAGGTCACGTTCGATGCCACCATCAAGATCCAGCACCTGATCGATCACGCCGCACTGCTGCCCGAGTTGCGGCGCTGCGGCTGCCTGTTCATCACCTCCGCGGTGGAGGCGGTGGACGACGACATCCTGGGTCTTCTCACCAAGAACCATACCAGCCGCGACTTTGACCGCGCGGTGGCGCTGACCCGCGCAGCCGGCATTGCACTGGCGCCGACGTTTGTCGCCTTCACCCCGTGGACGACATTACTTGGCCATATCGCGCTGCTGGAACGGCTGCTGGAGCTGCAGTTGGTGGACAGCGTGCCCCCGGTGCAGCTCACCATCCGGCTGCTGGTTCCCGCAGGCTCGTATCTTCTGCGGCTTCCCGGCTTCAAGGAGCAGCTGCTGGCCTTCGATCCCAGCCTGCTGGGTTATCCGTGGCAACATCGCGATCCGCGTGTCGACCAATTGCAGCGCAAGCTGCAGGCGCTGGTAGCGCGATCTGAACAGCAGGGTCTGCCACGCCGTGAAGTGTTTGCCGCCGCATGGCGCATGGCCCATGAAGCTGCGATGCGCCCTGTGCCAGCCCTTGAAGAACACAGCGGTTCTCCGATCCCGCGCCTGTCCGAGCCGTGGTACTGCTGCGCCGAGCCCACTGAGCAACAACTTCAGTCTTTCTGACATGACCGATCCATGAAACGTGTGCTGTTGCTGCTTCCCACCACCGGCTACCGCAACAACGACTTTGTCGTCGCGGCGGGAAAGCTGGATGTCGAGATCGTGGCTGCGGCCAACTACTGCCATCGGCTGGCGCCGTCCTGGGGCCTGTC
>JANNGR010000299.1:0-3402 GCA_031403955.1 Betaproteobacteria bacterium
TCGCGTAGCGAAAGTGGCGGTACGGTGATGGCGTAATCGCGGTCCAGCGCAAATCCGCTCTGATCCGGGACCGCCAAATATTGGGAGACTGAATCTTGGCTGACGACAAACCGGTGCGAAGCGTGGTGTACCAGGTCAGGGCTGAGAGGCTGAGAGGCAATCGAACATGACCGCTCATCCCCCGCAAACAGGCCCACTCGGCGTTGCAAATGCTCGCCATAGCCCGAGCTATGGCTGCGCTTTGCGCCTTGATTGGACCCGTTTGCGGGGTCTGCTCGGCCACGCCCGATTGCCTCTCAGCCTCTGACACCTGGCACGGACCTCGGGAAAATGAAAACACCCCTGCACCAGCGCCTTTACCTGCGCATCTGGTTGGCGGTGGTCGGCACGGTGGCGGTGCTGGCGCTACTGGCGGGATGGCTGGCGCGCATGGAAGCCGAGAACGAACGCGCGCAGCGCCCCGGGCGCGAGATCGTGCTGCGTAACGCCGCCGGTGAGGTGATCGGTCAGGCGCCGGCAAGGCCGATACGTGTACCCGGCCAGGGGCCGGAGTTCCAGATAACCATGCAAGACGGCCAGACCTTGTTCATTCAATTGCCGCGGCCACCCAACCGCGCGCCGGGAATGGGGCCAATGGGCCAGAACCGTTTCCCGTTCAATTTTGCCTGGATGCTCGGCCTGGTGGCCTTCGCCGTCGCCCTGGGTACCTACCCGATTGTCCGGCGCTTGACCAAACGCCTGGAGGCGCTTGAGCTGGGGGTCAAACAATGGGGCGACGGCGATTTGTCGCGGCGACTGCCCGAACAAGGCCACGACGAAGTTGCCTCGCTGGCCCAAGGTTTCAACGTCGCGGCGCAGCGGGTACAGGCGCTGCTGCTGTCGCACAAGGCGTTGCTGGCCAACGCGTCACACGAACTGCGCTCTCCATTGACACGCATCCGGATGGGGCTGGAGCTGATGGATACCCAACCCAGCGCGGCTTTCAAGGAAGAAATCGCCCGCAACATTCAGGAACTGGACCAGCTGATTGACGAAATCTTGCTGGCCAGCCGGCTTGACACCAGCGAGGTCGAGATTGGAACCTGGGAGCAGGTCGACCTGGTGGGCGTCGCGGCCGAGGAATGCGCACGCCTGGATGCCGATCTGGACGCCGCCGGCGCGCCTGCTGGCCTGGTTGTAATGGGTGTCAGCAAGTTGCTGCGCCGCCTGGTCCGCAACCTGCTGGAGAATGCACGCCGCCATGCGGCTGGCAACATTCGCGTGACCGTGCGCCCGGAGCGCGATCAGGCGGTGCTGACCGTTTGTGACGACGGACCCGGTGTGCCGGCGGATTTACGTGAACGGATTTTCGAGCCGTTTTACCGTCTGCCCGGCGCGACCGAACGTGATGGCGGAGTCGGATTGGGGCTGGCACTGGTCAAGTCGATCGTGGCTCGCCACGCCGGCACGGTTCGCTGCGAGGGCCAACCCGCGGGGGGTGCTTGTTTTGTCGTGCGCCTGCCGCAAGCCAATCACGTAGCCAGATGAAACAGTCGCTGACACCCCCAAAAATTCCCGGTTCCGGAATATTGCTGGCCTTCATCCCCCCGATGGAGGATGGCCAGTCGCGCCCATTGCCGCTACATTGGTTCCAACTGCTGTCACAGTTCATTGCTCCGGGGATCCAATCCCCGAATATGCCCGCTCAGACGAGTTCGAATCTCCAACGAGGTCCTTTCGAGGACTTTTCAAAAGCCACCGCAAGGTGGCTTTTTTTTGTCAATGCTGCGCGCCGAAATGTTCTCCGGCGCGCAGCTTGTAGACGGTGCCGCAATACGGACACTTGGCTTCACCCGAACGCCCCACGTCCAGGTAAACCTTGGGGTGACTGTTCCAGATTTTCATATCGGCTTTTGGACTGGGGCAGAACACGCCCCCCTGGTCGTTCAGGTCCTTCGCCAGCAACTCGACTTGCATGCAGCTCATGGCTAGACCAATGCCAGCCAATGCGCGTATTTGTCGTTGCGCCCGTTAACGATGTCAAAAAACGCGCTCTGGATTTTTTCGGTGATCGGGCCGCGCGATCCACTGCCCAGCGCGATGCGATCCAGTTCCCGGATCGGGGTGACTTCGGCGGCGGTACCGGTAAAAAAAGCTTCGTCTGAAATATAGACCTCGTCGCGCGTGATGCGTTTTTGCACCAGCTCAAGGCCCAGGTCCTTGCAGATGTGAAGAACCGTATTGCGCGTGATGCCGTTTAGCGCGCCGGCCGAAAGGTCCGGTGTGTACACCACGCCGTCCTTGACCACAAACAGGTTTTCGCCCGCGCCTTCGGACACAAAGCCACTCGCGTCGAGCAGCATGGCCTCGTCGTAACCGTCTTCGGTGGCTTCCATATTGGCCAAAATCGAATTGGTGTAATTGCTTACCGCCTTGGCCTGCGTCATGGTGATATTGACGTGGTGGCGGGTATAACTCGAGATTTTCACGCGGATGCCATTTTTCATGCCATCTTCGCCCAGGTAGGCACCCCAGGGCCAGGCCGCAACCATCAGGTGAATCGTATTGCCCTTGGGGCTGACCCCGAGCTTCTGCGAGCCAATCCAGGTCAGCGGTCGCAGGTAACAGCTCTCGAGATTGTTCTCGCGCACCACCAGCTTCTGCGCCTCCATCACCTGCTCCATGGTGAACGGAATTTTCATGCGCAAGATCTTGGCGCTGTTGAATAACCGTTCGGTATGTTCCTTGAGCCGGAAAATCGCCGTGCCGCCGACCGTGTTGTAGGCCCGCACGCCCTCAAAAGCACCACAGCCGTAGTGCAGGGTATGGGTCAACACATGGATTTTGGCATCGCGCCACTCAACCAGCTGGCCATCCATCCAGATTTTGCCGTCACGGTCAGCCATTGAAGGAGGTAGGGCAGTCATCTTGTTTCCTTGGGATTTCTATGGGTGTAGGTCGCGCACGGCCACGATTTTACGGCGCGTCTTGGTCTGGCTCAGGTCGCACCAACTCCCACTTCACCAGCCTGCCACCGACAAACTCGCACGTCACGAAGGACTGCGTGCCGTCGGTCCAGCGAAACAACTCCGGCTGCTGGTCTTTCACTGACTTTAGCTCACCCAGCGCCCGGGTCATCGCCACCACATGCAGCAATGTCACACCAGACTTTAGTTTGGCATTCAGCATAACTGCGCTGCCGACATAACCAACCGGCTGCCCGGCCGCGCGTTTGAGCACCTGCAGCATGCGGTTGAAATGCAACAAGACCCACATGACGATACCGGTTGCAGCCACCGCGACGCCAGCCCATCCATACGAGCGATAAGCCAGCGCGACCAGCAGCACGGCCAGCAGCGGCACCCCGGCGCGCAACAGCAGCGGTTGAAAATTCATCGTGAGTGGTCCGGAAAACTGTTGATT
>JANNGR010000300.1:0-16746 GCA_031403955.1 Betaproteobacteria bacterium
GTCGTTCGGCACTGGCCTCGAACACGCGTCCAAGGGCCTCTCCTGCGAACATCGCCGCGCCCGGTCGACTATTTCGAGAACAGCCGCCGTGCAACTTATGTGCAACAACAGTATGCGATCGACAACCCGCTGAAGTTTGAAGGTTATGGCAGCCATTGCTGGGGAATTACCGCAAGCGAAGGCCCCGGTCCCGACAGCATCACCGTTAACGGCATCGAGCGCGAATTCTTCGATTACCTGGCCCGCGGCGTGCCGTATGGCCCCGACGACGGTACCCTCGCGCCGTGGGCATTGGTGGCGTCGCTTCCCTTCGCGCCCGAAATCGTGATGCCCGCGCTGGAGTATTGCATTCATCAGGCCAAGTTGACCGAGTTCAACTCCTACGGCTTCAAAGCCTCTCTAAACCCCTCCCACCCGGGAAAGTCCGGCAATCCTTATGGCTGGTGGGTATCGCCATGGCATTTCGGACTCAATCAGGGGCCGATCGTGTTGATGATCGAAAACTATCGATCCGGCTTGTTGTGGCAACTCATGCGCAGTTGCCCGTACATCGCGGGCGGTTTGCGGCGAGCGGGGTTCACGGGTGGGTGGCTAAAGGCATAGCTAAGTGGCCTATCGCACAGACCGCGTTGAGATAGCGGCCTAGAACATCACAAAGCCGTGGCATTTGACTTGGCCACTTCCAATGGGTCAACAACATCCAGGCAGGAGAGCAGCATGACGATAGCGAATGTTTCACGAGCGAGCGCCGGCGAGTTGCCGCCCGGGTTGAAGGCTGCCCAGGAGGCAATCCAGCTACCAGAAGTGCAGCAGATGCTTCGCAGACTATCGGCACACCAACTCGGCATCTTCATGCCGCACATGCACGACCAACAAACCGGTGCATTCGAGCTTCTTCCCGAGCACCTAATGCAGGTGGAATCCGGTCTGGAAGTCTCGTTCCAGCCCATGCAGGAAATAGCCGGGCAGACCGATCGTTTTTTGCCCGTGGGATGGCTTTGGCGTGACGGCGCATCGACACCCGTCGCAGCGTGCGAAATGGTTTCGGGAGACGGTCCGGGCGACGAAGGGCGCTACGTCAAACACAAGATGCCTGGCGCAAAGTAACACCGTGCCGCCCATTCGGGTGGCATTTTGAACTGCAAACCAGTGAGGAGTCGTCATGAAAACGAGCGTTATTGAAGTGCGCGACATGCTTTCGGTATTGAGCGTGCAGGCAGTGGAAGAACGGATTGGCGAGGTGCCCGGCGTCGAGAGCGCCACTGTCAATTACGCCGCCGCAAGCGCCACGGTGCGTTACGACGAAACCCGACTGAATATTGCCGATATCCGGTCCGCCGTGCGCCAAAGCGGGTATGACTCCGACGCGCCCGCCGCCGCTTCGGCTGGACACGAAGGCCACACAGTACCCGGCGCGCCACCGGCGACGCCTGCGCCTGCCTCCGTGGGCGCGACTTCCGCAGGCACCCCACCACATGACAAAGCGACACCGGACGCCGTGCCGTCATCAACACCGAAACCTTCCCCTGGCGCCAAGGTGGCGCCGGGCAAGAGTTAGCGGGCGCCATACCCCTTCTGATGTTTGACGGCATTTTGCATCGAAAGAACGTCAGGGAGATGCCATGAAAACCAGCGTTATTCACGTCCACGACATGTTGTCGGTGCTGAGCGTGGACGGAGTGGAAAAGCGCATCGGCGAGGTGCCAGGTGTCGAAAGCGTCACGGTAAATTTCGCTGCCGGAACCGCCACGGTACGCTACGACGAAACGCGACTGGTAGTGACCGATATCAAGTCGGCCGTGCGCCAAAGCGGGTATGAGACCGCCGCGCCGGTTGCCGCTGCCGCGGTACCCGCGGCGGACGCAGCGGCAGCTGACGGACCCAAAACGCCGCCGGGCGCGCCGACTTCACCCGTGGTCACGGAGCCAAAAGTCGTTGCCGCCGCTCCCATACCGGCGGCTCCCACACCAGAATCGACCCCTCCCCCAGCCGGCGCGGACGCGGGCCAAGCAGAGCCGGGTGTGATCGGCAAGGTTACTGCTTGGGTCCGGGATACCGTTGCCGGTGAAGACAAGGGCCAAGCGGCCCCTGGTCCCAACCCTTCAGCGCCCGCCGCCGCTCCCGCAGGCAAGGGCCACGAAGGTCATACGGCGCCGGGCGCTCAGTCGGCCATGTCGGCCGATATGGCGCATGAGATGGGCCATGACGGCAAGGACCTGCCGGCCATGGTGCGCGACATGCGCAACCGTTTCTGGATTTGCCTGATTTTTACCGTGCCGATCTTCGTCTATGCCCCGATGGGCGCAATGTGGCAGGCACCGGCGCCGCCGTTCGGCTTGGAGCTCAACCTGTGGTTGTTCTTGTTCGCAAGCGCCGCGATCGTGTACCCGAGTTGGCCGTTCTTCGTCTCCGCCTGGCGCGCAGTGCTAAAAGGCACGCTGGGCATGGCGGCGCTGATCGTGCTCAGTGTGGGCACCGGGTATATCTTTAGTGTCGGCAGCACTTTCTTCTTCGAGGGCGGTGGGCAGTTCTTCGAAGCCGTGGCCGTCCTGCTGGTGTTCATCCTGCTCGGCCATTGGCTGGAGATGCGTGCCCGCGCTGGCGCGTCGTCCGCCATCACTGCGTTGATGGACCTAACGCCGACCAAGGCCAACGTCATCCGCAATGGCGCTGAGGTCGAAGTACCGACGGCAGAGGTATTGGCGGGCGAGATTGTTGTCATCCGGCCGGGAAACAAGATTCCGGTCGACGGCACGGTGGAGAGCGGCGAATCGCTGGTCGACGAGTCCATGCTGACCGGCGAGTCGATGCCGGTCCAGAAGGGGCCGGGCGCCACCGTGGTCGGCGCCAGCATCAACAAGAGCGGCAGTTTTCGGTACCAGGCGACCAAGGTCGGGGCTGACTCGGCGCTGGCGCAAATCGTCAAACTGGTGCAGGAGGCGCAGAACTCGAAGGCGCCGGCACAGCTTCTGGCGGACCGGGCCGCGCAGTGGCTGGTGATCGCCGCCATCGCCATCGGCCTGACAACCTTCGCGGTGTGGTTCTGGGTCATCGGCGAATCGCTGCTGCTTGCGATAACACTGACCATCACGGTGTTCGTGATCGCCTGCCCCGATGCGTTGGGACTCGCCACGCCGATGGCCGTGATGGTCAGTACCGGCCTGGGAGCGGCGAACGGCATATTGTTCAAGAATGCCTCGGCGCTCGAAGACGCCACCAAGCTTAATGTCATCATCTTCGACAAGACCGGCACGCTCACCGTTGGCCAGCCCGAGGTGGTGGAGATCGTCACGGCGGACGGCGTCACCGAAGACGTATTGTTAACCGCCGCCGCAGCGGCCGAGCAGGGGTCTGACCATCCTCTGGCCCAGGCCGTCTTGCGACGGGCGGCGCACCTCACGGTAGCAGCGCCGACCGGCTTTGAGAGCCTGGACGGCATGGGCGCGCGCGCTGAAACCGCGGGTGGAACGGTGTACCTGGGCAACCGGCTGCTGATGGATACCCAAAAGCTCGCGCTCGGCCCCCTGGAGGCCGAAGCCACGCGGCTGCAGGCGGACGGCCGCACCGTGGTCCATGTGTCTCAGGCCGGTAGCGTGATTGGCCTGATCGCCATCGCCGATGCGATCCGGCCCACCTCCAAGGCGGCGGTGGCCAAGCTGCGCGAACGCAAGATCGAAGTGGTGATGTTGACCGGCGACAACCTGGCCACGGCCAAGCGTATCGCCGCCGATCTGGGCATCGACAGCGTGCTGGCCGACGTGCTGCCGGCTCAGAAGGCCGAGAAGGTGAAGGCGCTGCAGGCCACCGGCAAGAAGGTCGGCATGGTGGGCGACGGTGTCAACGACGCGCCGGCGCTGACCCAGGCCAACGTGGGGTTTGCCATTGGTGCTGGCACTGACGTGGCGATGGAAAGCGCCGACGTGGTGCTGATGAAGAGCGACCCGTATGACATCGTCGGCGCGATCGAGCTGTCGCGCGCCACGGTGCGCAAAATGCACCAGAACCTGTGGTGGGCGGTGGGCTACAACGTGATCGCGTTCCCGCTTGCCGCGGGCGTGTTGTACCCGTTCGTTTTGAGCCCGGAAGTAGCGGCGCTGTCGATGTCGGGCAGTACGCTGATAGTGGCGATCAATGCGCTGCTGCTCAAGCGCACCAAGCTCGATGGCATCCGGCAGCCGGGCAAGAACGCAGTGCCCGGAACGCCCGACGCGGCAGCAGCGCCGAAATCGGGCGAGACGCCCGCGGTGGCGGCAACCCCGCAGCCTGTCACGGCGCCGCGGCCAGTGCAGTTGTAAGTCTCTTGCTTTGAGTGGGAGGTGACCATAACGCCGGACTTCGACATGAAGAAGGTTACAACGCCGCTCTTGCTTTACCTGCTGGGGCAGGAGTTGCAATTTCCAAGATTGTTTCTTCTGCGCTGCAAGCTCACCCTCGGTGAATTCAAGAAGACGATCGACGGGCGATTTCCACCGGGACTGGTCGATCTCGCCGCGTTGCCAGCTTGGGTCTATCTGAACCTGAGGAAAAAAATCGGCCAACACAGGGCGTTCGAGATCCTGCGTGTCGCGCTGTTAAACGGCGGCACGGCCGCTCAGAACCTGCAATTCGATACCGTTCACAAGGAGCGAAACTTTCAGAACTTCTCGGAATTGGAGATCGAGAACAACCGCACGGGACTTGTTCGCTGGAACACGATGGAAGTCGTGGAGCGCTCGGCGTGGCGCTTCGAAATCAAGATCACGCGCTGCATGTTCCATGAATTCGCGGTCTCGGTGGGTATCCCGGAGTTGACGCCAGTCGTCTGCCAGATCGATAACGCGATGTTCAATTCCTATTTGCCGGACGAAATGACTTTCGATCGTGGCCTGCTCGGCGGACGCATCGCGGATGGCCGGCGTGAATGCAATTTTGTCTGGAAATTGCGCCAGAGGCCTGACCCGACTACCGCCACGATCCCGACACCGCAATCGAAATGAGCAAACCAAAGTTCGGGCATACGCCGGCGCGCTCGAAAACCTGGGAACCAGCGTCGCCTTCGACAAGACCGGCACACTGGTCGTGGTTGCCAACGCGTTGCGCTTGCTCGCTTGCAAGGATTCCCGATGATCTTCTCGGTACCTGGCCCGGGTCAAAAAGAACATGCTGACCGATCGACGTGCGCACAAGCTGAGTCTGTCTGGGTGCGCAAGCGCACAGACGCGTGATACGGATTACTTGGAAACTCGTGCAGGCAGTCCCCCCTCACCATTCAAAGGAGCAGCACCATGTTACGCAGCACCAACGACCTTTTGGACTTCGCCATTCAGGCCAGCGATGGCACCATCGGACATGTAAAGGATTTCTATTTTGACGATGCCGCCTGGGCCATCCGTTATCTGGTGGTTGATGCAGGCAGCTGGCTCTCGAGCCGCAAGGTGTTGGTCTCGCCCGTGGCAGTCACTCAGCCAAACTGGTCGGAGAAGTCATTACGCGTCTCGATGACGAAGGAACAAGTCAGGAACAGCCCGCACATCGACACCGAAAAGCCGGTATCGCGCCAGCACGAAGAGCAGTACCTCACCTATTACAACTACCCGTACTACTGGGGTGGAACCGAGCTTTGGGGCGGGGAAATGTATCCCGGCATGATGATCCCTGGCGTTGGCGGGCTGGAGGCACAGCAGACGCGCCGGCTCGAATCAGAGGAGACGCACGCACGGGCCCAAGCCACCCTTCACGAACATGACGACCCGCATCTGCGCAGTTGCAATGAAGTCGTGGGCTACCACATTCATGCAAGCGATGGCGACATTGGGCACGTGCAGGGTTTGCTGGTAGACGAGCAGAGCTGGGCCATCCGCTACATGGTTGTGGATACCAGCAACTGGTGGCTCGGCCACAAGGTGTTGATCGCGCCTGCCTGGATACAGGATGTGAGTTGGGCCGACTCCAAGGTATCGGTCGATCTGAAGCGTCAGGCAGTGAAAGACGCGCCGCCGTACAACCCGGCAGCAGACCTGAGCCGTGAGCAAGAAGCGGGCGTACACCGGCACTATGGGCGCCGCAGCTATTGGGATGGCATGTAGCGCCAGAAGGTTCGGATCCGGGACTCGGCGACGCGGCTCGCATGCAGGAACGCAGGATGGACGATCGAGGCCAATTGCGCACGACCGTCAATTCGCTGGTCCAAGCCGGCAAGGGCATCCTGGCTGCCGATGAAAGCGTGTGACTTTCGCTGGTATCCGATCCGGCAACATTGTGCTGGATTCGTGCCCGGGACCGCTTCGCCGCTTCCAGATCCGAAGCCTTGATGGGTGAATGAACATGTATCCCCAACTTTCCAAAGAACCACGCACATGCCCACGAAGTCGAAGTCCTACCCACGTCATCACCGCAGCGAGGTCGAGGTCGGCACCGGCGCAGATAGCCTGTTTGCGCTTCTGGACGACCACCGCCGGCTGGCCGGCCACATGGAGAAGCCCTCGTTGATGATGGCCGGTGCCACCATGCAAGTTGAGACCGACGCGCTGAAGGGCCAGGCTGTAGGGTCGGTGATCCGCGTCACCGGGCGTGTGCTGGGCGTGAACCTGGTGGTCGAAGAAGTGATCACCGAACGGGTTCCGCCATGGCGCAAGACCTGGGAAACCCGCGGCGAGCCGCGGCTGCTGGTGATCGGCTCCTATCGCATGGGTTTCACCATTTCTGCGCAGGGCGATCGCTCGCGACTGGTGGTGTCGATCGACTACCAGCTTGCGCCCAGCGGCTTCGCCCATGTGCTCGGGCTGATTTTCGGGCCGGCCTACGCGGCATGGTGCACCCGGCGCATGGCCAATGATGCGGTGGCGGCGATTGATTGAGCAGCAGCCTGATGAAGCGCACGCTGAATGGCTGGCCAAGGCTCCATTCCAGGCAGGTTAGCCGCGCCGTTCAATTCCTACTTGCCAGGCGCGCGGCCTGGAACATGCGTTCTGCAGGCTCACGGCTTGCGGGCCGGGGGGCGCTGCCCGAGTTCGACGCTGATCGTCAACGGCTCACCGGCGCGCAACACCTTGAATTGCACCCGCGTACCCGGCCTCAATGCCGCGGTTTCAGTTACCAGGGCAGCGGTGTCCGCTATTTCCTTGCCGTCGATCGCGACGATGGTGTCGGCCGTGCGCAACCCGGCCTTGTCCGCTGGACCGCCGCGCAGCAGGCCGGCCAGTGCCGCGCCAGCGCTGGCTCCGGTTGTCTCGTTGACCACATCGCGAGCGCTGACGCCCAACCAGCCCCGGGCAACGCGGCCGGTGGCGATGATCTGTTCCATCACCTGGCGGGCCAGGCTGACCGGGATGGCGAAACCGATACCCTGTGAACCCCCGCTGCGCGAGTAGATCGCTGTGTTGATGCCGATCAGGTTGCCGGCGGTGTCCACCAGCGCGCCGCCGGAATTGCCGGGGTTGATGGCGGCGTCGGTCTGGATGAAGTTTTCGAAAGTGTTGATGCCCAGGCGGTTGCGACCGGTGGCACTGACGATGCCCTGGGTCACGGTCTTGCCGACACCGAACGGGTCGCCGACCGCGAGCACGATGTCACCGACCTGAACCGAGGAAGGGTCGGCGAACACGATCGGCTGCAGGTTCCTGGCGGCGACCTGCAGAACCGCAAGGTCGGTCTCGGGATCGGTGCCGATCACGCGCGCCTCGGCCACCTTGCCATCGGGCAGCATCACGGCTATCTCGCTGGCACCATCGATCACGTGGTTGTTGGTGAGGATGTACCCCTGGGCGGCGACGATCACGCCCGAACCCAGGCTCGACTGCCCCTGTGTCGGGTCTTCCTCGGAATCTCCATACGGGCGCCACGCGCCGCCAGACCGATTCGGCGGTGTCTTGCGGGTGTACACATTCACCACCGAAGCCGAGGCTTTCCTGGCGGCAGCGCGAAAGCCCGATTCGAGCTGCGCGGCCACGCCGGAGGCGGCACGGCTTGCAGGGTCCGGGGCCTCGCGCACGGCCACCACGTTGGCGTAGGGTGCTACTCCCGGCGCCGGCGCGAAGGCTCGCCACGCGATCAGCAGGCCCGCTGAAATGGCGATCACCTGCGCGGTGAGGAGCCAGATGCGCCACGGCAGGCTTGTATTGTTCATGTTGAAACCTGGGGTGAGGTGGTCGAAGCGGGGCCAATTACTGGCCACCAGAGCGGCCGTGCCAGCAGAAACACCAGCATCACCAGCAGAGGAACGATCAGCCAGCCGAAGCCGCCTTGCGCGAACGCACCGAACAGCCATCCGCCGAGCGACGATCCGAGCGTTTGGCCGAGGCCGGCTGCCGCAGTCAACGCACCCATCGTCGTGCCAAGCTTCTGGCTCGATACCCCAGCGGCCAGGTAGGCGACCACCGGCAGCACCAGCCCGGTGCCGGCCGAGGTCAGGCTGATGCCCAGATACAGCCAGGCCTGCGCGCTGTGCCAGGCCATCACGGCCAACCCGGACATTGCCAGCAGCAGCCCGGCAGCGATGAGCGTGCGCGACGCAATCTTGTCGAGCAACCCGGTGAGAAAGAGCAGGGCGTTCACGACCAGCATCACCAGACTGCACTGGGCGAACATCATCGCCACCTGGCGCGACGACATTGCGGTGTGCTGCTGCCCTTGCAGCACGATACCCAACTCGAAACCCGCCAGTGCCAGCGTCACCAAGCCACTGAGCCAGCATAACGCGGCCGTGCGGTCTTTGGCAGGGGTGGTGGCATCTTTTGGCGCTGCCGCGTCAGGGGTGTGTAGAGCAGGCAGCGTCAGAGCTAGTCCCAACATCATCACCGTCCCGAGCAGCGCGGACAACACGATCACGGCCCGCGCCGAGGTCGCGGCGGTCACCGCTCCGGCGCCGGCCCATGATCTCGCCCCATCGGCCAACTCGCTCAGCCCCGGTCCAAAGAGGAATCCGAGTAGCGACATGGCGCTCAGCCACGCGAAGCGCCGCGCGCGCTTTTCCGCAGGGGTGTGTTCGGCGACCAGGGCCGAGACTACTGGGATAACGGCCGCCACGAAGAAACCGGTCGCGGCGCGCAGCCCGTAGAGCCCCCAAAGGCTGTTCAATCCGGGGACGAGCAGCAGCAGTTGGCTCGTGATATAGCCGACCAGCCCGATGATCAGGATTGGACGGCGACCGGCGCGATCCGAGATGGCGCCCCACAAGGGAGCCCCGACCAGCACGCCGGCCGCGTACACGCCGCTGAAAAAGCCGACGTGACGCGCGATTTCAGTGGCACTGGCGCCAGGCATCAGCGAGCTCAGCCAACCGGGCAGCACCGGCATGAGTGCGCCATAACCGGCCGAGACGACGAAGACGGCCGCCGCCAGCCAGACCAATTGCGCGGACCGCAGTGCGACAGGCTCAGCGGAGTGCGTGGCGGCGGGTGTGTCGGCGGGCGCTGCGTTCATGGATCGGTTCAGGTAGGGCCGCAATGGCGTGCCTCAAATTCTTTGCGGCATGGCCGCCAAACCCGCCAACTTATTGCATCCCCCACTGGCGGTGGAAAAAGTTGTAAATGGGTACGTAAACGAGACCCGCGAACGCGCCATAGAGGAAGCTCTCAATCAACCCAACGAGAAAGCCCCGCCAACTGAACCATTCGAACCCGGGTAACACTTGCGGGAGAAGCGCGTGCATGTACAGGCTCGACGGCGTCAACATGGCGAAGGCGACACAAAACAAAAACGAAAACGTGGTCCAGATCGCCAATGACCAAGTCACGACTTTCATATTGAGCATCTGGTTCCCCTGTTCAAGTCAATGTCTGGCGCATCAATGGCGATGCTTCGGCCCGGGCGCGGAACGATCTTGCGAACTGTCTTTGCCTCCAGACTTGCGGTCACTATCGTCGCCGCCACGCCCCCCTCTGTGTCCGCCATGTCCACCGTGCCCGAACATATGCATCGCGATAAACACGGCAAAGAACAGAACCCAAACCCAGTTTTGTGAATACCACTCCATGGAGTACCTTTCAGATAGGGATAAGAAAAACGAGGAAGGCAGACGCTTCCAAAGTCATGGCAAGTGTGTTTTCGATGAGATCGTGCGTCTGTGCGCGCGCGCACATAACCAGGGGTGAGGCAGCGGTATCGTGACCGCCTGCGCGGGAACAGCGCCCAGGCGTGTGCCGAGAATCGACCTTCACCGCCGCCGATCGTGTCGGCCTGGCCCGCGAGCAGCATTGCGTACGGCGCGGGGCTGCCGCGCCGCGGCGTGACATCGTGGTCATGTGGTCCAGCGCCAGTCGCGGACTTCCGGCATGTCGTCGCCATGTTCGCTGATATAAAGCTTGTGCCGCCGCATGGTGGCTGAATAACGCGCGCTCGCCTGCTCCACCTGGTGCTGAAAGCGCGGAATGCGCCGGATGGCGTCCAGCGCGAGTTGATAACGGTCGAGATTGTTAAGCACCACCATGTCGAAGGGGGTCGTGGTGGTGCCCTCTTCCTTGTAGCCGCGCACATGGATGTTGTCGTGGTTGCGGCGTCGGTAGGTCAGCTTGTGAATCATCGCGGGATAACCATGAAATGCGAAGATTACCGGCTTGTTGGTGGTAAACATGGCATCGAATTCATGGTCTTCCAGGCCATGCGGATGCTCGGACCGGGGTTGCAAGACCATCAGATTCACCACATTGACGAAACGGATGCGGATGTCAGGTACATAAGCGCGCAGCAGCGTGACGCAAGCCAGCGCCTCGAGGGTCGGCACATCGCCAGCGCAGGCCAGGACCACGTCGGGGTCGCCGCCATCGTTGCTGGCCCATTGCCAGACGCCAGCGCCGACGGTGCAGTGGCGAACGGCTGCCTCCATGTCAAGCCACTGCGGCTGCGGTTGTTTGCCGGCAATTATCAGGTTGACGTAGTTGCGGCTGCGCAAACAGTGATCGGCGACCGACAACAGGCAGTTTGCATCGGGCGGCAGATAGATGCGCACGACGTCGGCCTTCTTGCTCGCGACATGATCGATGAAACCTGGATCCTGGTGCGAAAAGCCGTTGTGGTCCTGCCGCCAGACGTGCGAGGTGAGCAGGTAATTGAGCGAAGCGATCGGCCGGCGCCAAGGTATCTGTCGGGTCACCTTCAGCCACTTGGCGTGTTGATTGAACATTGAATCGACGATGTGGATGAAGGCCTCGTAACAAGAGAACAGGCCGTGGCGCCCGGTTAGGAGGTAACCCTCGAGCCAGCCTTCGCACAGATGTTCGCTCAGCACCTCCATGACGCGGCCATTGGCGCTGAGATGGTTGTCGCCCGGCTCGACATCGCCCATCCAGGCCTTGCCGGAAACCTCGAAGACAGCCTCCAGCCGGTTCGACGCGGTCTCGTCCGGGCCGAACAGTCGGAAGTTCCGTTGGTCGAGATTGCGCTTCATCACGTCGCGCAACAGATGTCCGAGAACCCGGGTCGCTTCAGCTTCGACGCCACCCGGTGTCGATACCGCCACGGCGTAATCCTGGAAGTTGGGCATCGACAGGGGCTGCAGCAAATTGCCGCCATTGGCGTGCGGATTGCTGCCCATGCGGCGATTACCGGTCGGCGCGAGCGCGGCGAGCTCCTGACGGAATCTTCCTTGGTGGTCAAACAACTCCTCGGCCCGGTAACTTTTGAGCCAGTCTTCGAGTTGCTGCAAATGTCCGGATGTCTTGAACTCCGCGATCGGCACCTGGTGCGAGCGCCAGTTGCCTTCAACTGGCTTGCCGTCGACGAACTTTGGTCCGGTCCAACCCTTGGGCGTGCGCAGGACAATCATCGGCCAGCGCGCTCGCTCCGGGGTCTGCGCCGCGCCAAGAGAGCGTGCGGCACTCTGTATCCGTCGAATCCGCGCCAGGACGGCATCCAGCGTGCCGGCCAGCGCCTGGTGTACCAGCGTGGGGTCGTCGCCTTCCACGAAATGCGGTTCGTGGCCGTAGCCGCGCAACAGATTCGTCAATTCTTCGCGGCTGATACGCGAGAGCACGGTCGGGTTGGCGATCTTGAAACCGTTGAGATGCAGCATCGGCAACACGGCGCCATCGTGCGCCGGGTTCAGAAACTTGTTGGAGTGCCAACTGGCTGCCAACGCGCCGGTTTCGGCCTCGCCATCACCAATCACGCAGGCAACGATCAGATCCGGATTGTCGAACGCGGCACCATAGGCGTGGGCCAACGAATAACCCAATTCGCCGCCTTCGTGAATCGATCCAGGAACTTCCGGCGAGACGTGACTGGGGATTCCATACGGCCAGGAGAACTGGCGAAACAAGCGCTGCAGTCCGTTGCGGTTGCGCTCGATCAACGGATAGTGCTCGGTGTACGACCCTTCCAGATAGGTATGCGCCACGATTCCCGGGCCACCATGGCCGGGTCCAGTTACATAGATCATGTTGAGATCGTTCTCTTTGATCAGCCGGTTCAGGTGGACATAGAGAAGGTTCAAACCCGGCGTCGTGCCCCAATGCCCCAGCAAGCGCGGCTTGACATGTTCGAGCGTCAGCGTCGATTCAAGCAAAGGGTTGTCCCGCAGGTAGATTTGCCCGACTGAAAGGTAGTTTGCCGCGCGCCAATAGGCATGCATTTTTTGCAGCAGGTCGGGTGTCAGGGTGTCAGGCATAGGGTCTCCGGTATTGGTTGCCCGCCAAGTTTGGGCAAAACGCCGTCACGCGACTGTGTGCCAGCGCACATTCGAGTATTCGTGCCAGGTGCCATGGGGTTCACCCATTTCCCGGCTGGACTTCTCGACATGGCCGCCAAACTGGTGCCGCATCGCGGACAGGACACGGTTTGAAAAGTCCGCGTTGCCGCGTGACGTGAAGCTCGCAAACTTCGCTTTCATGCCGTAGCTCCCGATGAAGACAGCCTATCGGTTGCCGGGGCAGCCTGCAACCGTGCCCCCTTGATGCCGGCCAGCTTGGTGCGCTTGAGCAGCAACGCGTTGATGGCCACTATGGCCGAGCTGCCCGACATCGATAACGCCGCGATCTCCGGCGACAAAGTGAAGGGGTAGAACACACCCGCTGCCAGCGGAAAGGCGATCAAGTTGTAACCCACCGCCCACCACAGGTTCTGGTGCATCTTGCGCAGCGTCGCACGCGAGAGGTCGATCGCACCGACCACGTCGTAAGGGTCGCTCTTCATCAGCACCACCTGGGCGCTTTCCATCGCCACGTCGGTGCCCGCGCCGATGGCAAAGCCGACGTCGGCCTGGGTCAGGGCCGGTGCATCGTTGATGCCGTCGCCGACCATGCCGACCTTGTTGCCCTGGTCCTGCAACTCCTTGATCTTGGCGGCCTTTTGGCCGGGCAGCACATCGGCCAGCACGATGTCGATGCCCAGTTCCTTGCCGATGCGCTCGGCCGTCGCCTGGTTGTCACCGGTCAGCATGGCCACCTTGACGCCACGTTCCTGCAGCTTGGCAATCGTCGCCTGTGACGTCGGGCGCACCGCATCCGCAATGGCGATCAGACCGATAAGCTTGCCGGCGCGGGCGACATGCACGACCGTGCGGCCCCCGCTTTCGAGCCACTTGGCCTCGGACGCCATGGCATCGAGATTCACGCCTTCGGACTGCATCAGCTTGCGGTTTCCGAGCAGGATGGCGTCGGCGCCGAGCGTGGCGCGCGCTCCCTGTCCGTCGATGTTGGTAAAGCCAGTAGCGGCCTCGGCGGGCGCGGAGCCGGCACGCTTGAGAATCGCCTGCGCCAGCGGGTGCTCGGAGAACTTCTCGACCGCCGCCGCCGTGGCCAGCAACTGTTCCTCGCTGATGCCGGGGGCCGTCACCGTCTCGATCACATCGGGTTGCCCCAGGGTGAGCGTGCCGGTCTTGTCGAAAACCATGACGGTTAGTTTGGTGGCGTTTTCCAGCGCGGCGGCGTTCTTGAACAGTATGCCGTTCATCGCCCCCAGCCCGGTGCCGACCATGATGGCCATCGGCGTGGCCAATCCGAGCGCGTCGGGGCAGGCGATCACGAACACCGTGATCGTCAGGGTCAGCGCGAACAGAAAAGTCTCACCGATGACCCAAAACCAGACGCCAAAGGTGAGCAGCCCGACGGCGATGGCGGCCAAAACCAGCCACTGCGACGCCTGGTCGGCGAGCAGTTGCCCCGGCGCCTTGGAGTTTTGGGCTTCCTGCACCAGCTTGACGATCTGCGCCAGTGCCGTGTCGGCACCGACCTTGGTCGCCTTGTAGCGAAAGCTACCGCTCTTGTTGATCGTGGCGCCGATGACCTGGTCACCGGTGACTTTCTTCACCGGCATCGATTCGCCCGTCAGCATCGACTCGTCGACTTGCGAACTGCCTTCAAGTATTTCGCCGTCGACCGGTATCTTGTCGCCCGGCTTGATGACCACGGTTTCTCCCGCCAGAACTTCCGCCGTGGCTACCTTGATCTCGACGCCGCCACGCACCACCGTGGCCATCGGCGGGGCCAGGTCCATCAGCGCGCGGATCGCGTCCGAGGCGCCAGCGCGCGCCCGCATCTCCAGCCAATGGCCCAGCAAGATGAACACCAGCAACACGGCCGATGCTTCGTAGAACACTTCGCCGTCATAGAAGAAGGTGGCGCCGACGCTGAAGATATAACCGGTGCCGACCGAGAGCACGATCAGCGTCGCCATGTTGGCGACCTTGCTGCGTGCGGCCCGCCAGGCAGCGACCAGGAAAGGCCACACCGGATAGGCGATGGCTCCGGTTGCGGCGAAAAACAGGAACAGTTTGCGATCCAGCCCCAAGGGCGTGTGGAAGTCGCCGAACATCTCGCCCATCGGCGAATACAGGAAAACAGGCGCGGCAAACACCAAAGCCACCAGGAAGCGGTTGCGCATGTCGCGCGCCATGTCCTGCATCGACATGCCTGGCGCGTGGCCCATGTCATGCATCATGGCGGCCTTTTGATCGGCCGGCAAACCAGCGTGGCCTGCGTGCGAGCCGTGGCCGCCGTGACCAGCGTGCGCCCCCCCGCTCATCTGGTGGTCAGCGGGGTCGCAGACATGGGCCGGTACGAGTTCACCACGGCAGTGGTAGCCGCAGTCGATCACGCGTTGGCGGATGGCATCGAGGGTGATACGCGATTCGTCGAAGTGCACGGTGGCGCTGCCGGCGACATAGTTCACGTCGGCATGGTGAACGCCAGGCAACGTCGACAACTGCCGTTGGACACCCGTCGCGCTCAGGGTGGAAATCAGCTCGCCGACTTCAATGGTGCTGGTGGTCATGGTGGTGCCCTGGTTGGTGGGTTTCAGCGCGCCAGCCGCTTGGCGTCGATGCAATTCGGCGTGAACTCGAAAGCGATCTCCGTGTCGGGCTGGACCAACTTGGTCTTCTTGCCGGCGTATGGCAGCCGCGACAACATGTCGCGCATCAAATTCAGGCGTGCGAGGCGCTTGTCATCGGCGCGCACGATGTGCCACGGCGCGGCGGCGTTATGCGTTCGCAGCAGCATCTCATCGCGCGCGCGGGAATAGGCTTTCCAGTGCTTGACGGCAACGGAATCGATCGGGCTGGACTTCCACTGCTTGAGCGGATCGCGCTTTCGTTCGGCCAGGCGTCGCATTTGCTCGCTCTTGCCGATGTCCAGGTAATACTTCAGCAACTTTATGCCCGAGTTGACCAGCATTTCCTCGAACTTTGGCACCGACTGCATGAACTCTTCGTGCTGGTCCTTGGAGCAGAAGCCCATCACATGTTCGACGCCCGCGCGGTTGTACCAGCTTCGATTGAACAGGACGAGTTCCTCGGCGAGCGGTAGGTGCGCGACGTAACGCTGGAAGTACCAACTGCCGCGGTCCCGGTCGGACGGCTTGCCGAGTGCGACTACGCGGGTTTCGCGCGGGCTCAAGTACTCGACGATACGTTTGATGCTGCCGTCCTTGCCCGCGGCGTCACGACCTTCGAGCAAAACCAGAATCTTGTCGCCGCAACCGATGAAGTGCCGTTGCAGCTTGACCAACTCGATCTGGAGCAGGTGCAGATGGGCGTCGTAGTCTTCGCGCGAGATGGAGACCTGGACCGGCCTTGCGCCGGCAGCGGACGCATCCGGCGTCGCGCCGCGGTTGTCAGTCGCTGACGCGTGGTTGCCTTGGCTGCGCCTGTCTTTGTGATTTTTCTTGCTCATGGCAGGGCCAGATTCTTGTGAGCCGCCGGACGCACCTTCCCCGCATGGCCGAGATGGGTGAGGGCCGACTCGATCGGGCCGGGTGTCGCGCGGACCGGATCCGCAATCACCGTCGCGACGCGGCCGCCATGGCCAGGGCGAGCGGGAGAGTGAACGAGTTTCATATGGGACGGTGGTTGTCGTGGTGGAATGAACTGCCGCCTGTTGCGTGCGAATCACCTGCGCAGGCGTGGTGTCCAGATCTATCCTCCGTACCTGGGCACGGAGTCATCAAAAAGGCAAGGGGGAAGAAGATCGCCGAGCGCCAGGATCCGGACCGGATCCAGCGTCAGCGCATGGCTATAACAACAGTCGCGCGTAGCGCAGTCGGATCGGCAGCCCAGACGTGGCGAGCTGCATACGGGGCATTTGGTGGGACACCAAGACGACCGGCGCCGACGCCGCCCAGAGAACGGCGACGAGGCCCGGGGATCCGGGGTCGGTCTGATCGACGCCGGGCTGCGACGTGGGCAAAGATTGCGAGGCAACCTCGCAGACCTTCAGGCACAGCGCCTTGGAGGTATCCAAAGCCACGCCGTGGCCGACAACGTTTAGCGTGCCGGCCATCCGGGGCGAGAGCGACGCCGCGATGTGAAATGGAACCAGGGGCGCTTCCAGCAGGCAA
>JANNGR010000301.1:0-5217 GCA_031403955.1 Betaproteobacteria bacterium
CATGAACATTGCCGAGCAGATGGGCCTGCAGTTGCAGAACACCGCCTATTCGGTCAACATAAAAGAGCGGCTGGACTTTAGCTGCGCGCTGTTCGACGCAAGCGGCAACCTGATCGCCAACGCGCCGCACATGCCGGTGCACCTGGGTTCGATGGGCGAGAGCATCAAGACGGTGATCAGGGAGAACGCAGCCACGATGCGAGTCGGTGATGTGTTCGTGCTAAATGACCCCTACCACGGCGGCACCCATCTGCCGGACATCACGGTGATCACTCCGGTGTATCTGCATGACACGCCAACTTTTTACGTGGGCTCGCGCGGGCACCACGCTGACGTGGGCGGCACCACGCCCGGTTCGATGCCGCCGTTTTCGACCCGCATCGAAGAGGAGGGCGTGCAGATTGACAATTTCAAGCTGGTGGATCGCGGTGTGTTGCAGGAGGTCGCAATGCTCGCGCTGCTGCAAAGCGGGCAATACCCGAGCCGGAATCCGCAACAGAACATGGCGGACCTAAAAGCGCAAATTGCGGCCAACGAAAAGGGCGTGCAGGAGTTGCACAAGATGGTCGATGACTTTGGTCTTGACGTGGTGCAGGCTTACATGGGCCATGTGCAAGACAACGCCGAAGAGTCGGTTCGGCGGGTGATCACCCGGCTCAAGAACGGCGCATTCACCCTGCACCTTGACAACGGCGCCCGGATCCGGGTGGCGATTCGCGTCGACCCGGCCACGCGCAGCGCCGAGGTCGACTTCAGCGGCACCTCGGCTCAGCAGGACAACAACTTCAATGCACCGACCGCGGTGTGTATGGCGGCGGTGTTGTATGTGTTTCGCACGCTGGTCGACGACGACATACCGCTCAATGCCGGATGCCTCAAGCCGCTCAAGGTCATCATCCCGACCGGGTCGATGCTCAATCCGAACCCGCCGGCGTCGGTGGTGGCCGGCAACGTGGAGACATCGAGTTGCATCACCAATGCATTGTTCGGCGCCCTGGGCGTTATGGCGGCAAGCCAGTGCACGATGAATAACTTCACGTTTGGCAATCAACGCTACCAGTACTACGAAACCATTTCCGGCGGCTCCGGTGCCGGCGGCACTACTGACGCCCAAGGCCATCTGGTGGGTGGATTCAACGGCACCAGCGTGGTCCAGACGCATATGACCAACTCACGCCTGACCGACCCGGAGGTGTTGGAGTTCCGGTTTCCGGTGCGGCTGGAGAGTTATGAAATTCGCACCGGGTCAGGCGGTGCAGGCCGCTGGCAGGGCGGCGACGGTGGCGTGCGCCGGGTCCGGTTTCTGGAGGCCATGACTGCCAGTATTCTTTCCAACGGCCGCAAATACCCAGCCTTCGGCATGTCGGGTGGTGAAGCGGGCGCTTTGGGAATCAATCGGGTGGTGCGCGCAAACGGCATCGTCGAAGAACTCGGCCACATCGGCCAGACGCAGATGGCACCGGGTGATGTGTTTGAAATACACACGCCGGGAGGCGGCGGATTTGGCCCGCGTGGTTCACCGGCTTGATACAAACGGCGTGACTTGAAGGAGAACCAGGAGGCACCTGCATGGACAACCTGTTGCTGCAAAATTACCGCTGGTTGGCACAGTACAACCGCTGGTTCAACACCCGGCTTTACGACCCGTGTGAACGGCTGGATGACGGCCAGCGCAAACTGGAGCGCGGCGCGTTTTTCAGTTCGATTCACCGCACGCTCAACCATCTGATCGTGGCCGACCAGATCTGGCTCAGGCGCCTGGAGCAATGCGCAATGGACCCAGCAGCACATCGCTGGCCGCAGGCGTGCTTGACCTGCCGAGCGGACATGCCCTGGATCAGGTGCTGGTTGACGACTGGGCGTCTCTGCATTCCAAACGCGAACAACTCGATTTGGCAATCGAAGATTGGCTGGCCGGCATGGCAGTCGCGTTTGCGGGCCCCGCGACTGCGGACCCTTTCCTTGGTGAGAGTGCCGTGAATTATTTCTTGGCGGCGCTGGCGGCTGGTTTGGCAGCGTCTGCCTTGGCCATCTTGGCGTCGTCCATGGCCTTCTTGTCGGCGGCTTTCTTGGCCTTGGCTTCGTCAGCCATTTTCTTCTTCGCCTCTGCCTTGGCCATCTTGTCCGCGTCCTTCTTGGCTTTGGCTTCGGCCTTGGGGTCCTTCTTTTCTTCTTTGGCCGCGACGGCGGCTGGCTTGGTGTCGGCGGCTTTCGTGGCCGGCGCGGCTGCAACGGCCTTGTAGGTGGCGCCACCAATCGTCATGCCTTCAGCGGAGAACTTCGCGGCGTTGCCTTCGCCTACGCCCTTGACGCGTTCGATGAAGTCGTTCCAGTCCTTGAAGTTGCCCTTTTTGCGTTCATCCAGAATCTTGGTTGAGATGCCGGGTCCGATGCCCTTGATGCCGTCGAGTTCGGCGGCGGTCGCTTTATTCACGTCCACCGCCGCAAATGCAGCGGCGGCATACAACATGGCCAGGATGGCCAGAATTTTCTTCAACATGGGTTATCTCCTGAGGGTTGGAATTCAGATACTGACTCTGGCGTGCTTGGATGCCACGGCCAGCACCATAACGGGTCCGGCCCGCTGCGGGTTGACCCACCGGTCGCGCGTCTCGCAAAAATGCGCGAGGCGAAAAGCGCTAAAGCTCTTCGACGCGCCGCGCCGGGTAGCTGTCCCAAGCCTGGCAACCCGGGCAATGCCAGAAATGTTGTTTGGCTTCGAAGCCGCAGGCGGCGCAGCGGTAACGCGTCAAGGGTTTCACGGCATGCTCCAGCGCGCGCTGGACCAAGGGGTGAAATTGTTCGTGTTCCAGTTTCTCTCCGGCGATCCATTGGGCGGCCGCCACCAGTGACGGTTCGCGCTCCAGGTGGCGCAGGTACCAGTTTCTGGCCACGGCCGAAGTTTCGCCCAGGTGCATCTCCAGCAACACGATCGCTTCGAGCACGTCGATCGAAGGCGTTTGCGCATAGTGGGACTTGAGCATCGTCATGGCCAATGCCGCGCGCCCGCTGGCGATCGCCATTTGCGCCAACTGGCCCGCAATCAGTGGCAAGGCTGCCGGCGCCGAGTCGAGAATCTTCTCCAATACCGCCAGGCTTGCCGCCGGGTCGCCGCGCTGGCTCAACATCCTGGCCAGTTCCATGCGCGGACGCGGGGCCTGCGGCGCGTTGTGGATGGCCTGTTCCAGCAGCGCCTGTGCCTGTTCGGGTTCGTGGGCGGCTAGCAGGGCGGCGGACTGCTCGCACAGGTAGTGCGCCAGGCGTCCAACAAAACTGCCCTGGTCTGAATCCTCCAGTCGCTTGGCTACTTCCGCCGCATGCGCCCAATCGCGCGCGCGTTCGTAGTTGGCGAGCAGGGCCAGCCTTGCATCCGACTCAAACGGTGTGCCTTCGAGCTTGAGCAATGCCTCCTCAGCCCGGTCCAGCAAACCGGCCCGCTGGTAGTCCAGCGCGAGGGCGTGTTGTGCCCGGTGGCGGTCCGTTGCGCTGAGGTCGCCGCGCGAAATTAGATGTTGGTGCACCCGTACGGCACGCTCGTATTCGCCGCGGCGCCGAAACAGGTTGCCAAGCGCGAAATGCAGTTCGGACGTGTCGGGATCGTTCTGAACCGCCTCGATGAAAGCGTCGATGGCCTGGTCCTGTTGTTCGTTGAGCAGAAAGTTGAGACCCCTGAAATAAGCCTTCGGCGCCCGGCGGTTTTCGATTCGCAGTTGGCGCAGGTCGAGCCGCGACGCAATCCACCCCAACACAAAAGCAATCGGCAGACTCAGCAGCAACCAGCTGATGTCAAAGTCCATGCTGCGGGCCGCTTGCCATGGTTCTGGCTGGCTCCGAGTTGGCGGCCTGTGACAGGCGCTCCCGAATCGTTGCGTTGCGGTGTTTCCACCACCAGGGCGCCATTCCCAAAGCGCCGACCACCAGACCAATGGCGAACGCCGCCAGGACAATCAGCACCATTGGACTGCGCCACTGGTTGCCAAAGAAAAAATGCACGCTGGCGTCGTGCTGGTTGTTCAAGGCAAAGGCAAAAAGGGTAAAAAATATGGCTGCCTTCAGTATCCACTTCAGCAGCCATACAGGGTTCTTCATGCGGAAGAATTCTAACTACTCGACTTCGAGCCGGCGAACGCGAGCGACCGATTCGGACCCGGCCGATGACCCGCATCAGGCCTTTCGAAGTGCCTTGCCCGTCTTGGCTTCGATTTCCGCCGTACGTTTGTCCACCGATTCGCGCAGCGCCTTGCCGGGTTTGAAATGCGGCACGCGCTTTTCGGGAATCGCCACACTTTCCCCACTGCGCGGATTGCGACCCAGGCGCGGTGGCCTGCGGTTGACCGAAAAACTTCCGAAGCCACGAATTTCGATCCGGTGGCCCGCCACCAGCGCATCGTTCATCGCGTCAAGAATGGCCTTGACGGCAAACTCGGCGTCCCTGTGGGTGAGTTGGCCAAACCGATTGGCCAATTCTTCAACCAAGTCCGATCGGGTCATGAAATGGTGCTGTGCGGGTGACAGGGCGGCTGGCGGGAGCTGCCACCGGCCGTTCTTGCAAGCCCTCTATCGGTTATCAGTTGTTGTCCAGTTTGGCGCGCAGCAGGGCGCCAAGGCTGGTGGTTCCGGCGTTTTCACGCAGTGAAGTCTGGCTCAGCGAGGCCATCGCTTCCTGTTGGTCGGCGGCGTCCTTGGCCTTGATCGACAACTGGATGTTGCGGGTCTTGCGATCCACGTTCACCACCACCGCGGTAACTTCGTCGCCTTCCTTTAGCACATTGCGGGCATCCTCCACGCGGTCGCGGCTGATTTCCGACGCGCGTAGATAACCAATCACGTCCTGGCCCAGGTCGATCTCGGCGCCTTTGGGGTCGACCGACTTGACCTTGCCGGTCACCACCTGGCCCTTGTCATTCACCGACACAAAGGTGGTGAACGGATCGGAGTCGAGTTGCTTGATGCCGAGCGAGATACGCTCACGGTCGACGTCCACCGCCAGCACCAGCGCTTCCACGTCCTGGCCCTTTTTTGTAGTTGCGCACGGCCGCTTCGCCAGGTTCGTTCCAGCTCAAATCCGACAGGTGTACCAGACCGTCAATGCCCGCGGCCAGGCCGACAAACACGCCGAAGTCGGTGATCGACTTGATCGGGCCCTTGACCCGGTCCCCGCGTTTGGTGTTCTGCGCGAATTCCTGCCACGGATTGGCCTTGCATTGCTTCATGCCC
>JANNGR010000302.1:0-16435 GCA_031403955.1 Betaproteobacteria bacterium
ACCGCGTCGGGCGCCATGGTGGGGCACAACAAGACGGTTTGCCCGAGCTGCATGGCCGCAGCCACTGCCCCGGCTCCAAACAGCACCTCGATGGTTTGCCGCGCGCTGACCACACACACGATGGTGGCGCTGGTTTGTGATACTGCCTGGACCGCATCGGGATACGCGACCGCGCCCAAGGGCTCTAGCGCCTGGCATTTGGCCGCATCCAGGTCGTATACATGCACCGGCCAGCCCCGCGCGCGCAGGTTCGCGGCCATGGCGCCGCCCATATTACCGACACCGATGATGGCCACTGGAAAAACCGTGCTCACGACTGCACCAGCCGTTTGGACTTGGCAATCGACATCAGCATGCCCAGCGCCAGACCGAGTGTCACCATGGCGGTGCCACCGTAACTGATGAATGGCAGCGGCACGCCGACGACCGGCAGTATGCCGCTGACCATGCCCATATTTACGAATGCATACGAAAAGAAAATCATCGCCAGCGCGCTGGCCAGCAGGCGTGAAAATAGGGTCGGCGCCTCCAATGCAATCGTTAACGCGCGCAGCACCAAAAACAGGAAGGCCGCGATCAGCACCAGGTTGCCCATCAAGCCGAATTCTTCGGAAAACGCAGCGAAGATGAAGTCGGTCGTGCGCTCGGGTATGAACTCAAGGTGGGTCTGGGTACCCTGCATGAAGCCCTTGCCCCAGAGGCCACCAGAACCGATGGCGATCATGCCCTGGATGATGTGAAAACCCTTGCCCAGCGGATCTTTGGTGGGGTCGAGCAAGGTACAAATACGCTGCTGCTGGTAGTCGCGCAAGATCGGCCAGCGCACCCCTTCGGCGCACAGGTCCGGCTCGAACGTCACCACCAGTACGATGCCAAGCACCGCGATGGCAACCGGCGGCAGCACCAGCCTCCAACTCACGCCGGCAAAGAAAATCACCGACAGACCGGCCGCCAACACCAGTAACGCGGTTCCGAGGTCGGGTTGTTTCATGATCAGGATCACCGGCATGGCCAGCAACACGGCGCCCACCACGAAGTCCAGCGACCGGAGTTGTCCCTCGCGTTTTTGGAACCACCAGGCCAGCATCAGAGGCACACCGATTTTTAGAATTTCGCTGGGTTGAATCGTTATGCCAAGGTTGAGCCAGCGTGTGGCGCCCTTTTTCGTGACGCCGAAAAATGCCACCGCAACCAGCAGGGCAAGCCCAAGCGCATAAAGCGACGGGGCAAACGTCATCAGGCGTTGCGGTGACACCTGGGCGACCAGAAACATGATGCCGGCCGCGATCAACATGTTGCGGCCATGGTCCTCAAAGCGTGTGCCTTGGTCGTATCCGGAGGAGTACATCGTCAACAAGCCGGCGCTACCGAGCACCAATACGGCCACCAGAAGTGGTCCATCGAAGCCTTTGAACCAGGGCAGGGCGCGGGCCAGCAAAGAGGGTTTCTCGAACACTACGGGCATGCCTCGATTATCCGGCGGACGCAACAGCCGGCTGTTTATCATGCTGCGATGCGCACCACCCATCTGCTGTATCTGCACGGCTTCAAATCTTCGCCCCGATCGACCAAGGCGCAACAATTGGCTGCCCGGGTAGCTACAGACCATCCGGGCGTGACCTGGTGGTGTCCCCAGCTACCGCCGTCGCCGCGCGAAGCGATTGGTCTGGTCACGCAGCGTATCGCCAACTGGCCACGACAAACGATGGCGGTTGCTGGTTCGTCGCTGGGCGGGTTTTACGCCACCTGGGTGGCGGAACAGTTTGGCTGCAAAGCCGTATTGCTGAACCCCGCGGTCTATCCGGCGCGGGACCTGGCGAAACACATCGGCGAGCAAACTGCATGGCATGACCCGCGGCAACGGTTCGTTTTCGAGCCCGGGTTTATCGACGAATTGCGCGTTTTGCAAAGCGCGGGTGTTGCCCAACCGCAAAACTACCACGTGATCATCGCCAAGGGCGATGAAGTACTGGACTGGCGTGAAATGCGTGGCCGCTACCCAGGGGCCAATATCCGGCTGCTTGCGGGAGGCGACCATGCGCTGAGCGACTTTGACGCCCATATCGATAGTGTGTTGCGGTTTCTGGACCTGGCCTGAAAGACGACAATCAGCCCGATGTTCCTATTGTTTGAAGAAGCCGGAAAATTCATGGCCGGACGGGTATTGTCGGAGGCCGAATCGTCGGCGCAGGTTGAGCTCGACAGCGGCAAACGGGTCAAGGTGAAAGCCGCCAACATGCTGCTCAAGTTTGACAAACCGGCGCCGGCCTTATTTTTCAGCGCCGCCCAAAGCGTCAGCCAGAGCATAGAGCTGGAGATGGCATGGGAATTTGCGCCTGAAGAGGAATTTGGTTTTGCCGAACTGGCGCGGGACTATTTCAGCGACAAGGCCACGCTGGAACAACAGGCCGGCACTTTGTTTCGACTGTTTGAGTCACCGCATTATTTTCGCCGCGCCGGCAAAGGGCGCTTTCGCAAGGCGTCGGCCGAGGTGATTGGCCAGGCGCTGGCGGCGATCGAAAAGAAGAAACAGGTTCAGCTACAGATCGAGGCCTGGGTGGCGGAGCTCAGCCTGGGTCGTTGTCCGGATGCCATCCGGGAGCAACTCTACAAGATCCTGTTCAAACCGGACAAGAACGCGCCTGAATACAAGGCGGTCGTGGACGCGGCACGCGCCACCCACACCGCGCCGCTGGACCTGCTGCAACTGGCCGGCGCGATCGATTCACCCTATCAGTTCCACTGGCGCCGCTTCCTGTTTGAGAACTTTCCCAGGGGAACCGGCTTCCCGGCACTCGATGTGCCCCAGATCAAGGAGCAGTTGCCGCTTGCCGCGGTACAGGCGTTCTCGATTGATGATTCGGCGACGACCGAGATTGACGATGCGCTGAGTGTGCAAGGCCTCGGCACCGGGCAGGTGATAGTCGGCATTCATATTGCCGCACCGGGACTGGCGCTGCCGCCAGGCGGTGCAATCGACCAGCTCGGGCGGGCGCGGCTGTCCACGGTATACATGCCGGGCTTCAAGATCACGATGCTGCCCGATGTGGTGGTGCAGAGCTACACGTTGCGAGAGGGGCGCGAATGCCCGGCAGTGTCGCTGTACGTCACGCTCGATGAGATCACGCTGGAGACCAGGAACACCGAAACCCGGATCGAGCGGGTGCCGATTGTGGCCAATCTGCGCCATGACCAGCTCGATCGGCTGGTGACGCCGCAATGGCTCGAAGAGCCCGGCTTCGAACCGCTCGACGGCAATCTGGGTGCTCTGACAATGCCGCCGAACGGGCGCATTCAGCTATCATTTTTGTACCGCCTGGCCAAACACCTGAAAGCCGCACGGGAGACAGTGCGGGGCAAGCCGGAGACCTTCAATCGGCCCGACTACAACTTCCGGCTGTTCGGCAATGATGCTGCCGAGCCCAACGGCACGGAACAGGTGCAGATCAGTGTGCGCCAGCGCGGTGCCCCGCTGGACCTGATAGTGGCCGAGGCCATGATCCTGGCCAACAGTAGCTGGGGCAACTGGATGGCCGAGTTGGGAGTGCCCGGCATCTACCGCAGCCAGGCCAGCCTGGCACCCGGCGTCAAAGTGCGTATGGGTACCAAGGCGCTGCCACACGCTGGCCTCGGCGTCAAGAGTTATGCCTGGAGCACGTCGCCGCTGCGCCGTTACACCGACCTGGTCAACCAGTGGCAAATCATTGCCTGTGCGCGCCACGGCAAATCAGCCGCGCTGGCCGCCCCGTTCAAACCCAGGGACGCGGAGCTGTTTTCCATCATCTCCGGTTTCGACGCCGCCTACAGCGCGTACAACGGCTACCAGGGTGCGATGGAACGGTTCTGGACCCTAAAATACTTGCGGCAAAACGGTGTCACCGAGCTGGTGGCCAGCGTATTCAAGGAAAACATGGTGCGCGCCGACGACTTGCCGCTGGTGCTGCCGGTGGTGGGCGCGCGCGACCTGCCGCGCGGGGCCAAGGTGCTTGTCAAGCTGGGCGATATTGATGAAATTACGCTCGACGTGACTGGCACGGTGGTCGAGCGGCTGGATCTGGTGGCCGCTGACCCGGCTGCGTTGCAAGGCGGCCAGGACAACACCGACGAAGACGAAGACGAGGTAGTTGCAGGCCCGATTGCGATTGCCGTGGACATGGCTGAGGCAGAGACTTTGGCGCTCGATACTCCGGTCTTGTGAACTTGCGCTCCTTCAGCACCCTTCAGCTCGCGCTTGGCGCGTCGGTGGCGGTGCACGCGGCCCTGTTGACGGTGCGGTTTGTGGACCCCGAAAAATTCAATCGGGTGTTTCAAGACACGCCACTCGAGGTGGTACTGGTCAACGCCCGCACCAACGAACAACCCGACAAGGCGCGCGCGATTGCGCAGGCTTCCATGGCCGGTGGCGGCGACGCTGACAAAGGCCGCGCCACCACGCCATTGCCACCGTCGGCCCAGGTCGAACCTGGCGATACGATGGAGGAACAGGCCCACAGCAGCGTGCAGACCATGCAGGAACAGCAGTTGCAAATGCTGGCGCTGGTACGCAGACAGTTGGCCGCGCTGCCGCCACCGGAGCCCAGGCCGCCTGGTCTGGCTGCTGAACCGGTTTCACGCGAGGAGAAGCGCCGCCAGCTGGTCAATCTGCTGGCCGAAATCGAGCGCCGCATTAATCAAGAAAACGCCCGCCCGAAAAAGCGTTATGTGAGCCCGGCCACGCGCGAAGAGGTGTATGCCGTGTATTACGACAGCTTGCGCCGCGCCATTGAAGATAAAGGCACCGAGAATTTTCCGGTTGCGCTGGGCAAGAAGTTGTACGGCGAATTGACCATGGTGGTGACGGTCAACTTTGATGGCCGGGTTCTGGCCACCGAGGTGGTCGACGGTTCCGGCAATCCCGCGCTGGACCGGCGCGCCGAGATGATTGCGCGCGCGGCTGGCCCGTTCGGCCCTTTCAACGATGAAATGCGGCGCAAGGCTGACCAGATTCTGGTGGTTTCGCGCTTCAAGTTCACCCGCGATGAAACGCTGCAAGCCAATGTGACTGCCCGCTAACATGAGGCCGCTGCTGCGCTGGATCGCTATGGTTCTTGGCGCCGTGCTTGCGCTGCAGTTGTTTTTTGTCGCGCGTATTGCCTTGATGGTGGTGGTGGACCCCGAATCGACTGCATTTGAGCGCTCGGAAGCCTGGCGTATCTGGCATGACAAGGGCACGCTGCGCTGGCGCCAGCAATGGGTGCCTTACGACCAGATATCCGATCACCTGAAGCGCGCCGTGATTGCGTCCGAAGACGATGGTTACAGCAGCCATGACGGCATCGACTGGGACGCGTTGGATAAGGCCTGGCAAAAGAACAGCCGGGCCGAGGAACAGGCTGCAAGGCGAGCGGCCGCGGCGGCCGGCAACAAAGGCCAGAGTGGCAAGGCGGCCAAAGTGGTGGGTGGCTCCACCATCACCCAACAGTTGGCCAAGAACCTGTTCCTGTCCGGCGAGCGCAGCTTGCTGCGCAAGGCGCAGGAATTGGTGTTGACGCTGCTGCTGGAGGCGTTGCTGGACAAGCGGCGCATTCTGGAAATCTACCTAAATAGTGTTGAATGGGGCGAGGGCGTTTTCGGCGCGCAAGCCGCCGCGCAGCACTACTACCGCAAGAGCGCGGCGCGACTGAGCGCCTACGAGGCCGCGCGGCTGGCGGTGATGTTGCCGCGCCCCAAGTATTTTGAAAAGCTTCCAAGTTCGGGTTATCTATCGAGCCGTGCCGCGACCATCAGCGCGCGTATGTCCGACGCCCAATTGCCGTGAAGCTTGGGGAGCAGCGTCGGTATCATCGCTTCCATGCTTGCCAAGTTGACGGGTCTGTTTCTGCTCGGATTGATCCGTGTTCTGACTGGCTCGCAGGCGCGCTGGGTCGGTTGCCCGCCGAAGGCCGAGCAGCGCATTTATTTTGCCAACCACCAAAGCCATGCCGACCTGGTGCTGATTTGGGCCGCATTGCCACGCGACTTGCGAGCCGTCACGCGGCCGATTGCGGCGCGCGACTATTGGACCAAGACGGCGTTTCGACAATGGATCACCACCGAGGTGTTCAACGCCATCTACGTGGCCCGTGAACGCAGCGCGAACGAAGATCCGCTGGAGCCGCTGATCGACGCCCTGGGCCATGGCGACTCGATCATTCTTTTCCCGGAGGGCACACGTGGCCACGCCGAGGAGCCGCAGGTCTTCAAGGCCGGTCTGTACAACCTGGCGCGACTTTTTCCTGCTGTGGTGCTGGTGCCGGCCTGGATCAACAATGTGCAACGCGTGATGCCCAAGGGCGAAGTGGTGCCGGTGCCGGTGTTGTGCTCGGTCACGTTTGGCGCGCCGATAACGGTCCAAGATGGCGAGCAGCGCCGGGTGTTCCTGGAGCGGGCCCGAAGCGCCGTGATCGCCCTGCGTGACGTTTAGAACCAGCCATGAACCATTACCTAAAGGCAATGAGCGCCACGCAGCAGGTGGGCGCAATGTTCATCTTTGTGTTTGGTTGTCTTGCGCTTGCCGGCATCGTGACTTTCCTGCTGTCGATCCGCGACCAGCCGGACGGACGTGCCGGCGAAGCGCGCCGAGACGGAGTATTACGCACCAGTTGGGTGATGGCCGTCGTGTTCTGGATCGGCTGGTTATCCGGCGACACGGTGGCTAGCGTGCTGTTTGCCAGCGTGTCGTTTTTCGCGCTGCGCGAGTTTTTGACGCTGTCACCCACGCGCCGGGGCGACCATCGCAGTCTGGTGCTGGCCTTCTTTGTCATCCTGCCGATCCAGTACGCGCTGGTGGCGTCGAAACACTTCGATCTGTTCACGGTTTTTATTCCGGTTTACGTGTTTCTGGCGATCCCGGTGGTGAGCGCGCTGGCCAACGATCCGCAGCGTTTTCTGGAGCGCAATGCCAAGCTGCAATGGGGCATCATGGTGTGTATCTACGGCATGAGCCATGTGCCCGCGCTGCTGTTGCTGGACTTCCCGAAATACAGCGGCAAGAACGCGTTTCTGGTGTTCTTTCTGGTGCTCGTGGTACAGGTTTGCATGGTGGCGCAATATTTCGCCGCGCGCCGGCTCCAGCGGCCACCGGCGGCGCCGGCGATCAGCAGCAGCTTCAACTGGACCAGCTGGTGGATCGGGGTCGGCGCAGGCAGCGTGTTGGGCGGCCTGCTGGCCGGCGTGACGCCATTTGCGCCGGGCCAGGCACTGGCGCTGTCATTTGTGGCCTGTGTGGCCGGGTCGCTCGGGCATCTGGTGATGAAGGCCATCAAACGCGACCGTGGTATTCCGAGTTGGGGTAAGGAGGGTGCCTCGGTTACCGGCGCGGGCGGCTTGCTGGACCGGGTAGACGCGTTGTGTTTTGCCGCGCCGGTGTTTTTTCATTCGGTGCGCTGGTTTTTTGACCTTTGACCTTGCGGCCTGTTAGCGCTGCCGCCACGACACCAAACCGATGCGAATTCTTGGAATTGACCCCGGCCTGCGCACCACCGGATTTGGCGTGATCGACGTGCAGGGTGCGGCGTTGACTTATGTTGCCAGCGGAACGGTCAGCACCCTGCATCTGGCCAAGGCTGATTTGCCCGGGCGCCTTAAGGTGCTGTTCGACGGCTTGCGCGAGGTCGCGCAGCGTTACCAGCCCGATGCGGCCGCGGTGGAGATAGTGTTTGTCAACGTCAACCCACAATCCACCTTGCTGCTGGGTCAGGCGCGTGGCGCCTGCATCACTGCCCTGGTGTCGGGCGACATGCCAGTGGCGGAATACACCGCGCTGCAGATGAAGCAGGCCGTGGTGGGTTATGGCAAGGCGCAGAAAAACCAGGTGCGGGAAATGGTGCGTCGCCTGCTCAATTTGCCGGGGCTGCCGGGTACCGATGCTGCGGACGCGCTGGGCATGGCGATTACGCATGCGCACGCGGGGAAGGGGATGCAGCTCAGGACGCTGGCGGCTGATCAGAGTCGGGTGTCGATCATCAAAAGTGGGCGTAGGCTATAAGTCTGAGCCTGGACAATAACCTCGGAAATTGGCGTAAGTTACATCTGCGGCAAATCTGTCGTCAACCGCTTACGCTACGCAACCAAGACCCGGGCTTGCGGCGATGGTGGAAGCAGGCAACCACGACAAGCTCCGCCCCCGCCGCCTGATAAATGATGGAGTAGGGGAACTTGCGGGCAATGACAAACCGGAATTCTCCTTCGATACGCGCAAAGCGGCATACGAAGCGCCCGTGCGACCGCTACATCAATCGCGCGAGCAAATTCAAAGCCAAGGCCAGGCGAGCGCTCCTCATACCAATCTTGGGTCTCCAGAAGCTCCCTTTGAGCCTCTGGCCTGAACACCAATTGCATCAAGGCTGATTCTTGAAGAGAGCCGCGCGAACCTGCTCCCAGGGGATGCCACTGGAAGGATCGGCTTGGTGGTCCGCATAGCGGCGATGCAACTCGGCTCGCTGCTCGGATGCAAGCTGAGGCGAGGTCGTGGTTTCCTCCGCGATGCTGTCCCAAATGTCCTCAACGAACTGTATGCGCTCGGAGATGGGCAGTTCTTTGAAGTTCAAGGCGCCGGTGCTCATGGGCGAAGGATACACTTGCTCGGCTCAATTCCGCAAAAACTGGCCATCGGTGGACAACGCATACGGCACATGCTGGGGCACCACCAGCACCCCTTGTGCGTTGGGGACGGCCTCGATATGCAGCACTGGCGCGGCGCCGCGCACGCCGCCGAACATGGTGGCAAAAGCTGAGTCGGCGGCATCGCGTCCGGTGCCAAACCGCACAAAACCCATTGGTATCGCAACCCCCGAGGGGTCGAACAGGTACCAGCGATCGCCCAGATAAACCTCGACATAGGCGTGAAAGTCGGTCGGACCCAGCACCGGGTCGGCGCCGTAATCGATGCCGGTCGCAAAACGGGCCGGTATGTTGACCGCGCGGCACAGGGCGATCATAAAGTGCGCGAAGTCGCGGCACACACCTACCTCTTCCACCAGCGTGTCGACCGCGGTCGTGTCGCCGGTGGACGAATTGGAGCGGAAGGTGACACGGTTCAGCACCCAGTCGCGGATCGCTTGCACGCGGCTGTAACCCTGCCACAAATGGCCAAACTCCTTGACCGCCAACCGGTGCAGCCGGTCCGACTGGCAATAACGGCTCGGGTAAATGTAAGGCAGCACCGGACCCGGTAGGTTGGCCACCATTACCTCGCTGATCCGCGCCGGCTGGGCGGTGTAGTGGTCGATGTCCACCGTCGCGTCATAACGCACCGCCAGCGGCCCGGCGAAGGCCTTGAGGCGCAGGAAACGGGTGTGCGTGACCGGGTCGGTGTACAGATTGGGCGGCAGGTTCTGGCTCAGGCTCAGCGACTCGCTCACCACGGTCTGATGCGCGGTTTGCGCCGCATGGATGTTGAAGATGAAATCGCAACCGGGTGGGTCGATTTCGTAATTCAGCCCGATCGAGAATTTTAGGCGGACCATGGGTGTTTCGGTGGGTGACCCCGGCGTGCCAGGATGGCGCCTGCCAGGGCTTGCGGTTGCGGGTGTTGTGTGGGGGTTCCAGGCGGGGTGCGTATTGGGTTCTTTCGGCACGCGGCAGATCAAGCAATCCGTTCCAATATCAGCACCGCAAAAAATCCAAACGCCGCAATCAAGGTCCATTTCAAGGTGCGCAGTCCGAATACCTTGAAGCGTGCCTGGCCGGTGGCAATAAAAAACGAAAACGACACTACGGCACCCAGCAGCAGCAGCAGAATCAGCCAGCGAAACAACAACATGGCAGGCCGATGCTGGTTGCGGCGGCTACCAGGCCGGCGCGAGCTCGGCAAAACCGGCTGGCGCGGTCTGCTCGTCGTCGAATGTCACGACTTCCCACGCGCCGGCGCGCGATAGCAGTTCGCGGGCCAGTTTGTTGTTGAGTTCGTGGCCGGAGCGAAACGCGCTGTAGCTACCCAACAGAGGTTTGCCCAGCATGTACATGTCGCCAATCGCGTCGAGGATCTTGTGTTTGACGAATTCATCGTCGTAACGCAAACCCTCGGAGTTGAGGATCTTGTAGTCGTCCATCACGATGGCGTTGTCCAGGCCGCCGCCCAATGCCAGGCCGTTGACGCGCATTCTTTCGACGTCCTTGGTGAAACCGAAGGTGCGGGCTCTGGCGATGTCGCGCGAATAGGACCCGCTGCCCAGGTCGAATTCGACCCGCTTGCCGGTTGAGTCGACCGCTGGATGGTCGAACACGATCTCGAAACTCAGCTTGAAGCCGTGGTAGGGGTCGAGCCGGGCCCATTTCGCCGTTGCCCCCTGTCCCTCGCGCACTTCGACGCTTTGTTTGACGCGTATAAAGCGCCGCGGCGCGTTCTGCCATTCGATGCCGGCGCTTTGCAGCAGAAACAGAAACGATGCCGCCGATCCATCGAGAATCGGCACCTCTTCGGCCGTGATGTCCACGTACAGGTTGTCGATGCCCAGACCGGCGCAGGCGGACATCAAATGCTCTACCGTGGCTACCTTGGCACCCCCGCTGGATGCGGTAGTGGCCATGCGGGTGTCGGAAACCGCCGCGGCCGACATCGTAATTTCCACTGGCACCGGCAGGTCGATACGCCGAAACACGATGCCGGTTCCAGGCGCGGCGGGCCGCAACGTGATTTCCACCCTTTGACCGCTATGCAGACCTACGCCAACCGCGCGGGTCAGGGACTTCAGGGTTCGTTGTTTGAGCACCGCTGGATTGTAAAACTCAGTCGGCTTGCTTGCGCAGGAAGGCCGGTATCTCATAGTCGTCCATGCCGCCGTGCGACAGCGCGTCGACCTTGGCCGCCGCCGAGGTACGGCCGCGCCAGACCGCCGGTGTACCCATGCTGCCGTAATCCGGTTGCGCGGAAGTGACGGTCGGCATCGCGCCTGCCACGTTGCCATGGACCTGGTTGTGCAGCGTGGGCACATGGAACGGCACGTTGTCGGTGCCGGTGCGCAACACCTGCAGCGGTGGCGCGTTGCGGCGCTGGCCCTGGCGGCTCAGGCCGGTGGCGACCACGGTTACGCGGATGTCGTCACCCAGCGCGTCGTCGTAGGCGGTACCATAGATCACCAGTGCATCGGGCGAAGCAAAAGCCCGAATCGTGTTCATCGCCAGTTTGGATTCGCTGAGCTTGAGTGAGCCTTTGCTGGCCGTGATCAACACCAACACGCCTTTGGCCCCCGACAGGTCCACGCCTTCAAGCAACGGGCATGCCACTGCCTGCTCGGCGGCGATCCGGGCGCGGTCCGGGCCACCCGAGGTGGCGGTGCCCATCATGGCCTTGCCCGGCTCGCCCATCACGGTGCGCACGTCCTCGAAGTCCACGTTCATGTGCGCCGGCACATTGATGATTTCGGCAATACCGCCGACGGCGTTTTTCAACACGTCGTTGGCATGCGCAAACGCCTCGTCCTGCGTTATGTCGTCGCCCAGCACTTCTTCGAGTTTTTCATTCAGCACGACGATCAGCGAATCGACGTTGACTTCCAGTTCGGCCAGGCCGGTGTCGGCAATGCTCATGCGCCGGCCACCTTCAAAGTCGAACGGCTTGGTAACCACACCTACCGTCAGAATGCCCATCTCGCGTGCCACGCGGGCTATCACCGGTGCCGCGCCGGTTCCAGTGCCGCCGCCCATGCCGGCGGTGATGAACAACATGTGCGCGCCGTCGATCGCGGCGCGAATCTCTTGCACCGCCTGTTCGGCCGCGTCGCGGCCCTTGTCCGGCTTGCTGCCAGCGCCCAGCCCGGTGGTGCCGAGCTGTATCGTCTTGTGCGCTGCGCTGCGGCTGAGCGCCTGCGCGTCGGTGTTGGCGCAAATGAATTCCACCCCGCCGACATCGCAGTCAATCATGTGCTCCACCGCGTTGCCGCCACCGCCACCCACGCCAATTACCTTGATCTGGGTGCCGAGGTTGAACGCATGCTCTTCAATCATTTCAATGCTCATGTTTTTCTCCTGAATTGCAGTTGCCAAAATATGTTTGCCGAATCGTCTTGCGCCACCGTTCACTCTGGCGGCCCGGCGCATGGCCAGGGCGCTGTGTAGCTATGCGCGATGTCGCGCTCCGCGGGTCGGATGGATCGGATGAGTTTCATTAGAAGTTCCCCACAAACCAGTCCTTGACCTGGCCAAAAGCGGTTTTCATCGAGCCGTTCTTTTGCGCCACCTTGAAGCCACGCAGTCGCGCCAGGCGCGCTTCCTCGAGCAGGCCCATTACGGTGGCGGCGCGCGGTTGGGCCACCATGTCGGACAACGCGCTGGCGTATTTCGGTATGCCGCGGCGCACCGGCTTTAGGAATATGTCTTCGCCCAACTCCACCATGCCGGGCATCACGCAACTGCCGCCGGTGAGCACGATGCCGGAGGACAACACTTCCTCGTAACCGGACTCGCGGATCACCTGGTGCACCAGCGCGAATATTTCTTCCACCCGCGGTTCGATGACGCCGGCCAGCGCCTGGCGGCTCAGCAGCCGTGGCCCGCGGTCGCCCAGGCCGGGCACCTCGACCTGGGTCTCGGCGTCGGTCAGCAACTGTTTGGCGTAACCACTTTCGACCTTGATGTCTTCGGCGTCCTTGGTGGGTGTACGCAAGGCCATTGCGATGTCGCTGGTGATCAGGTCGCCCGCGATCGGTATAACCGAGGTGTGGCGGATGGCGCCGTTGGTAAAGATCGCCACATCGGTGGTGCCGGCGCCAATGTCCACCAACGCGACACCGAGTTCGCGTTCGTCGTCGGTCAGCACCGACAGGCTCGACGCCAGCGGGTTGAGCATCAGTTGTTCCACCTCCAGGCCACAACGGCGCACGCACTTGATAATGTTTTCGGCCGCGCTTTGCGCCCCGGTCACGATGTGCACCTTGGCCTCGAGCCGGATGCCGCTCATGCCGATCGGCTCCTTGACATCCTGCCCGTCGATGATGAATTCCTGCGGCTCCACCAGCAGCAGCCGCTGGTCTGTGGAGATATTGATCGCCTTGGCGGTTTCCACCACGCGCGCCACGTCGGCATGCGTGACTTCGCGGTCCTTGACCGCCACCATGCCGCTGGAGTTGATGCCGCGGATGTGGCTGCCGGTGATGCCGGTGTAAACACGCGTGATCTTGCAGTCGGCCATCAACTCGGCTTCCTTGAGCGCCATCTGAATGCTTTGCACCGTGGCGTCGATGTTGACCACCACCCCGCGCTTTAGGCCATTGCTCGGCGCCACGCCAAGGCCGGCCAGTTTGAGTTCTCCGCCGGGCAAAACTTCCGCTACCACCACCATCACCTTGGCGGTACCGATGTCGAGGCCGACTACCAGGTCTTTGTATTCTTTAGCCATATGTTCACCAGTTACTTGTGTTGCGCTATTTCTTTGCCGTGTCGGTGACCAGGGTGCTGACGCCACGCAGGCGCAACGCATAACCGTCGGCGTGGCGCAAGTCCGCCGTTTCCACCGCATCGGGCCTGCGGTTGTAACGTGACGTCACTTGCGTCAGGGTCTTGAGAAACCGGTTGGTGCGCGCGACGATCTCGGCATCCGGGCCGCGTCCGATTTCAATCACCGCGCCAGTGTCGAGCCGCGCCACCCAGCTACCGCGCCCAGTCAGATCGAGTTGTTCCAGCGACAGGTCCATGGTCTCGAACCGCGGCTGCAGCCGCTGGAACATAGCCAGCACTTGTGGCTCCTGGCCCTGCGGGCCGCTCAGGCGCGGTAGCAGTTCTTGCTCCACTTCACCACTATTGGCCTCGAACACCTCGCCAAAATTATTCAGCAGCCTGGAGTCGCCTTCAGGGCCCCAGTAGGCAACCGCGTGGTGTTCCTGCAGCACGACCTTGAGCCGATTCGGGAATTCGCGTTTGACCACCGCCCGGCGAACCCAGGGCACGGCTTCAAACGCCTGCTTTGCGCGGGCCAGGTCCAGCGTGAGAAAACTTCCACCCAATTTGGGTACCACATTGGCGCGCAACGTGAGCGCGTTGTTGTGTGTAACCTCGCCGGTGACGATGATGGAGCCGATGGCAAACGCCGCGCGGTTGGCGGCCCAGGCTACCAGCGCCACCAGCAAAAGCGCGCCGAATACCAGCAACAATAGGTTGGCGGTGATGACCATCAACCGTACGTCAAACGGCGCGGGCAAGGTTTGTCTCATGGTGATTGCGCACCTGCGCCGCTTTGGGTCACCAGAGTGTTTGCGTGCTCGAGCCCGGCGCCGCGCAACAGCTCCACACACAAGGCCTGGTAACTGATGCCGGCGGCGCGGGCTGACATCGGCACCAGCGAGTGCCCGGTCATGCCGGGTGAGGTGTTGATTTCCAGCAGATAAGGCTGGCGCGACACCGCGTCTAGCATCACGTCGAGCCGTCCCCAGCCGCGGCAGCCAAGAACGCGGTAGGCCTTCAGCGCCAGATGCTGGATCGCCTCCTCTTCGCCGCTGGGCAAGCCGCATGGCACCAGGTACTGGGTATCGTCGGTGAAGTATTTGTTCTGGTAGTCGTAGTTGCCGCCCGGCGCCACGATGCGGATCACCGGCAGGGCGCGTGCTTCGTCACCGCTGCCAAGCACCGGGCAGGTCACCTCATCGCCATCGATAAACTGCTCGCACAACACGTCGGCGTCGAACCGCGCGGCCTGCTCGATCGCCGCGGCCATGTGTGCCGCGTGGGTTACCTTGACCACGCCTAACGATGAACCCTCGCGCGCCGGCTTGACAATCAGCGGCAGGCCCAAGTCATCGATGACGGTTTGCATTCGGCTCGCATCAAGTCGCGCGCGCCGCACCAGTTGGTATCTGGGCGTGGGCAATCCCTCGGCCAGCCAGACCCGTTTGGTCATTACCTTGTCGATCGCAATCGCAGAGGCCATCACGCCCGAGCCGGTGTACGGTATTCCCAGCAACTCCAGCGCACCCTGGACCGTGCCGTCTTCGCCAAATCGACCATGCAGGGCGATGAAGCAACGCTCAAATCCATCGCGCTTGAGTTCATGCAAACCGCGCTGCGCCGGGTCGAACGCCTGCGCGAACACGCCACTGGCAAGCAATGCCTGCAGCACGCCATTGCCCGACATCAGCGAGATTTCGCGCTCGGCCGACGTTCCACCCATCAACACCGCGACTTTGCCAAACGACCCGATCGGGTGGTTCACGCCAGCACCTCCTGCTGGACCAGTTCCAGCACCTTGACCGGTACCGCGCCAATCGACCCGGCACCCATACACAACACGACATCTCCGGCGCGAGCGTTGTCGACGATGGCTTGCGCCATCTCCGCGATGTCGGCGACGAAGATCGGTTCCACCTGGCCTGCCACACGCAGTGCGCGGGCCAACGCGCGTCCATCAGCGGCCACGATCGGCGATTCACCGGCGGCGTAGACTTCGGACAACAAGACCAGATCGGCTTGCGCAATGACTTTCACGAAGTCGTCGAAGCAGTCCCTCGTACGGGTGTAGCGGTGCGGCTGGAACGCGAGCACCAGGCGCTGGCCGGGGAATGCGCCGCGGGCGGCAGCCATGGTGGCAGCCAGCTCGGCCGGGTGGTGGCCGTAGTCTTCCATCAGCGTGAACCTGCCGCCGGCGCCGGCCGGCACCTCGCCGTGGCGCTGAAAGCGGCGCGCGACGCCCTTGAACTCCGCCAGCGCTTTCAGCACGGCGGCGTCCGGCAGGTTCAGTTCCGTCGCCACCGCGATGGCCGAGAGTGCATTCAATACATTGTGGCGACCGGCCAGGTTGAGCACCACGTCCAGATCGGGCAGCGTCACGCCGTTGCGACGTTGCACCGTGAAGTGCATCTGGCTGCCCACCGCCCGAACGTCGATGGCGTGTACCTGCGCATCCTCATCGAAACCATAACTGGTGATCGGGCAGGAGACCTGGGGCACTATGTCGCGCACGGCAGGGTCGTCGGTGCACAGGATCGCGGTGCCATAAAACGGCATGCGATGCAGGAAGCCGACAAACGCGGCCTTCAGGCGGTTGAAGTCGTGGCCGTAGGTTTCCATGTGGTCGGCGTCGATATTGGTCACCACCGCCATCACCGGAAGCAGATTCAGGAACGAGGCGTCCGACTCGTCGGCTTCGACCACGATGTAGTCGCCGCTGCCCAGCCGCGCGTTGGCGCCGGCGCTATTCAGACGCCCGCCAATCACAAACGTGGGGTCCAGGCCGGCCTCGGCCAGGACACTGGCAACCAGGCTGGTGGTGGTGGTCTTGCCATGCGTGCCGGCAATCGCGATGCCCTGCTTCAGGCGCATCAGTTCAGCCAGCATCAGCGCGCGCGGCACGACCGGAATGCGCCTGCGCCGCGCTTCCACGACTTCCGGGTTGTCGCTTTGCACGGCGGTCGACGTGACCACCGCGTCGGCGCTTTGCACATGCGCGGCGTCATGGCCGGCAAATACCTGTACGCCCAGGTCGCCCAGA
>JANNGR010000303.1:0-4873 GCA_031403955.1 Betaproteobacteria bacterium
CGAGCACGAACACCGGCAAATGATGCAGGAAGCTGAACTGGTGGAAGGTCGACCCTGGGACGGGATCGATCTGGTGTGCCTCGAACTGCCAGAAATAGGCGATGACCAGTGTCACCATGAATAACGTGAGCGACCTTGCCCAGGTCGTAGCCACACACAACAAGATCGGGAGAAGAACATAGAACACCATCTCGACGCCGAGAGTCCAGCTCGCCGGTACGATGCCTGCCTCTTTGCCGGGGAAGAAGTTGAATCCGAACAGTGCACTCAACGCAATGACGAAAACCGTAGGTTGACCGTCTCGACCCCACACCGACATGATCAGGAGCCACACATAAAACAAGGGCGCGATGCGAAAAAACCTGCGGACAAAGTAACTGCGTAAGGACGAGGCCTGGTCTTTTCTCAGTTCGATGGAACGGCTCAATGTGAACGCGCTGACAATAAAGAACAAGGTTACGCCGCTCCATCCGACTTCGACCAGCGGCCTCAGGAACTCAGGAACCATGAGATTTGGCAGGTAGCGCAGGTGATACAAGGCGACATGTGCCGCTGCAATCCCGCGCAAGGCGTCTACGAAGTCCAGGTTCGATTTGCTCGACATCAGCCAAGGATATCAGACGTATTTGTCTGGCTCTGCGCATTCGCAGCACCTTGCTACCGGGCGACAAACCGGACTTTGCTGGTGGGTGTAGGCAGTACGCATCAATTGCCAAACCGCCAACCGTTGCCGCTCTTTGTGGCTGGCGGTTTCAGGGTCCCTCTTGAACGCCAGCAAGCGAGCTGAACCGGAAGGTGTTGAAGAATTAACCCTTCAGCGCGCGCCCGCCTCCGGCACTAAAAGGCCGGTGTCGAGAAGCGATTGCACTATGTCTGCCTGACGCCGGTCACGTCGACGCTTGGCTTCTGGTCGTTGTGGCGCCCGCGCAGCCATCCAGCGCTTGAACTCGACAAAGGTCGCGGGCGCGACCGTGCGCATCAGTGTCATGCGGCCGGTGACGGAGATGACGATATGTTCAAAGCGGGGAGCGCTGGTCAGCACGGAAGCCCTCAGAGCCTGTACTGGCCACAAGTCATCTTCATCGCCAGAGAACCGGAACGGATGCGGGTCGTCGCCAACAGGTTGGCGGCGCAAGAAATCCACTTCGAAGCCTTTGGCGTTGATAGCCGTCTCGGCTTGGCCTTCCTTGCGCCGGAAGGTGGCATCCGCTCGCTGCAACACACGCAATACGGATGAGTCGAGCTTCTCCAGGTCAGTAAGAAAACGCACCCGTCTGCGCGCGTCCCACAACAGGTCAACATCCTGGGTCGCCAGAGCCCCTTGAACGATACGCACGCCGGCCGCGCTTTCATACGCGTACAGGGCGTTGGTTCCCACGACGGTGAAGTGTTGGCCGAGCCCTGCATCCTCGATGCATTGCAACACCGACACCACCAACGCCGGAGTGCGGCCTACCTTCAATGCCTTGTTAAGCCGCTCGGCATCGGTGCGTGCTACCCGCAAAGCTTTCAATCGATCTTCGAACTCGGTCTTGCCTGCGGTGAACTCCTGGTAGATCCGCTCGGTCTCCGGCGAACGGGCGCCCATGCGGTGCTGCCTGCCATGGGCCAGTGTCTTGACGAGGTACTCATAGCCCTCTTGCCGCTTCCAGTACATGCCTCCAAGGTAGCGGCGCGCCTGGGCCTCGACCCGAACGAACTCGTCGAAAATCGTCGTCGAATCTATGACCTGCCGGGCAGCGTTGTCAGACAAAGGGGAATAGTCCATGGCCGTTTACTTTTACAATATGCATTTATAACGGCTAACCTATATAAATCAACGGCTTATTGACTACTTATTTCAAAATATGGACGAGCCGATGCGCACCGAGCCCCAGCGCGCCGCCTCAACTTACACCAGCCGCTTGCAGCGCGTTGCGGGTAGCCTGCAAATAGGCATGCCCCCACTTCTGGTCGGGTTCCAGGTGATTACCTTCGGCCCATTCATTCCAGGCATTGATGAACACCAGTTTCTCGTCCGCCGGCCGGGTGCTGGCAAGCTCGCGACGGGCAATCTCAGTCAACCAATTCTGGTAATGGTCTGGCGTGCCGTTTATGAAAATGGTGGCATCTGTCTTGCGCCGCGCGGAATTGTCAAAGCCCGGCGTCACGCACCGGAACCACGGATACGACGGGTCGGGCTTGGCTAGCATCAACTCCATCATCTTGCGGTAATCCGCGAAACGGTGTTCGAAGTAACCATTGGGGAACAGGCCCAGATAACTCTTCAGGCGTTGCCACTTGTTGAAATAAATTCGGCCGGCGCGGCGCCAATCGGGTGCAAATTCGAGTGCGGCGTCAAAGCCGATGGAGCGCGGATCGACGCCCCCCGCAAACCCCTCCACACGCACCAGGTACAAGTCTCCCAACCCGGCCTGTTGGGCGGCCTTTCTCCAGGTTTGCGCCATGCGCTCGGGTTGCGGCATCAACTCGGTTCGGTAGACCAGCAGCAAAGGACGCCCCGCCATGCGGATATAGCGCCGGTCCGCCATGTAGGGAATCAATGCTTCGATGTGCTGCCGGTCGTCGTCTTCGCTGTAGTTTTGCCCGAGCAGGACCTGCCCCGAACGGCCGTCCCAGGTCCGCGTCCAGTTCTCGTTGGCCCAGCACAGACAAAACGGAAAATCCGGCTCGCCCAGTGCCACCATGTCATTGACCGGGCGCTCCAGAATACGCTGGCCCGAAAACCAGTAGTGGTAATAACAAAACCCCGATATGCCGTACTCGGATGCCAGCTTGGCCTGCGCCGCCATGGTCTCGGGCAGCCGCAAGTCATAAAAGCCGAGGTCGGCCGGAAGATGCGGCTGGTAGTGCCCCGGAACCACTGGCTTCGCGCGCGTGACGTTGGTCCACTCGGTGAAGCCTTTCCCCCACCAGGCATCGTTTTGCGCAAACGGGTGAAATTGCGGAAGGTAAAAGGCGAGAACACGCGTCACGTAAGCGCTCTTGCATCGGGGGCCGGTTCAGGCAGTATTGCCGCGTGAACCCGCACGCCGCGGACCGCCAGCAGTTCGCGCTGCAAAACTTCAAGGTAGCCAAGACCGTGGCGCTGGTCGGGCTCGATGTGGTTGCCTTCGGCCCATTCATTCCAGGCATTGACGAACAGGATTTGCTCCTCGGGCGGCCGCGTCTGCACCAGCGTCAGAGCCTGGCGTACGTTGTGGGCGAACGCTTCAGGCCCGTCGTTGGTCATCACCACCCCACGCTGGCCGCGCCGGGCGGTATTGTCCCAGCCGACGAAGACGCTCGGAAACCAGTGCGCGTGTTGCGGGCGCTGCTGCCACATGGCGGCGCTGATCTGCTGGTAGTCAACCACGTTGAGACGACCGTTCCACACGCCTTGGCGCAAGTTGGCCAACAGCCGCTTCTTGCTATACCAGTCGTCCATCACCCCGGGGATCAACCCGAGTTGTGGGGTGAAGTTCATCGACGCATCAAAACCTACCGTGCGCAAGTCCATCCCGCGCTTGTGACTGTCCACGCCCACCAGGTAGGGCTCGACACCGATCAAACGCTGGACCGTGCCGCGGTAAACGTCCAGTGCGGCTTGTAGATCTGGAATGTCCAGCGGACGGTAGATCAGGAAAATCGGGCGGCCGTGGACCCGCACATAACGCCGGTCATCGAAGGCCTGCGCCAGCCAGGTGGCGTGGCGTTCGTGATCCGGCATTGAATACGTCTGCTTCAGCAGGATCTCGCGTTCCTCACCCAGCCAGCGCCGCGACCAGGTCTCGTTGGCCCAACACAGGCTAAACGGGAATTCCGGCTTGCCGCTGGCCAACACTTCATTGAACGGCCGCTCGATCAGCCGGTGGCCTTCAAACCAGTAGTGGTAGTAACAGAACCCGTCGATGCCGTATTGGCGCGCCAGATCGGCTTGAGCCTGGCGCACCTCCGGTACACGCAGGTCGGTAAAGCCCATGTCGGCTGGCAAACGCGGCTGGTAGTGCCCGCGAAAAAGCGGTTTCGCCTTGGTGACGTTGGTCCACTCCGTGAATCCGCGACCCCACCACTCATCGTTTTCCGGTATTGGATGAAACTGAGGCAGATAAACCGCCAGTGCCTTGATATTCATGGACGCCTATACCTGTTTGCAAGAAGTTAATCTACCCAAATACCCTGCGCCATATTCGCCGCAGCAGGTTTGCGATTGCCGGTGTCTGCGATGCAACCGGAGCAGGTTTCGCCTTCGCACCCGACTCGATTTCCAGCAGGTACTGTTTGGTTAGTGGTGGCTTATGCGGATAAACCTGTAGGCGAACCGCCTCGGACAACTCTGAAAACTCCTGCGTCGCGCCCGCGTAAGGTTCGACGCCGATTTCAGTCAGTACTTGTCGGATTGCGAGCAGTGGTTCATCTCCGAAACACGCCAGAAACGCGTCCCGCGATGAAGCCGAGAACGCGATGTTGAACAAATACCGCAGAGCCATGGTGCCGACGTGCACCGGCTGATTGGTCTGCCACTCCTTGTCGATAAACACCAGGCCGTCCTGCCCTTGGACAAGATTGCTCGGAAGACAATCGAAGGCTTCACCACGCAATGGCGTCGCCCATGCGAGGGTTTCTTCACGCAGTTTGAACCTGGCCAGGAACAAGAGCCACTCGCGTAGTGCGGCAATGAAGCCCTGCCCGTCGTGGTCTCTCAATCGTTCATAGAGCCGTGCGTGCAATGTCCTGCCCAGGGTGTAGATGTCATCAGTCGGCGTGAACTTCAGCGCTGACTGCACTCGCGTAGAAAGGCCCGAGGATTTTCCAAGTGTTCGATGCCTTCTATTGTTACAAGCGCATCAAATTTTCCAGAATCGAAAGGCAAGCCCAAATTTGCATCAGCCAA
>JANNGR010000304.1:0-15597 GCA_031403955.1 Betaproteobacteria bacterium
ACGACTCGATCGCGTTGCGGATCGCCCGGCCCAGCTCGAAGCAGCGCCGGCCCGATGGCACCGGATACTGCACCACGTTGACGGCAAACGGTATCACCCGGCAGGGCCAGCGAAAATCGGACGCGGGTGGCTGGCCACACATCAGGCTCAGCGGTACGGTCAAGCCATGGTCCACGTCCATCTGGTTGACGATCGTCAGGTCGAAATCCTGCTGGATCACCGACTGCGCGATATGCGCCGCCAGTTCCGGATGCCCCTGTACCACCGGTACCGGGCGCGGTCCCCAGCCCTCGTCGGCGCTCTGGTAAGACGCCGCCGTGCCAATGGCAAAGGTGGGGATCATCTCCAGGCTGAAGGCAGTGGCGTGGTCGTTGTAGACCAGAAATATCACGTCGGGCCGGTTGTCCTTCATCCACTGTTTGGAGAACTCGTAACCCTTGAACAGCGGCTGCCAATACGGCTCGGCGGCTTTTCCAAGATCAAGCGCCGCACCGATTGCCGGCACGTGCGAGGTGTAGACGCTGGCGGTAATTTTGGCCATGTCAGGTGCCCGCTTTCTGCTGTGCGTTGCCCTGCGGTTGGCGATGGGCTTGCGCATCGCCTGCTTCTCCGATGACACGGTTACCCTCCACCGAACGGCCGCCGGCAACCATCATGCAGCGGTATTCGTCTTCGCTCATGCCAGTCATGCTGCCGGCCATCTGCTGAAAGCTCATGCCATGCGTGGCACCCAGTTTGGCCAGGAAGTAGATGTTGCCACCGAGAGAAATGGCGCGGTTCAGGTCCACCGCCAGCACGGCCTGCTTTTGCTCCTCGCTCATCGGCCATTCGTCCAGGTACAACCGTTGGTTGGCCTTGAAGCGCTCCCGGTTCGCGGCCTTCATCAAGGACATGCAGAACTGGTTCAGGTGGTAACCCCTGCGGCTTTGCTCGGCATCAAAAATGGTGGTGCCTGGCACATCGAGATACGGTTTATCGAGAGACATGGCATCAACTCCAGTAAAGACGCGCCGGATTGTCCACCAGCAACTTGCGCTGCAGTTCAGGCGTGGGGGCGATCCGGGCAATGAAGTCCACCAACAATCCGTCATCGGGCATGTGGTCCTTCAGGTTGGGATGCGGCCAGTCGGTGCCCCACAACACCCGATCGGAAAAGGTCTCCACCAGCAGCCTGGCAAAAGGAACCACGTCCCGGTAGGCGTGTTGCTCACCGCCCAGCGCTTTCGGGCCCGTCACCGAGAGGCGCTCCGGGCAACTCACCTTGCTCCAGATGTTTGCGTGCTCGCGCATCATCTTCAAGAACAAGCCAAACTCCGGCCCGTCCACCGGCTTGCTGACATCCGGGCGGCCCATGTGGTCCACCACAACGGTGGTCGGCAGCGCGGTAAAAAAGTCGTACAACTCGGGCAGGTCCGATGCTTCAAAGTAGACCACCACATGCCAGCCCAGCGGGGCGATACGACTGGCAATCTCGAGCAGCACTTCGCGCGGCGTGAAGTCGGCCAGGCGCTTGACGAAGTTGAAACGCGTGCCACGCACGCCGGCGCCATGCATGTCCTGCAGTTCGGCGTCGGTCACATTGCGGTTCACGGTGGCCACGCCACGCGCCTTGCCATGCGACGCCCTCAGAGCATCCACCAGCGCGCGGTTGTCGCTGCCGTGGCAAGTGGCCTGCACGATTACATTCTTGTCAAAGCCCAGGTGGTCGCGCAACGCGAACAACTGCTCTTTGGAGGCGTCACACGGCGTGTATTTGCGCTCGGGCGCATAAGGGAATTGCGCGCCGGGGCCAAACACATGGCAATGCGCGTCCACCGCGCCGCTCGGCAACTGGAAGCGGGGTTTGCTGGGGCCGGTGTACCAGTCGAGCCAGCCAGGGGTTTTTGTGAATTCCATGATCAGTCTATGTACTTGAGCCCGGCCTTTTCCAGCGGCCCGCGCATGTTGTACATGTCCAGCCCCAATACACCAGCGGCAAGCTTGGCGCGTTTTTCGGATTCGTTGGCTTCACGGGCGGCGGCAGCATCGGCAACCTGCTGCGCCAACGCGGCCGGCACCACCACCACACCGTCGTCGTCCGCGATTACCACGTCGCCCGGGTTGACTTGTGCACCGGCACACACTACCGGTATATTCACCGAACCGAGCGTAGCCTTGATCGTGCCCTTGGCGTGCACCGCCTTGGAAAACACCGGAAAGTTCATCGCGCTCAGGTCTTTCACGTCGCGCACGCCGCCGTCTATCACCAGCCCGACCGCGCCACGGGCGCGAAACGAAGTCGCCAGCAGGTCGCCGAAAAAGCCGTCGGCATTGTCAGACGTGACTGCCGCAACCACCACATCGCCGGGTTGCAACTGCTCGGCCGCGACGTGCATCATCCAGTTGTCACCCGGATGCAGCAACACGGTGACGGCCGTTCCGCACAGGCTGGCACCGGTGTAGATCGGGCGAATATTGGGCTTCATCAGGCCGGTACGGCCCATCGCTTCGTGGATCGTAGCCACGCCGAATTTGGACAATTGATCGACGGCCGATTTGTCCGCCCGCACGATGTTGCGCTTGACGATGCCCAGGTTGTTGATGGGAATGTTCATGTTCATTTTCCTTTGTGCTTGAGTGCGGCGTCCAGAAGCGGGAAGACGCGCCGCGCATTACCCTCGTAAATCTGGAATCGGTCTTCTTCGCTCAGAATCTTCGAGGCTTCGATATACCGTTTGGTGTCATCGTAATAGTTGCCGGTTTCCGGGTCGATGCCGCGCACCGCTCCAATCATCTCCGAGGCAAACAACACGTTCCTGACCGGTATCACGGTGTTGAGCAAATCGATTCCGGGTTGGTGGTAGACACAGGTATCGAAGAATATGTTGTTCAGCAGGTGGTCTTTTAGCAGCGGTTTCTTGAGTTCCTGCGCCAGTCCGCGGAAGCGGCCCCAGTGGTACGGCACCGCGCCACCGCCGTGCGGAATCAGCAAGCGCAGGGTTGGGAAGTCATGGAACAGATCGGAGGTCAGGCATTGCATGAACGCGGTGGTGTCGGCATTCAGGTAATGCGCGCCGGTGGTGTGGAAACACGGGTTGCAACTGGTGGACACGTGGACCATGGCCGGTATGTCGTACTCCACCATCTTCTCGTAGATCGGGTACCAGTGCCGGTCGCTCAAGGGCGGCGAGTTCCAGTGGCCACCGCTCGGGTCGGGGTTTAGATTGATGCCCACGTTGCCGTACTGCTTGACGCACTTTTCGAGCTCGGGGATACAGCTCGCCGGGTCAACGCCGGGCGACTGTGGCAACATCGCCGCGCCAATGAAATGGTCCGGAAACAATTGCGACACGCGGTAGCAGAGTTCATTGCAGATCGCGGCCCAGGTGGACGACACATTGAAGTCGCCAATATGGTGCGCCATGAAGCTGGCGCGCGGCGAGAAGATGGTCAGGTCCGAGCCACGTTCTTTCATCAGCCGGAGCTGGTTGGTCTCGATCGATTCGCGCAACTCATCGTCGCTGATTTTCAGCTCCGCCACCTTGGGCGCCGCGCCTGGGTCCTTGATGCCGGCGATCTGGCGGTTACGCCAGGTCTCAAGCGTTTTGGGTGCGGTGGTGTAGTGCCCGTGGCAGTCGATGATGATCGGTTTTCTCACTGGCTTTTCTCCTCGGTTGTTTAGTGTGTTGTCAGGCGCCGGTCCACACGGCGCTGGGGACCATCACCTCGCCGCGCATGATCAATCGGGCGGTGCGCAATAACGCCGCGCGTGTGACGTTTTGGGGGTTCGCCGGATCGATGCCCAACTCCACGCTGAATTCGCCGCTTGGGTGTTCGACCGACACGGTCTTGGGATTGCCCGGCGGCATCACCGCAATGCCCTCGGCCACGGAACCGTCTAACACACAGCCGGTTCCCACGGTTACCGCCGCCAGCACGCCGATCGCGTCATGGCAGACATGCGGAATGAAGCTGCGGGTGCAGATGGCGCCCCCGGCACGCGGCGGGGCAATCAGCGTCATCTTGGGGTACGACTTTTTGCTGACATCGCCCAGGCCCATCAAAAGGCCGGTTTGCAGTCGCAGCGCTTCCAGGCGCTGTTTCAGTTCGGTGTCGGCGTTCAATTCGGCAACCGTCTCATAACCGGTGCGTCCCAGGTCGGCGGCACGCAACAGCACCAGCGGCATGCCGTTGTCGATACAGGTCACTGGCAACGTGAACGGCTCAAAACCGCCAGCGCTGTCGCTTGCCGTCACCGTCACCATGTCCAGCACCTTGCCGGTTGGCAACAGGCCGGAACAAACCGAACCCGCCGTGTCGAGAAAATTGATCGTGATGGGGGCCGACGTGCCAGGCGCGCCGTCAATGCGCGCGGCGCCGTCATAACGCACCTTGCGGCCGTGCGCCGTCAACGGCGTTTGCACCGTCACGTCGCACTGCATGTCGGTATTCAGTGTTAGAACCCGTACCGTGGTGGTGTCGCCTTGTGGCGCAATCAGCCCGCGTTCGAGCGCAAACGGCACCACCGCCGCCAGCATGTTGCCGCAGTTGGGCGTGGTGTCCACCGTGTCCTTGTCGGGCTGCAACTGGGCAAACAGGAAATCCAGCGCCACTCCCGGCGTCTTGCTCAGAGACACAATGCCGACCTTGCTGGTCAAGGGGTTGGCGCCACCCAGACCATCGATCTGGCGTTTGTCGGGTGAGCCCATGGCAGCCAGCAAGACGCGGTCACGCTGGCCGATATCGGCCGGCAGATCCGAGGCCAGGAAGAACGGCCCGCGCGAGGTGCCGCCGCGCATGAACAGGGTGGGAATGGCGGTTTGCATGATAGGCATTGTGTGCTTTCACGGGCCAAAATAAAAGATCGAGCGGCCACTAGCAGATATACCATTACGGCATGGAATGTGCATGGTTATTCAAGCATTGACGGTTTCTGAATGGACCTGAAACAGATCGAATATTTTGTGCGTGTCGCCGAACTGGGCAGCTTCACGCGCGCGTCAGCCGCACTCGGTATTGCCCAACCGGCCTTGAGCCGCCAGGTCCGCCTGCTGGAGGTGGAGTTGCGGCAAAATTTGCTGACCCGCAATGGCCGTGGCGCCGCGGCGACCGAAGCCGGGACGATACTGCTGGCGCATGGCCGCGGCATCCTGCACCAGCTGCAACGCGCCCGGGAAGAATTGGGCCGGGTGCGCGGTGCCGTTGCGGGGCGCGTGGCGCTGGGCCTGCCAACCAGCCTGGCACGGTTGCTCGCGGTGCCGCTGATGCGGGCCTTTCGCTCCCAAATGCCCGACGCGAAACTATCCATCAGCGAAGGCCTGTCGGTCGCGATGCAGGAGTCCCTGGTCAACGGCCGGCTGGACATCGCGGTGTTGTACAACGTGCGGCCAAGCCCTGAAATCGATATCACCCCACTGCAACTGGAAGACCTGTTTCTGATTCAGCCGCAGGCTCCAGGCGCGACCACCAGGACGGCCGCCGGTCCAATCGGCTTGAAGGCCGTGGCGCAACTGCCGCTGGTAATTCCAAGCCGGCCCAACGCGATCCGCATGCAGGTTGAATCCGAGATGGCCCGGATCGGTTGCCGCCCATCGATTGCGCTTGAGATTGACGGCGTCTCGGCCATTCTCGACCTGGTGGCGGATGGCGCCGGATGTGCGATCCTGTCGCGCAACGCTGTAGCCAGTTCGGTCAAGCCGGAAATCTACGCGCTGCGGGCGATTCGCAACCCCGCTCTGCGGACCCAGATTTCGCTTGCCACCAGCGCGCAACGCCCGGCCACGCTGACACAACAAGCCACTCAGACACTGATCGGCGACACGCTGGCGGGAATCATGTCACCGGCCTGATTTACCCCTGATTTACCCATGGTTCGCAAACTGGCCCAGGGTTAAGATAAGGTTACATGACGCAAGGAACAGGATCAACATGACCTCGCTTGTAATCACGATGATCGGCCCGGACCGCCCCGGTCTTGTCAGCGTTGTCTCGGACAAAGCGGCGGAACATGGCGCCAATTGGGCCGACAGTCTGATGGCCAATTTCGCCGGTCAATTTGCCGGCATCGTGCAACTGGACGTGCCAGCGGAAAATTGCGATGCGCTGATCGCCGCGCTGCGCGATCTAGAGTCCGCCGAATTGCGCATCGTCGTCGCAACAGCGCAGTCCGGCGGCAAGGCACCGGCCACGCGGCGCCTGAAACTCGACCTGGTCGGCAATGACAGGCCAGGAATCATCCACAGCATTTCGAGTCAGCTTGCGCAACACGGCGTCAGCATCGACAAGCTGCAGACCCGTGTCGCCAGTGGCGCCATGTCGGGTGAACAGATGTTCCAGATGAACGCCCAGTTAACGGTGCCACTGGCGCTTGACGCGGACGTGTTACGCGCCGGACTCGAAGGTCTGGCCAACGAATTGATGGTCGACATCACGTTCGACAGCGCCGACGCGCTGGCTCGAAACTGAGGCTCAGTATTCAGCAGCCGGCGCCTGCGCAAACGGTGTAGGTATGGCGCAGTTCACTCTGCCTGCTCGGCGAACGGCGGACGGATGCGCGTTTTTTTTACGATTCCGGACGGTGCAAACAGAATCACGAATTCGGCGCTGATGGCCGTGGCTTCAGGCGACTTCGCCCGATAGACCCAGACTTCAAAGCCGCTGTCGAACTTGACCACGGTGGCGCGGCCCAGCGCCGCAATTACGTCGGCTTTGGTGGCTGCCCCTATGGCGATTACTTCCCTCGCGTCTTGCATCGACATGTTTTGGTCGCGAAATTGGGGCGGTTTGTTTTCGGAACTGAATAATCCTAAAGGGCCTGCACACCCGGCCAGCCAGAGGCAGGATACAGACACAAGGCCAATACGCACCAGCTGCTGGCCCGGTGGAACCGTCATGATTCGTCGTCCATGTATTCAAACTCGACCAGAGTGTCATCGGGCCAGCTGCGGTCCCCCAGCGGCAAGAAATACGTGCGATCAACCAGAACCTCGCAATCGCAATAAGGCAGTTCATCACCAAGCCGGGGGTTGTCACTCGCGCCTGCGTATAACCGGTCGATCGCCAGGATCTCCCTGCGCTCGCCGGCCACCAAAACAACGCTGAACAATGGCCGATCTGAAAAGAAGAGGTATTGGGGAGCCTTCCGGTCGCAATAGGCTGGCGTGTCCAATACCGCGCTCACGATCCGGCCCATGAAGGTGCTGCTGTTGGATATCAGACCTGCTTCCATCCCCACCTGGCATTCCAGCCGCAGATCCCCGAGGCGCCTGGTATTGGGGGGCAGGCCCGGTGTCCGGATCTCGGTTCGCCAGGTCATGCTTTGCGCCTTTCGGTTCGGCGTCACCTGTGCATCTTCGTCAAATGCCTGCTGGTTGCGCTGCAAGGTAAATGTGTGGTCCGGTGCGACAGGCACGCGGAAGTCCACGCTGGACCCGACGACCTCAATCTCGATACTGGTCATGTCCGTCTCGCGCCGGCGCGGCAGCAGTTTGAAGCGCAGCGATGCGTTTGGCGAAATGCCGCGCTGCTTTTCAAAGAGATCCATGCCTCTGATCATCTTGCGATAGGATTTTTCGACCGGCTCGCGGTTCGCCTTTGCCGTAATCGTTACCGCTGGTAACTTGTCCTGCGCATGCACGCCCATACACAGCGCGGCGGCACACGCCGATATAAATGCAAATTGCAATCTGGCGCGCAGAGCAAACAACAATCGGCACCTCCGGTGGATAAGAAGGCGATGGTAGGCCGCGCTTACCTGCCGCCACGTAGGACGGACGCGCGTTCTTGATGGTCAATTAGAGGGCGACGTAGGACAGCAACTACCCAACATGGCGGCATAGTCCGCTATCCGCGCCGTGGCATGAATCAGACACTGTCAAGATCGACTGAGGTATTCACTCACGTTTGGAGGGAGCCACCATGAAAACCGCTTTAAGAAACACTTTGGCGCTGACCGCCGTGGCGATAGCCACGCAAGCCGCGGCGCAAATAACGTTCTATGAACGGGAGGGCTTTCAAGGCGAATCATTCACCACCCGACGGCAGGTCGGCGACTTCACTAGATTCGGCTTCAATGACAGCGCCTCATCGGTTGTGGTAACTGGAGAAAGTTCGGAGCGCTGGGAAGTGTGCGAAGACGCCCGGTTCAACGGTCGCTGTGCCGTGTTACGCCCGGGGCAGTATCCATCGCTGCGGGCCATGGGATTGAATAATCGCATTTCATCGGTGCACGCTTTGGCTCGCGAGGACGCACCGGCCCCTACCGCTCCAAGTTCCAGCCGGGTGGTCTTCTACGAAAAAGAAGGCTTTGGTGGCCGGTCATTCACAACCCAAAACGAGCTGGCCGACTTCAGTCGCACCGGCTTCAATGACCGCATCTCGGCAGTCGAAGTTTTCGGCGCTCCGTGGGAGGTCTGTACGGACGCCAGTTTCGGCGGGCCGTGCGTGGTCTTGCGTCCAGGCCAATATCCGTCACTGAAAGCAATGGGCCTCGACAACCGTATTTCCTCGGTGCGGGCCGTGCGCGACACCGGCCCGGCTCCGGTAACCGCAAAAGTGGTCTTCTATGAAAAGGAAGGCTTTGGTGGCCGGTCTTTCACCGCACAAGGCGAGGTAACCGACTTCAGTCGCACTGGATTCAATGACCGCGCCTCCTCGGTTGAAGTTTTCGGCGGGTGGTTTGAAGCCTGTCAAGACGGCGGGTTCAGCGGCACCTGTGTCGTCCTGCGGCCGGGCAAGTATCCGTCACTCACTTCGATGGGGCTCAACAACAGCATTTCGTCCGTGCGGGTTGTGAGTCGCGAGGCGCGCGTCCGGGACACCGTCGTAACCCACCCTGCACCGTTGTTGTATGACCCGCGCCGCCGCGAGAATGAACAGCTGTACGAGGCCAACGTGACATCCGTGCGCGCGGTGGTCGGACCACCCGAACAGCGCTGCTGGGTCGACCGCGATCAAGTGGTTCAGGAACAGGGCCGCACCAACCTGCCGGCCGCGATAGCGGGCGCCGTCATTGGAGGCATTCTGGGTCACCAAATTGGTGACGGCCGGGGCAGGGATCTTGCAACCGTGGGTGGAGTGGTCGCGGGCGGCGCGATAGGCGCTACGATCGGCCGCGACGGGCGCCCCCAAACGCAGGATGTGCAGCGCTGCAACACCGTGCCGAGTCAGGCCCGCCCCGAGTTGTGGGACGTGACCTATAACTTTCGCGGCCAGGAGCACCGTGTCCAGATGACATCCCCACCGGGACCGACGATCATCGTCAACCGCGAGGGTGAGCCCCGGGTCTAGGGCAACCGGCCGGTGCTGCAGAGGCCGTGTTTGACGATCCGTGTGATCAATTCAAAGAATCCGGTTGAACCACCATAACGACAACGCCGCCGACGTGATCGCCAGCACGGCTGCGGCGAGTGCAAGCAAGCCGGAGACTTCAGTTTCCTTTTTTTCCACCATGATGCGGGAACCGAGTTTCTCGTAGACCTTTTTCAATGTTTCCGCCGTACCGGCGTAGAAATATTCCGCCTGCGTGGCAAGCGCTACCGCTTTCAGGGTTGGCTCGTCTAGCTTGATGTACATGGACCAGGCTTCAAAGCCAGGCACGTCGCCGTCCACCGTACCCAGGCCGACAGAATAGACACGAACGCCGTGGTCGGCCGCCATCTTTGCCGCCTCCAGAGTGTCCACCCCGGTAGTGCGCCGCCCGTCGGTCAGGAGAATGATGGCAGCCGACTCAAATGAGCCTGGAGCCACCGGCACGAACTCTTTCTTGCGGGTCTTGGATGTCTCGTCGATGCTTATGCCCCGCTTGTGGCCACTGCCGTAGGTCATTTCACCCAGGTCTATTCCCTCATCCGGAAACAGTTCGGCCAGCGACACGACGATGGCGCTGCCGACAGCGGTGCCCCGCTGCATCTGAAACTTGTCGATCGCCGCCACCAGGTCTTCCCGGTTCAGCGTAGCGGGCTGAACCAGTTGCGCGGAACCGGCAAAGGTGACGATCGCCACTTTGATGTTTCTGGGCAAGTCCTTCAGGAATGCCTTTGCGGCGTCTTGCGCGGCAACCATGCGGTTGGGCTTGACATCCGTGACGCGCATGCTGAGCGACACATCCATGGCCAGAATGATGGTTGTCTGGTTAGCCGGCAAGGCGATGACCGCGAACGGCCGGGAGGCGGCGAACAGCAGTGCAGCCAAAGCCAGCAGGAACAACGCTGGCGGTAAATGGCGCCGCCAACTCAAGCCGGCGCCCATGGCTTGCTTGACGATAGCCAGACTGGCATACCGCAGTGCGAGCTTTTTCTTGCGCCGCAACAGCCAGACATAGACCAAAACCAGCAGAGGCACGGCGAGCAACAGCCACAAGAATTGTGGCCACAGGAAAGTGATAGGAAGATTCATGTTTCCCTCATGCTGGGTTCCGACTATGCCTCGAACCCGAAGAGTAACAGGCTACCTGCCGAACGGCGTTCGAGCCCGAGCGCGCCTTTGCGACATCGGGAGTATGGCGTGCCGGCTTGGCCAATCAAGCTCGCCAGATAGGGTGTCGGCGCCGCCCGCGCTCTGGCACTACAGCGATTCGACCGGTGGCGTGGACGCGAGGCCCCGCGCTCGTTTGCCAAGGCCCAGATCCGCCCGCACTTCCCGGTCGGCGTTTTCCTGCACCAGCGGACTTGCTGATGTGTGGCGGACAAACAAGGCAAGCACCTGGAACAGGATCGCGACTAGCCCGCGGCCGGTAGTTTTGATGGCAAATACCGAAGCTGATTGGCGGATCATGGCGCACGGCATAACGGCGTTCGAGCCCGACCCACCTTTGCGGCTATGGGGCGATGCGCTGCAGGGCGTCGCGCGCGGTGACAATTGGAATGCCGGCATAACTTGCCAGTGGGCAGCAGATCGCGACGGTCGCCCGAGGCGATTAGGTCGGCGGTACCGGCTAGTGCCGCGGCCAGAACGTGATCGTCGTCGGGGTCGGTGGGACGCGCGGCACTTTAGTTGGCGCGACCATAACGGACAGTTTGCGCACATCGTCGACGATACCCCCGGCAGTCAGGCCCGCTTGGTCCAGGCGGTTGGCAAACTTCTCGCGGCCCAACACATCGAACAACTCGGCCAGCAGGACTTCACTGGTACACAGTTCAATCTCGCCCGCGCGAGCGGCGTCCAGCAACTGGCGCGGCAGGCCGGCAGATATGACAGCCGAGACCAGCAGGTTGGTATCGATGACCAGGCGCATGGGGCGCCAGATTCAGGTAGGTTGGTGGCGGGCTTGGCGGGCGGCCTGCACTTCTTCGTCGATCTCGTCATCTGGAATCAGCGGCAGGTTCAATGCGTCGAGCTTGGCGCTGGCATCGCCCAGGCGTCTGGCGGCGCCCGCGCGCTCCTCGCGTGCGGCCAGGAACTCCACGAAGTCCACCACTTCGGCCACCCGCCCGGGCGGCAATTGCTTCAGGCGTTCTAACAAGCGCACTTCGATGGCAGTCATGGTCGGATTCCTTGAAACGCATAGCGAGTGGGGTAGGTGCTGGGGTTGTACCGCAAGTTGCGCATTGCGTTGGTTGCTGAGGTAAAGGGCGTGGTCAAAACTTTACGCCAAAAGTTGCCGCAGCGGGTATTTGCGCCAGTGTTGATTCTCCCACCACGGCCCACACGTTTAATCGAGGGGACTCTTCGTTCACCTTGCCTGCCAAGTGTTGTAGACGTATGACGTCGTGCTGACTTCATCTTCTGCCGTCTCGTAGGCCAGCTGACGCAGTTCGGAGAGCGCTTGCTCGCGCGAGGTGTTTGAACGAGCCAGTGCGAGATCAAACTTCGGACGGCCGAGTACGCCATCGAGTTCGGCCAACAGTGCTGGGCTACTGACCAAGCCAAGAGCAGCGCCACGCATCCGCGTCAGCAAGCTGTGCGGTGGGCCGTGCCAGAGCAACCCGGCGATCAGCACATTGACGTCAATGACCGCCCGCACCTTGCCGCCGTTGCGCGCGCGCCGCCTTGACTTCGGCATTGATTTCGTCCATCGACATAGGCGCGATGCCGGCGTCGGCCACGCGGTCGGCAATCGACAACAGCGAGTCGGCTGCCTGCTGGCGCTTGATTGCATCGGTAAGCAGCCGATCCAGGGCCTTCGGGGTCAACAGGCCAGCCGAGAGCGCGGCTTGAGCTGTGGCGTCTGGCAACTCGATCTGAATCGTGGTCACGGTCATATCTCCTGAAGGACCTCGACGCGGGAGGGAACATCGGCAAGTCTACACTTGTGTACGTGCCGGCGCGCAGCCACAGCACGAGTAGATCATGTCCTTCGCGGCCAGCCCCGCGGACCTACTCGCCAAACACGTGAAGCGCCACCTCACGCGGGTGCGCGCGAATGTCCCGGCATGTCGTCGGGCGCCTCGTCGCTGAGCCACACATCGTGTGGCCGCTGTGTGCCGATGGTTGTGGCTGTCAAGGGTCGGCCGGCCGCGCCAACCCAACCGCCTACGATGTGCAGCACTTGTTGAGCGCGCAGACGGACCAACTCGCGTACCCTGTCAACAGGTTTCGCCAAGGAGGAATAAATGGACCAACTGGATCGCATCGCGCAGCAGCCTGAAGTCATGGGTGGCACGGCATGCATTCGAGGGACGCGCGTAACGGCTGGCATGGTCGTGAGGGAAATTGGCGCAGCTCACTGCGTCGACGAAGTACTGGCCGACTACCCGTACCTGAAGCGCGACGACATCCAGCAGGCAATTCGCTGCGCCGCATGGCGGGCCGACGAATGACAAGTGATGCTGGGCAACGCATGAAGTTGCTGGTTGACATGAACCTGTCGGATACTACCAAGCACTGGGTTGCCCTGCGCGAGGGGCCGGGGCTTGGCGCTGCAGTGCGCGCTGAGGCGCACTATGCGCAGTTGCTCTGGCGCTACATCAATTCGACCGGTGGCGTCAGCGCGAGGCCCCTTGCGCGTTTGGCAAGGCGCTGATCGAATGTGGCGAACGCCGTAACGCGCGAGCTTCGGGCCAGGTGCAGAGCGTCTGCAAAATCCAGACCTTTGTCGAAGGCGTCAAGCGCGGCCAGCACCGCGCTACGGTCTTCGAGTGTGATGTGCTCGATGCCGGCCAGGGCCCGCATCACCTTGGAAATGTCGCGCCGCGCCAGGGCATAGAAGCCGCGCATCACCCATTCGAACTCCAGCAGCACGGTCACCGCGACGTAGGCCCGTGCCGACACCGCGGCAACGGCGGCGGGGCGTTGCCTGGCTGCCTGCGCATCATCGGGGTCGTCGACAAAGAATCGGGCCAGGACGTTGGTGTCGAGGGCTTTCATGGCTTGCCAGACCGCGCTTTCGCCAGCAGCGACGCCGCATCAAAGTCCTGCAGCCGCCGTGGCACGCCGCGTTTTGGGGCCTGCACCATGCCGGCCAATTGTGAAACGTCCGCCTTCGGAACCGATCGGACGACGCGCAACTTCAGGCCGTCCGCCTCTTCCAGCACTTCGAGCCTGGAACCTGTGCCAAGCGCCAGCCGGCGGCGCAGTACAGCGGGCAAAACAATCTGTCCTTTCGAGGAGACGAGCAGTGTCGCCATATGGTTTCCTTACGCGGTGGGATCGCGTTGAGTATAGGCCGGCTTACCTGGTAAGGCAAACAGTGGCAGACTGACTTTGCGCCTTGCGGACCAATACTCATCGGCCGGTCGCGCGGGCCTACTCGTCCATCAAGTTCGGCGCCACCTCGCACACATGCGCCGGCATGTCGTCGGGCCCTCGTCGCGGCGCGCAAACAACGGGTCCCGGTCATTGTCTTCAAGCAGGTTATCCATAGCAAATTGCTATGTGCTCGCGGTGTACCCATGAAGCTGATCTCCAATAGGGCTCTGCGTGAATTCGCCGCGCTGCACCCCGACGCGCGGCAACCCTTGCAGGACTTCAGACACCTGGTGGAGCACAGCGCTTTTGCCTGCTTTGCGCAACTGAGAGCTACGTTTGCCAGTGTGGACAAAGTGGGTGGGCGTTACGTGTTCAACATCGGGGGGAAAAAATACCGGCTGGTTGCCACCATCGCATTCCAGGCCGGGTTGATGTGGGTGAAGGCGGAGCTGACCCACCGCGAGTACGACAAAGGAGCATGGAAATGAACCTGTCCGACATTACCGCGCACTGGGTTGCCATGCACGAGGCATTGGGCCTTGGTGCCGCCGTGCGCGATGAGGCGCACTATGCGCAGTTGCTGGAGGTAGCCCAGAGCCTGATGGAAGACACGGTTGCGCTGGAGGCGAGTCCGCTGGGTGGTTTGGCAGCCTTGCTCGGCGGCAGAATCTACGAATACGAAAACCGCGTCCACCCATGGCCCGATGGCAGCACCCCAGCTACCCGCCTGGCGTTTCTCATGGAACAGCACGGTCTGCGGCAGAGCGACCTGCCCGAGGTGGGGGCCCAAAGCGTCGTGTCAGCGGTCCTGTCGGGCAAGCGTGATCTGAACCTCCGCCAGACAAAGGCGCTGGCACGGCAATTTGGTGTGCCCATGGAGGCACTGGCGGCGTGACGCCGCGGATGCAGGCCGCGGCGTGGGTGCCCGCCCGGCACGGGCTTGCCGATGTGTGGCGCACACACAAGGTCAGCAGCCCCCATTCGACGCCGAACTGCGCAATCCAGGCCCGCACCAGGGGCGTGATCTCTGCCAGGCCACGACCGGAGGTTTGGATGGTCAATGTTGAAGCGGACTGGCGGAACATGGTACACAGCATGGTTCAGACGGGTCAACTCACGTACCATGCAAGCAGCTTTGGCCAAAGAGCAGCAAATGGAGTTCAATCTTTCTTCGGGCCACGGCTCCTACGATATGCCGGAAATTCCAGCTGACAATGAACTGCACCTCATGCAGGGACGCAAATCGCAATAGGCCAACCGACTGCGCACTGCCTGCCCATCGCCTATTTGTACCTCTGCCATCACCGCGTCCGACACCAACAATTCCACCGTTACGCGTTTTTGCCATAGATGGCAAGAAAAGTATTGAAAAGTAAAAGACGGGATGGGGTCCAATGCAATGTTACTTGCTCAAAGCAGGTCCGGGACGGTTCTGCCGCGCACCGAAAACTTGCTTTCCACAAGCGCAAATCACCGCCTTGTGCGGCTGGCCTAACCGGCAGATTCCGACCAACAGACAGGACGTTCAACTTTTTGACGGAACCGCCCGTGCAAAAATAACCCAGGAACCTGGCATCTTCATCCGCTCCATGGTGGGGTTGGACCGGGAAACGGCCAAGCAGGCATTCAGCCAATTTGTGGTCGGCACGACGGCCACTGCCAATCAGCTTGAGTTCATCGACCTCATCGTGCAGTACCTGACGGAAAACGGGGTGATGGACCCGGCGCGGTTGTATGAGTCGCCGTTCACGGACATCAGTCAGCAAGGGCCGGAGGCTCTGTTTCTGCCAGAAAAGGTGACGGAGATGGTGCGGGTACTTGATGAGATTCGCGCGCGGGCTGTTGCTTAAGCCGAACTTTTCCTCTCTGACCGAGCCGTAACCCAGCATCCATGCGGGTTGCGGCTTGTTTTTTGGTTATAATTGTAGCCATGTAAATTACTTAATATTTGTTGCAACGCGTCTGAATCTCTTGTATAAACGAGGCCATGTA